>JAFGKL010000102.1 GCA_016928585.1 Sedimentisphaerales bacterium
CGATGACTGGCACTAAGTCGTAACAAGGTAGCCGTAGGGGAACCTGCGGCTGGATCACCTCCTTTCTAAGGGATAACTTAGACTCAGAGGGATACATTTATGTATCATAACCTTTGTGATAAGTCAGGCACTTGGTTGCTACGGTATTTTGACTGTTTTCTGATATTAAAAAGGCCTGCTGGTATTCCGGCGGGCCTTTTTTATTGAAAATCACCAAACAATGTATCTAATAATTATCTTTGCAAGACTTTCCGTTAACGGTTAATATTTTGTAAGATTGGTAATGTTTTTTCGATGGGGATATTCGATGGAATTATTCGAAGCGATAGCAAAAAGACACAGTTACAGAGGTGCTTTTAAAGATATTCCTGTGAGCAGGGACGATCTGAAAAAAATCGTTGAGGCCGGCATGAAAGCTCCTTCCGGCAAGAATGCCCAGACCACAAGCTTTGTTATTATAGATGATAAAGATATCCTGGAGAAGATCGGGGGGATGCATGTCAGCAATAAAGCCATGCAACAATGCAAAGCTATGATCGTTTGTATAATTAATAATGTCCCGGAACCTGTGTACGAAGGTTTTTCTTTTGAAGTTGAAGATTGTGCTGCAGCGGTGGAGAATATGCTTTTGGCGATAACTGCGCTTGGGCTTGCGAGTGTTTGGATTGATGGTTGGCTTCGTCGTGAAAGCCGGGCCGAGAAAATCGGAGATCTTCTATCTTTGCCCAAAGGGAAAATAGTTCGTATTATTCTTCCAATAGGAATTCCTGCTGAAGAACACTCCCAGCCGGAGAAATTGCCTTTTTGCAAAAGGGCGTGGTTCAATAAATTTGGAGAGTGAGGTTAACCATTTTTGTTAATTGCTTGTTAATTCAATTGGTTTAATTCTAATTTCCCTGACATACCTTGAGGGTAAGTGCTCAATTTGCATGGCCTTTTTATCAGCAAAAATACGTGTCATGTGATTTTAAATACAAATTTTTTTTATTTTTAATTGTTATTGTTCAATTTGTCTGCTATAATTATCAAATTATTGGAGGAGTCTGTACATTATTTCTGAATTGTAACGATTCGGAAATAGTACGAGCTGGGTTTTGATAAGGAGCTGAGGGCGATGAAGAGAACTTTGCTGGTAGTATCACTAATCATGTTTTTGTCCATTTCTTGTTCGGCCGGTCTTGTTATCCAAATGGCGGCCGATGAATCAACTTTAGAGATTGGCCAAACAACTGTTGTTCATGTTAGCGCGTGGGCTGATGACCCCGTTGCTGCGGGAACAAATGGCCTTGTATTATGGCAGATGGATTTTGCTGTTGACAATGCAGGAGTGGTTGGCACTTCAAATTTTAATATTGTTGCACCTGTGGATATTTGGGACAGCAGTACGAGTACAAACGAACTGACCGGGGAAGTTAGCGGCTATGTACTTAAAGATGATGATACCTCTTCAACGGTAGGTGTTGGAGGTTTTACTGAGATATTCACTTTTGAGGTAACCGGACTTGCTGCTGGTACCGTTGAATATTCGATCGGCAGTGAACTTCTGGGTGATCTGGTAGATTTTACGCCTTTTGATTTTGCTTCAGGTACAGCAAGTTTTGATACGGCCGGTTCCAGTAATATTATTACCGTTCATACTCCTGAGCCTGCAAGTCTTACTTTGTTTGCATTAATGAGCGGTTTTGTCTTACGCAGACGCCGCTAATTTAGCATATATTATAGATGGAAAAATTTGTTTTGGCTGAGTTGGAGGCCGAATGTCCAAAGGAGGAAGTCGTAATCCTGACGGGGGCGATTACGTATTTACTGTTCGCACTTTTTCTATCTTCCTTCTCTTTGTATTTATATTTATCTCTACCAGTAACGCCCAGGTTATGCCTGAGGATATCCTGATATTGGTTAATCAGGATAGCCCTACAAGCCGTTATATTGCAGATCTTTATCTTAGCTATCATCCGGAAATACCACAAAGCAATGTTGTTTTCCTTTCAGGTCTAGTGGACAGTTGTAATCTGGGCAGCACCGCTGCGGAAGAAATCATTACACGCGCTGATTACAATTCCCTTATCGCCGAACCGGTCAGAAATTATCTGATCGCAAACGATATGACCACATCCATCAAGGTCATAGTTACTACCGCAGGTATGCCTTATCGCATTGAGGATACATACTATTCTGATGTAATATATCCTGCAGGATCCAACTATAACACAGTTATAGACCATTACGATAAGATCGACGCAGCTTCTGTCGAGTCTGAACTTACGTGTCTTTGGTGCAGCGATTGCGGTGATTCAGCGTTTGGACTTTGCGGCAGAATGGTAAATCCATATCAAGGTTACAGATATAGCGGCATAGACTTATTCGAAAAGTCATTTCCCGGCACGAAAAACTTTCTATGGAACTATGCGATATCTACAATAGGGCTGCCCCCTATGATGGAAGGTACTTTGCCGCAAAGTTGGCCAATCTCTTTTGGGACCGTTGACAGAAGTTTTCATGCTGGTGATATTTATCTTACTTGCAGACTGGACGGGCCCAAGGTAGAGGGCAAGAATGCTATTCGTTCTGTAAGGTCAATGCTTGAAAGAGCGAAAAGAGCTTCGAGTTTTACCTGGGGAGTCAACCCAAAACAAGCAGTGGCAGTTTTAGATGATTCACCAAACAGCAGCCTTGATCAAAATAGAGTTTATAATGTTGACTGTTCCTGTAATTATTGGGTTTATGACGCTTCTGTGAACCAGCCTCCAGATGCTCCATATATACTAACACGAGATGATTTTACTGCAGGATACCTTGCTCTTACCAGTGGTGCCATGGATCCCTGTAGTTTGAATTTTGAAGTTGTGCCGTCTTTGTACGGTTTTTGTGCTTTGCTGGACAGACGAAATGCTTATAGAACCAGCCAGTTTGATCTGGAACTGCTTATAAGTGCCTATCCAGATAGATGGGACCCTCAGGGGGCTTTGTTATTGGCAACTTTCGGAGTAAATGGAGATGGCGGCGGCGGAGCAGACTATTTAATCACTGGCGGACCTGACGGAGATGTATTATTCAATGTTGTAAATGGCGGAGTCTTTACTTCGATCGAGAGTTTTAACGCAGTAACTATGTTTACTAATGTTGGCCCGAACCAGGCGAAAATAGTAGATTTTATAGCTATTGGAGGCAGTGCTGCTATTGGTCATGCTTTTGAGCCTGTTTCGGATGCAATTATAGATAATGAATTTTTGTTTTACAATTTACTCAACGATTCGAGTGGTGATGGAAAGGCCGATCTGACTTTTATTGAAGCAGCGTTTACGGCAATACCATATCTTAGCTGGGCAGAAGTAGTTATAGGCGACCCATTAATGCAGATTTGCTATAATGATCAAACCGAGGGTTCTGCGTGGACACAGCTTGTCGGAGATACCAATTTTGACGGAAAAGTAGATGTCAGAGATCTTAGAATATTGAAGGGGGCACTGGATGGTAATTTAAACAGTCCTGATCCTGTTCTTTTTGGCCTGTATAACGATCTTTGTGATTTTAATGATGACGGGAAAATTGATGTAAGGGATATTAGGATCCTAAAAGTAAATATGTAATATTTTAATAAAAAACGGGTTGTTAACAAGGTTAACAGGGTCTATAAATAATAGGAAGAAATTTTAAAAAATAAGTAATAAAAAAATATTTTATTCTTGACAATATAATCAAAAATGACGTAAACTGATGAATGAGGAGATGTCTTTAAGGATTGTAGTTGGGGGGCTGTGAGGAGGAAGGTGAATGAACGGAGGAAGAGTATATAAATTATTTATCGCGGTATTGTTGTGC
>JAFGKL010000103.1 GCA_016928585.1 Sedimentisphaerales bacterium
AGTTCGAGATTTTCCCAGGGAGCGAGTATTTCGCAGGTTCCGCACTTGTTCTCGATCTCTGTTTCAAGCCTGTCTGATTCCGAAATGGCATGCTCTGTTGCAAGCAGCAGCTCGATGGCTTCTTTACCGCTGACGACCTGCGAGTATTTTTGTTTGTCGATCTTGATTAACGGCCTGAAAAGAGAGGTCATGTCCTTCTCTTTGGCATTGTCTTTTAGAAAATCGATGCTTTTTTGAAGCCTGGTGACCATGTCCTCAAGGTCGCGGGGTTTTTTTATCTCGGTCTGGAGTTCCGGCCATTCCTTGCTTACCATTGCCCTTTGTGCGTCAAGTATCTCGAAGATGCCTTCCTTCTGCAGTTCTTCAAGCAGTTCGTTTGCTTGGTCGCGAAAGCACGCAATAATAACTTTTGTCATTTTGGCAACAGCCATTTTTCAGATAGATCCTCTTAAAAAACGCACGTGGTGCGCGAATTAATTTTCTTTAAGGTAATTTAAAACTTTATCAACACAGCCGCTCATTTTGCTTTCTGACCGAGATCTAAGTTGTTGTATTTCCTGCTTGGCTTCGTTTTTAAGCGTTTCGACTTTATCGGCTCCTGACTTTTCTGCCTGTGCAGCAGCCTGTTTGATGGCGCTTTTTCTTTCGCCCTGGGCTTGGTTGAGTTTTTCGGTTCGCTCCTGATGTACCTGCTCTGCAATGCGCAAGGCGTCTGCCTTTGCCTGCTCGATTATCTGTTTTGCGTTTGTTTCCGCTTCTTTTATTTGTTTAATAAGTTCCATAACCCAAATTCCTTGTATTTAAAAAATGCCATCATAAGACACTGATGGCAGGGAAACTCGATAAACCGGTTATTTTACGCTGCGACATAACCAACATGGACCGCTATTGGGAACATTTATAAATGTTACGTTGTCGACAGAAGGTTTTTTTGTTCCATTGCACCAATTATCAGGTCGGCGATCTGATCAATGTTAAACGTCGAGTTGTCGATCATCAGGTTAAATGCCGGCTCTCTTTTATTTTCTTCTTCGTATATCTTCCGAAGATGTCGTCTGTTTTTCTCTACTTCCAGTATTTTTGCGATCGCTGCCTGTCGTGAAAGCTTTTCTCTTCGGCTTACCCTTATGATCCTCCATTCCTTTGGAGCCTCGATCCTGATGCTAAGCCCGTTATCAAGGTCCGCCGCTGCGGCGGTTCCTCCCTGGCCGATTATGATCGCATTCCCCTCAAAAGCGACGGTTCTTACCATCACCGTTATTTTCTTTCTTATCTCATAACCGTCAGGTATGCCCGATCGCCTCATGCCCCTGAAAAAATCCTTCAGTAGGGACGGCTTGGAAAGACGTTCTTTTTCTATAACCTCTTCTGCCAGACCGGTATCTTCGGCAAGCTGCTTGAGCATTTCTTTTTTATAAAGCCTCCACGGACTGCCGGATCGTTCGTTAACCTTTTTCAGGAGCATGTCTCCCAGTTCATATCCGTCACAGCCGTACTGGCGCGAAATCGTAATATAAGGTCCCGGTTCTTTCTTGTTGCTAAGAACCCCAAGATTTTCCCTGATATAGGATGAAAGTGTGGGTTTTGGCACTGGAAACCCCTTTTTTAGAAACCGTATATCACATTTAACATGCTGTAATACACTACTGTTCTGGAGATGTCAATAACAACTTGCTAAAAATGGGATTTTGGCCTGATAAACCCATATTTTGGTGGTTTTGAGAGGGCAAAGAATCTGCTTATTGGTAGTATCTTCCCAAAAAGCTTATGATCTTGCTGCTTGTCCTGAACGGATTGATCATTCCCTGCCTGTCATATATTATCTTTCCGCCCGGTTCTATCAGGAATGTCTGAGGCATTGTCCCTGTCCAGCCGTTGCCTATGGCCTCAACGACAGCATATTGGTCAGCAGAATCGTATATATAGTTGCTGCATGAGGCGTTATATTTATTTAGGAAAATATTTACGTTTTCTTTTGCCCTTGGGTCATCCAGGCTGATAGTTACCAGTTCAAAATTTCTGTTACGGTAGATCCTGTGCAGATCGACCAGGTCGGGGAATTCCATAATGCAGGGTCCACACCATGTGGCCCAGAGGTTCACAAGCCTGAGGTTTTTGGTCCTGTTGGCCATAATTTCCTGTATCCCGTCTGCTTTAATGGGTTTTAGTGTTGCGGTTTCCTTTGCCCACCGGTCCTCCTGTTCTTTTACATATTTGCGTTTGCCGGACCATTTAATGGAACATCCTATGGTGCTTGTTTCTTTGACGGGGACCGGCTTGCCCGCAAGCAACGCATTGATAGCATTTCTTGTATCGTGAACTTTTGCGGTGCCGATCTTCTCAGAATCGTCAATTCTGCCGACAAAGCAGAGCTTACGTTGCTTGTTGAAAACGAATACATGCGGCGTTGTTTTTGGGCCGTAGGCTGCGGAGGCTTTCTGATTGAGGCCGTCATAAAGGTATGGAAAGTTGAAACCTTTTTGCCTTGCCCTGACCCTCATTTCTATATAACTGTCGCTCAGATCCGAATAACCAAGCTCGGCAAGACTTATCGCCTTTGGATCATTGGGGGATATTGCAACAATACCGACGGATTTTTCTTTGTAATCTTCGACCATCTTAATGATCCTGTCTTCATATGCCTGTGCGGTAGGGCAGTGATTGCAGGTAAAAATGACAACGAACACATCGGCGCCGTCATAATCTTTTAATGTATGATATTTCCCGTCGATGCCGATAAGGTTAAAATCAGGGGCGCTTTGTCCGAGTTTTAGCGTTTTGACCTGTTCGGGATAGATCAGTTCTTCGGTTTTTTTCTTTTCGATCTTTTTATCGGGAGCAGATGCTTGCTCTGCCTGCTGTGCCTGGAGATCAGATGTTAATGCTAAAACTGCGATCAAAAGGATGCATCTTTGGATAAAAAAGGACATATTAACCTCCTCGACTATAAAAATTTATATTCTAGTATATTACTATTGAATAATTTAATCAAGTACCATTATGTTATTGGTTAAATCTGCGGCTTTATTGCGGTGATCCAGCCGGAGCCGACGTCTTCTTTTAATGAAACGATTTTTGTGTTTGTAAAACCTGCCTGAGAAATTACTTCTATCAATTCACTTTGGCTGAAAGCTCCAACCATCATGTTAAAAAGTGCGGCTATTAAAGGGCCGTCCTTGTTATCATCGAGCAGGAATTCCTGAACAGCAAGCAATCCGCCGGGATCCAGGGCATCGTATGCTTTTTTAAGTTTCATCGGGGCATGGCTGTTCTTGCCGTGCATAATATTCGACAAGAGAACAACGTCAAAGCCTGAGCCGTAAGTTTTCGCCTCCCAACTGCCTTCGATCGTATCTACCTGCTTTGCCATTCCTTCGCGGTCGATGACTTTTTTGGCGATAGCTATAGTTTCTTTAAGGTCGAAAACGACAGCTTTTAGCTGTGGATATTTTTTGCATGCGGCTATCGAATATGAACCCGGACCGCCGCCGACGTCCAACAGCGATTCTCTGCCGCTAAGGTCTATACTGTTAAGGAAAAAGTCGATTCTTAATGTGTTGGCGATGTTATCCATTGCCATGATAAAATTATAGTGCTGCTTGGTTTTTGCGTTTGCCGGTTCATTGCAGATGGTGTTTTCGATATCGTCCCACCTTGTGCGCACCCATGACGAGTGTGCGATCATGTTGCCCTGGTATGATTTTTTGCCTTTTACAAGGTAAGTATTCGCCATGTCCGAATTGTGGTATTGGCCCCGGTCCTTTGTAAGAAGGCCAAGAGCCGCACAGGCCATCAATAGTCTTTCGGTTAGTTCTGCATCAGTTTTGCATTTGGAACTTATCTGCTCGGCGAACAGCGGTTTGTTGCTCAAGACATCAAAAACTCCGATCCGGTTTGCTATCTGAAGAACTCTTGAAGTTCGCCAGGCCCAGTTGAGGCGGTCGATCTTTGAAAGTTCGTCGTCTTTTTTTGTCTTCATTGCTTTCAATGTGTTGATGGCTTTTTCTGCAACAAGGTCATGGTCAAAAGCCAGTTTTTCGGGAAGATCGTTTATATCGAACCATTTGGCTTGCTCGGCATCGTCGGAGCCTTTAACGGGCAGTTCGCTATCGACAAATCCCATAAAAGAAACCGTTATCAATCTTCCGCGAGGATCCCTTCCTATGTCTCCGAAGCTGTGAAACTGTTCAAGTTCTACGCCCTTAAGTCCTGTTTCTTCGAATAGTTCTCTTTTTGCACCGTCAACGAGCTCTTCGTCGAGTTCGAGAAACCCTCCGGGAAAGGCCCATTGGCCCTTATGCGGTTCTTTTCCCCGTTTTATCAACAGTACCTTCGTGCCGCTGGCGGCGTTGCAGAAAACTATAGCATCCACGGTTACCATTGGTCGGGGCCATTCATAAGTGTATTGTCCTTTTGTTGCCATATTATCTCCTGGAGGCATGATATACCAAATACAGCCATATATCAATGGAATGAAAGAATCAAAACTGATTTGCTATAATATCGGTTTTCCCTTAAAATCCCTTTTCAATGGAAAAACAAAGCGATAATACGGTTTTTTTTATTCCGCTGACAGCGACGATATCGTTAAGTGGCGGATGGACGGGGGATGTTTTGCTTTCTGGCCCGTCAAGCGGAAGTTTATCTGTCGAAGGCTGGTGTGATTGCTTGTCCGAGCCCGATTTGTTATTGAAGAATACGGAAAAGACAATAAAAGAGGACGGCAATACGCAGATATTCGTCAAAACGATACAGCCGGGAGAAAAAAAACTGAACGTGGTAGTAAAGAATGAATTTTCAAAAGGCGGCCTTAAAGGGTTTTTCCGTTCTTTACGCAGTGCAAAAGCAAAGCGAAATTTCAACACCGCCATAAAGCTTATGCGAAAAAATGTTCCTGTCGTAATGCCCTTTGCGGCACTTGAAAAAAAATATCGCCTGAACACCCTGCAGAGTGTATATATTACAGGCTATGTCGAGGGTGGTACTGACATGCTGACATTTCTCCGAGAAAACATTGGCAGGATCGATTTTACGGATACTAAGATCAAAAAACAATTTTGTGATCAGATCGGCAGAATACTTGCAGCCCTTGAAAATAATTCCTTGTGGCATCGTGACGCGAAAGCGGGAAACTTTCTTGTTGATCCTAGCAACGGGCGATACAAAATAAGTCTGCTGGATTTGGATGGGATCAAGCCTTATCGAAGAAACGTGTCACGATGGGACCTGAAATGCCGTACTCTTGGCAAGCTTGTTTCAACGCTGATGTGGCATCCTTTCATTAATAGAACAGATTACTTGCGAACACTTGTTATTTATAGTAACCTTACAGGACTTGATAAAGGCGAAAGAAAAAGGCTTTTTAAGGACACAGAGAGGGTTGCAACAGCGACCAGGCTTTTGACGATGGTAAGGTCCAGTATAAAAAAACCTAAAAAATAAAACACGAATAGCTATGCCTAAAAGGATTTTAATAATAAAACCGTCAGCGCTTGGTGATGTGGCGTTAACACTTGGGGCGCTTTCGACACTTAGAACCAGTTTTCCCGATGCTCATATAACATGGTTCGTTAGACGGGAGTTTGCGCCTTTGCTTGAGGGCCACCCCGACCTTGACGAGATAATGATCTTCGATCGTAAGCTTCTGGGGAAATGGTGGCGTGACCCGAAAGCTTTTGCCGAGCTTGTAAAGCTGATCAAAAAACTTATAAAAGGAAAGTTCGATCTCGTCTTTGACCTGCAGGGATTGTTCCGAACGGCACTGTTCTCATGGATAACAGGAAGCAAAAAACGATTCGGTATGTCACTTGCTCGGGAGTTTGCCGGTATTTTTTATACGGACAGAATTCCCTGTGACAATGACAACATTCACTTGGTAGATTATTACAACAAGATACTTGTCGCGGCAGGGGCAAGGAACGAAAAAATAAAATTCAAACTTGCTGTCAATGACAAGGCTGATAAGCAGGTTATCGAACTTCTTAAAAGGCATGCGATAAAAGGCAGCAATTATGCGGTCTTGGTTCCAGGGGCGGCACACGGGTACAAATGCTGGCCCGGGGTATATTATGCCTGCGTTGCAGAGCAGCTTAAAAAGCGATTCGGACTGGCCGTTTTTGCGGTAGGTACCGCCGGCGAAAAAGCCCTTGTTGAAAAGATCGTATCGATCTGTGATGAAAAAATTATTGATCTGTGCGGGCAAACTAACATTCCGCAGCTTGTAAGCCTTCTGAGTAAAGCTGGGTTTGTTTTGACCAATGATACCGGCCCGGGGCACATAGCGGCAGTTGCGTCTGTTCCGATGGTAATGGTCTTCGGTATAACAAATCCCTCACGAGTCGGCCCGTATAAACGTGTCGATTGTGTAGCAGCAGTAGATGCGTTTGAAAGAGACAGCGATATCGAAAGCTCATATTCTTCGCATGCGATAGATAATGTCACTGTTGAAGAAGTTCTGGAAAAGATCGAAATACAGTTAGGCAGACAGCACGGGGGGGCGGGCCCGGAATGATCACCAGAAGACAAAGGCAGCGGGCAATGGTGCGGGTGCTCAGATTTATTAAGTATCGTATTCTTCATGTGGATGATTCGCCGCACAGTATCGCGCTTGGCATGGCGCTTGGTATACTGGTTGCATATATGCCGCCATTCGGTTTTCACATCATTCTCGTTACGTTGCTTTCGTTCCTTTTTAGGGCGAATAAATTTGTCTCTTTAATTTCTATCTGGATATGCAATCCGTTTACTTATGTAATTATTTATTACCCGAACTGCCGTGTAGGCCGTGCACTGTTGGATATATTTGAATTTTCACGCAGCGCCGAGCTTGATGATGCCATGCAGGCTTTCACCCAATCGCTTTCTTTTAGTAATTTTATAACGAATTTTTATAAACCTCAGTTCTGGTCGGGGCTTGGGCCGTTTCTTGCTCAGATCGGGTGGGAAATGTTCGTAGGCGGTCTTTTGATCGGGGGTATATTAGCAGTGGCCGGCTACGTAATAACTAAAAAAGCGGTTATCTTGTACAGAATACGCCACCCTTTACCTGCAGAAGACACACGGATCGTATCGGATCAGGATATTACGTCGATACAACGCTGACACAGATCGGGATATGCACTGTTTGTCCCGACAGACTGCCAGTAGTTCCAGCAGCGGTCGCATTTTTGATGGCTGCTTTTTTGTGCCTCAACCTTAAACTTCTCGCCTTCCTGGATCTTAACTTCGCTTACGATGCAAAGCGCCGCCAGGTCATCCGTGCCGATCTGGTTTACATACTCGACAAGCTCCTTATCGTTGAATGTAACGGTAACGGTTGCTTCCTGGTTGCTTGCTATTTTTTGATCCTGCCTTAGTCCTTCAAGGGTCTTGAGCACCTCGTCACGCAGCCACATGATCTTGTCCCACTTGGGTTGGTCGGCATTAAAATCTATGGATTTGTCGGCCTGCGGCATTAAGGCCAGGTGAACGCTGTCGACATCCTGAGACTTATTCTTCAGTGCTGCCCAGGCTTCTTCTGCAGTGTGTGCCAGAACCGGGGCAAGCATTCTTACAAGGGCATCAAGTACACTCTGCATTGCGGTCTGGGCGCTGCGGCGGGACTTGCTGTCCTTAGCATCACAATACAACCTGTCTTTAAGCACGTCCATATAGATGCTGGACATTTCAACCGTGCAGAAGTTGTAGATAAGGCTAAACACCCGGTGGAAGCCGAAGGTTTCATATGCGTCGTGAACCTTTGCGATAAGCTGCTGTGCTTGCTGCATTGCCCATTTATCGATGGGGAGCATGTCATTATAATCGATGCTCATAGATGTTTCAAAATCGTCAATATTGCCAAGCAGGTAACGCAGGGTGTTCCTTATTTTTCTGTAGGCGTCCTGGAGCCTGCCGATAAGTTCGTCGCTGCATCGCATGTCTTCCTGGTAATTAACGCTTGATACCCAAAGGCGGAGAATATCCGAACCGTATTTTTCGATCTCTTCAAGAGCGCTTACATAGTTGCCAAGCGACTTGGATTGTTTCATTCCTTTGTCATCGACGGTAAAACCGTGAGTAAGTACGGCTTTAAAGGGCGGCTTCTTTATCGAACCCAGTGCCGGCAAAAGCGAAAGCTGGAACCAGCCGCGATGCTGATCCGAACCCTCAAGATACAGATCGACCGGTACCTCCCAGCCGGCGTTTACGGCTACGCTGTGCCAGCTGCAACCGGATTCGAACCATACGTCGAAGATGTTTTCTTCTTTTTGAAGGTCGTCCCACGAAAAACCTTCCGGAAGCTGAAAATCCTCGCCGAGTATTTCTTTAGGCGAGTCCGTAAACCAACTGTCGGACCCTTTTTGCCCAACGTGCTCTGCGACGGCAAGTACGGATTCTTTGGTCAAAAGAGTTTTGCCTTCGGAAGTTATGAATGCAGGTATCGGCAGTCCCCAGCTTCTCTGCCGGCTGATGCACCAGTCCGGGCGCGATTCGAGCATGCCGCGGATGCGCTTTTCGCCCCATACGGGAACCCACTTTACATCGCCGATCTGCTCGAGACCCATCTGACGCAGGCTTTTTCCGCCGGGGATCTCCCTGTCAACACTTACGAACCACTGCTCGGTCGCCCTGAAAATGACCGGCATCTTGCTTCGCCAGCAATGAGGATAACTGTGCGTTATTTTTTGTTCGGAAACCAGCAGGCCTATACTGTTTAGATGCTCGTTCACTTTGCCGTCAACTTTCAAAACGTTTTCGCCCTTTAACCAGTCAGGCACAGTTTCATCATAACAGCCGTCGTCCATTACCGGCGAATAAACCGCAAGGTCGTACTGCACACCTGCGACATAGTCTTCGGCACCGTGACCGGGCGCGATATGAACAATGCCCGTGCCGTCTTCGGTCGTTACGTATTCGGCGTTGATGACAAAATGTGCGTCCTTTTCTGTAGGGTTGTTTTCGATAAACGGATGAACATACCGCAGGGCTTCCAGCTCGCTTCCCTTTACGGCTTTGCTGACAGCGTATTGTCCTTCCTGCAGGCCCGCTGCATCGACAACGGCCTGTAATCTTGACTCTGCGATTATGGAAGTAAACTTTTTGCCGTCCTTTTCATAGGTCAGGCCCACATAGTCCAGTCTCGGATGCACGGCAACCGCAAGATTAGCAGCCAGCGTCCAGGGTGTTGTTGTCCAGATCATAAAGCAGGGCACCGACTCGGTATCGCTGCAAAGACCAAGCTCTGCAAGCCTTGCTTTGGACTCATCTGCAACTGGGAAGTTTACGTAGATGCTCGATGAAGTTACGTCCTGATATTCCAGCTCGGCATCGGCCAATGCGGTTTCGCAGCCGACGGACCAGTGGATAGGTTTCAACTGTTTATAAACCAGTCCGTTGCCGACCAGCTCTGCGAAAATTTCAAGTATTCCCTTTTCGTATTGCGGCTTTAAGGTCAGATACGGATTTTTAAAATCGCCGAAGATACCAAGCGATTCGAACTGTTTGGTCTGAAGCTTGACATATTTGCTTGCATATTTCTGACATTTTTTGCGGATTTCGGGCTTGGTCATTGTTTTTGCTTCTTCGCCGAGCTCGGCCATGACCTTAACCTCGATAGGCAGTCCGTGACAATCCCAGCCGGGGATGTATGGAGCCTTATATCCGGCCATGGTTTTGTATTTGACGACAATGTCTTTGAGAACCTTGTTGATAACGTGACCCATGTGAATATCGCCGTTGGCGTATGGCGGGCCGTCGTGCAGGAT
>JAFGKL010000104.1 GCA_016928585.1 Sedimentisphaerales bacterium
ACCCTAAGGCCGATTTATCCGAAAAAAAACGAAAAATTTTACTCCTCTACAACATATTGTGTATTGCCCAATTCTCCCAAATCAACAGCCGATGTTAAAATAAGCACCTGCCAAAACCAACGTGAAAACCCCCTTTTAACATCACAAACCCTGTATTTTCTCAAACAACACGTATTTAACCGATTTTAACGCGCCGGTTTTTTTCAATTCTTTATTAAAGTCAATCTAACACTGCTGACGATATCAATGCTGTAAGCCGCAGACAACTAAAGGCTGACAACTTGAGAGCATACAACATATTGTGGACGACAATAAAAAACGGACTCTTTTAAAAAATAGTAACAGATCCCTCAAAAATGGATTTGAGGACAACAACTTTCAGTATCGGCCGCACCTATCGCCGCCGACAGACACGCGCGAAAAATGGAATTTTCCACACTGTCTCAGAAAGAAGATAAGCTATGAATACATCAGACTTTACAACAAAAAACGACTTTTTCAGCATTAAAGATCGTCAGATAGACTCGCTCTATAAGTACGGCGATGAGTTTATAGATCCTTCAGCCGGCAAGGTTTACAACACAATGGCCTCCTCACCACTCGGCAGGTTATTAGGCATAATAAGCACCCTCCCTGAGATCCGCCAGGAAAAGGTCCTTTCGGTCCGCCGTCAGATAAACTCCGGCCAATACAACATAACCGACAACCTCGACCTCGCCCTGGACATGGTTCTTGAGGAGTTCATCGCCGACTAGCCCAACATCATGCTGCCGCTGCGCTTATAGCTGAGCCAAAGACTCGTATAAATTGATTCGAGGATACTTATAGCCCGATCCAGACAAAAGCTTATGGCCCGATTCAGGTAAGCTTTATATGCGCAGGAAAATTGAAAACTCGCTTCCCCCGCGAGCCGATCAGCCCCCCTGCAAATATCTTCTGTCGACCATCAGAATTCATCGCTGACAACAAAGATTCATTGTTCCCCGGCAGCTAATTCCTTGGGATTTTTTGTTTCTTCTTCGAATTTTTAAAGCAAAAAGGTCCGATAAAATCGAATTATCCTTATAAAAAGATCGGTTTTTTTACAGAAGACCACCATACATCAACTCTAACCCCTTTTAGACAAAATACTTAAATAATTAAAAAATATTTAAAATAATCGTTGACCTTTCAATCAACCGCATATATTTTACGTTTTATAAAATGTAAAGTATGTTCTGCTTGAACTGCCCCAACTAACACCGTTGCAAAAACTGATCGCAGAACCGCACAGAAAAAACAGAGCTGGACAGCAAAAATCAAAACTGCATAGCAAAAAACAAGGACGAAAGATCAGTAGTGTTTGTAATTTGAAACTGAATTATTGACAGATTGATTTAACTCCTTACGGGTTTTTGATTTGAAACTTAGTTATTAGCGGGCTTATTGATTCATGAGTATGGCACAAATGGAAATGACGAAGGAGTTTCAGATACCTGTCAAGTTGTATCGCATTGGCGAGGTGGTCCGCTACACCCCCTTCACTCGTCAGACAATTCATAATTACACAACGATGGGTCTCATTAACGAGTCCGGCTGGACCGAAGGCGGACATCGTCTTTACGACCAATCCGTATTTGAACGGCTTTCAAAAATACTGGAACTTAGAAAGACAAAGACCCTGCTGGAGATCAGGGCCATACTAAAAAATCAGGAACAAGAAGAACCTGAAGATACCGTTGCGTATTAGTTTTTGGCAACGGTTTTTTTACATAATAAAACAGAAGGATGTCAAGGATGACAAGCAAGATCAATAATAATATCATTAAAACATCTGATGTTAGTTCTCTGATTCATCCCGTATGCATTTCTCTCGTCAATAATATTTTTTCGCTTCGGTTAAGAGTGAAGCGGTAAGGACGGTTTAAGCTATGGATATATCAGTAACAAAAACAGATAACATAACGGAAGTTCTTGAAAAGATCATTGAGTTTACAGATCGCAGGGACATAGTACTTACGAGAAACATCAAGAACCATGATCATGACGATTATTTGCCAATGGACCTCGATATAAAGGGATTTGCAAGACTAATGACAGTGGCTGTTTCTGAGCACATTCGCAATGAAAGGCTTGTACTTTGCGATAGTGATAATATCAGGTTTGGCAGGGAAGGCAGCTTTGAAACAGCCGCGATTGTAGACAACGAGGCGAAAAAGCTGCTGATAACAGACAAACAGGAATACATAAATTTTCAGATAGGCAAGTTGTCTGAAAATATGCTTAATAAAAAAGTGGCGACCGAACTGTTGGAACACAAGCAGGCTGACTCGGTAAAAATGTTCGATTGATCGCGATCAGTAACAATAGAACGGCTTATTAAATAACGTGCTCTTTGTAAGAAACTTAATATTTTTCTAAACTCGCAGGCTATTTGGTCGATAATGGATTGCTTAGAATATGCTTTAAAGTTGTCGATAAGGATAACAATCAAAAAAAGTTATTTTTATAGGACCATAAAAGCAGCGGAAAAGAAATGATCGGTATATCTCGAAAAAAACACGAAAATTTTTTGAAATATTTGCAGTAAGGGTTGAAAGGCTACACGGAGGTAAATATGAAAACGACCCAGTCAGATAACATCGCAGAAGTATGGGAAGACTTTTTTCAGAACAAGAGCGAAGATAATCGCAATATCATCATGGAGCATTACCTTCCCATAGTCAAATATACAGCGGACCGTATTTACGCAAAACTCCCGGACAAAGTTGAGCTTGACGACCTTATCAGTGCCGGCATCTTTGGTTTGATGGATGCGATAGACGCATTTGATCCGGAGCGAAAGGTAAAATTCGAGACTTACTGCACCCCGAGAATACGCGGGTCGATCCTTGACGAGCTTAGAAGTATGGACTGGGTTCCCCGTCTGGTACGATCACGGGCACATCAGCTCGAAGGTGCCCTTCAGACACTTGAGGCCCATCTCGGCAGAATGCCCACAGAAGATGAGATAGCCGACGAGCTGGAACTTGAGATGCATGAATTTCGCAGGCTCCAACGCGATGCAAACGCCACCGGCCTTGTATCATTAAGCAACAAATTCAGCGATTCCGACGGTGATAAAGATGTCCGGGAAATCGATATAATCGAGGACCAGAAAAGCCAGAACCCCCTTATTGAGGTTCAAAAACGTGACCTTAAGGGGCTCCTGACAAAGGGGCTCACCAGGGCGGAACGGCTTATAATTATTTTGTACTACTACGAAGAGATGACCATGAAGGAGATCGGGGCAACGTTGGACCTTTCCGAATCACGTGTATCTCAAATGCATTCCTCCATCATCGCACGCCTTAAGGCCCAGATGAACTCCCGAAAAAAAGAGTTTGCTATTCAAACTTAAAGAGCGATAATAGGCAGTTGTCAGGAATAGTATTAATCGACCTTATCGAGTGTCCATGCCGACTAATGTGCAATGTCGGGGACCAAAATGTTTAGGAGAGATCATGGAAAATAAAGGTTTTTTTAAAAGTCTTGTAGATTTTGAATTCAAAGAACTCGTCACGCTGAAGGTTATCCCGATCCTGTACATAATCGGTATTCTTGTAGCAGGAGTTGTGGGGATAATGATCTTCGTAAAAGCTTTCAGCCAAAATTTTGCGATAGGATTGCTTCACGTGATCGCCGCACCGATAGCGTTCCTGCTGATAGTAATAATTTCACGTATCAAGATGGAACTGCTGATGACACTTTTCAGGATCGAGCAAAACACCCGCAAGGATCAGCCGCAGGCTGAAGTGGTTGAGGCTGAGGTTAAGCCCGTAACCGAACCGGCTGATCCCGAAGATCCGGAATAAATGGGTCTATAGCGGCTGGCAATCAGTCATTAGTATTCAGTTTCAGGATACAGGGTTGTTATTACATCGTTCTTAGCATTTCCCCTGATTGAGTTCGTACAGGACCAGGCTCAAAATCAATCTCTTGACAATCGGGACGGTGATATTGTAAGCTAAGCCTGCAGATAACGTATAAAAGGACAAAACAATGCGATTTACAAAAATGCACGGGATCGGTAACGATTATGTATATGTCAACTGCTTTGAAGAGCAGATCGACGATCCTGCGCGATTAGCCGTCGTCGTAAGCAACCGGCACACCGGGATCGGCTCGGACGGACTTATATTGATAGCCCCATCAGAAATAGCCGACGTAAAGATGCGAATGTTCAACGCGGATGGTTCGGAAGCACAAATGTGCGGTAACGGGATCAGGTGCGTCGCAAAATATACGTTCGATCATGAGGTAGCCCAGGCAGGAGATGAATTCTCCGTGCCGGGTCTTGCGACGTTCGAACGATCGCTGCAAGTCGAAACCGGCAGAGGAGTGCTTACATTAGGACTGAAAATAGGAAACGATGGAAAGGTCGTGCAGGTATGTGTGAACATGGGCCAGCCAATATTGAACGGCATGGATATTCCTGTGAACATTGAGATGGAAAATATAGTCGATCAGGATATTAACGTTAACAACCAGGTGCTGCAGATGACATGCGTGTCGATGGGCAATCCGCATGCGGTATTTTTCTGCGAGAACGTTGAAAACATAGATCTCGAACATATCGGTCCGCTGATCGAAAACCATAAGCTTTTTCCGGAAAGAATAAACGTGCACTTTGTAAAAATTGAAGGTCCCAATGAAATTACAATGAGAACATGGGAGCGCGGCAGCGGCATCACGCTGGCATGCGGGACCGGAGCGTGCGCTTGTGCGGTGGCCGGGGTGCTTAGCGGAAGATGCGAAAGGAACGTATTGGCTCATTTGCCGGGCGGAGATCTGGAACTGAACTGGTGCGAAGATGATAACTGCGTCTATATGACCGGTACTGCTACCGAGGTTTTCAGCGGAACCTTTTAAATAACATCACACAAAAATATCACATCGCAAAAGCGGAAGTGTCCATAACCTGACCGCAATACATACATGCAGGATGCCGAGCAGAAACCATCCTGCCGCAGCCGGGACACTCGGAGGCTTTTCGCTGGTTCTTTCCATCAAGTACGCCATCACGCATGTCAACCTCGTTGATCATATTGTGCAGGTCGTTTTCGTTAAGATTATGTTCCCTGCTGATAAACTCCCACATGGTTTCGCAAAGCAATAGAGTCTTGGCAAGATTAGCTTCAAGAAGCTTTATTTGACGTTTGATATTATCAATTTTGCTTTCGGCCCTCGGGGCAGATGCCGGCTGAGTTGTTTCGACTGTCGGCATAGCACCTCGGGCTGCGGAGGAGGCTAAAGCTCCTAACATTTGAAATGTTAAACTCATAACTGGTCCTTTCAAAGATCCTTCAACCCATATAAGCTAATATCTAATAGAAAACCATATTGAAAATTATAAAAATTGCATAGATACCAAGGCAGGTCAACATGGCTTTTGCAATGATCCGGGCCTTTGTCAATTGCGATCTCCTTAAGAGTATCAGGACAAACAATTATAAGTTATTGGCGCAGGCAGTAAAGATTATTTTAACAAATAGGAACATATGAATTGAATAATGTATAACAGGACGTATAATTGTCGATAGGTAAATGAGAGCACGTCTGCAGGGAAGCAAAGATGGCGGCTATAATATCAAAACCTGATACACACCAAAAACTAAAGATTCTCAGTGAAGATGCGCAGTATGATCTGGCGTGTGCCTGCGGGACCGATAAGGATGACAGGCGGCACAGGGGCTCAGACGGTAAATGGATATACCCGATAACATTGCCAAACGGGGGCAAAAGCGTATTATTCAAAACCCTTGTATCAAATGTATGCGAGAACGATTGCAGATATTGCCCGTTACGGTCTGAAATCGACGTTAGAAGAGCCAGCCTGAGCGTCGAGGAAACAGCAAGGGTCTTCATGGAACACCTACGTCAGAAAAAAGTATTCGGCTTGTTCCTCAGTTCCGGCGTGTGCGGAAGCGCCGACAGAACAATGGCACAGCTTAACGGCATCGCAAAAGTCCTTCGCCACAACTATGCATATAAGGGCTTTATACATCTAAAGATAATACCGGCCGCGTCAGATGCGGCAATAGAAGAGGCGGTTTCGCTGGCATCGGCGGTATCGCTTAATATTGAAACGCCAGGCGAAAAGAACATGAAAAAACTGTCGGACAAGAAGGATTTTATAAAAGATATTGTTCGACCGATAAAACT
>JAFGKL010000105.1 GCA_016928585.1 Sedimentisphaerales bacterium
GTAGGCTCCGTCGATCCTGTGTTCGATATTGATAGTAGTATCGAATCCCGGGACGGCGAGGCGGTCGATATCCTCTGCAATTCGCTGTAGTATTTCATTAGGCAGGTCGTTTTTTTCGAGCAAGGTCGTTACGGAAGCAGAAGCGGACTTTATCCGGCTATAGATGTTTATGGTTGCGATCATGACAAGCGCAGTGATGACGAGTACGGTGACGGTCTCTACGAGCGAGAGGGCAGGTCTTTTGTTTTTAAAACAAGTTGTACTGGTTTTAGTTTTCATAATTATCAGTCAAAATAACCGTTGTCTCTGTACCACTGTATTATTTCTCCTATTCCCCAGTCCGGAGGCCAGTTGTCCGGTCCTGGCGGGCCGACATATGGTTCGGGTTCTGAGGATTCTTCCGGGGTTATATCTTCGCCCTGTTCAATCTTTTCTTTAAGTTCTTTGATCTCATCTGAGTCAAGTTGGTCGATGTCAATACCCATTTTATCAGCATATTGTTCCATAAGTTCTTTTTCTTTTTTTTCCTGCTCCTTAATTTTTTTCTGGAGGGCCGGTGGCACTTCCGAGAGCCAGTGTTTAAGTTCTACGGTCTGAAGTTCACCGTTTTGGTCGGTGTATGTTGCAGAGCAGACGGCACGGAGCCACATTGAGCTTGTTACGGGTTCGGTGAATGTTTCTATAAGGGTTTCCCACTGGATGTCCGGGTTTGTTTCGGAGAAGCCAAACTCTGTTTTTTCTGTGAGTTTGTTTTCTGCCAGCAGAGTTTCCATATTGTTTCTTGCGATTTCAAATGCCTGCATATGTGTTCTTGAATCCATTGCGGTGCTTATACATTGATTCATGACGGTCAGAATCGAAGTGACAATAACTCCAATTATCGTAACGGCAATTACGACCTCCATAAGCGTAAAGGCTTTTGGATTTTTTTTTGTATTTATATTAATTTTATCAGAATGGCAGGTCATCTTTATATACCGGCTGCAAAACTTCATAATCTTCGCCAGGCAACAGTTTTACAATTCTGTTAATCCTGTTCAAAACGATCGAGTATGGGTATCCGTCTGAATCTATGAGTACGATATTTCCTCCGAAGTCCCATCCGGAGCGTCCCGAGAAAAAGTGTACGACATATGTTTGTTCTCCTTCGGGCGGGTATCTTGAATCATATCCATCATCAAAAACGACGTAATCGAGATAGCACTGCTCGTTGAAATAGCCTTTAAGCATTATCGGCGTTTGTTCATCATCTTCTATTATCTCGAAATATGGTTGAGTGAATTCTTTTAACGTATAAGACTGCTCCTCGAAATCGAGCGAAAGGGCATATCTTTTTCCGCCTTCAGCGGAAGCAGCCTGAGCTTTTTTAATAATATCGATAAGTTCGTAAGCTTTTTGTTCGAACTGTCTTTTTCTGACAATTCCCGGAAAATTCATTCCGGCAAGGCCAGCCATTAGAGCAACAATAATGATAACAATGATAAGTTCTGTGAGCACAAGTGCCTTGCGAGAAGAGGCATTGTATTTACACTTGTTATACGAGAATTCATTATCAATTTGCATCTGTGCTGTAAAGATCGGCATTATAATCTTCGCCTTCGGGTTCATCGTCGGCACCATAGCTTATTATTACGAACGGTTTACCGCTTTCCGGGTCGAGTTGATAGATAAATTCATGCTTCCATCCATCATACGGCAAATTAGTAGAGTTTAAATATCCACCCGGCTGCCATCCCTCTACATCAGTTGGTTCTTCGATAAGAGCGTATAACCCTTCTTCTTCTGTCGGATATCTTCCGGTGTCCATTTTGAACTGCAGCACTGCATTATGCAGTACTTTTAAGTTTGCTTTTGTAGTAGATACTTTTGCTTTGTCAGTTTGTCCCATGAAGTTTGTAACAGCAACGGTCGCAAGAAGCCCTACGATTATAAGTACAGCCATTACTTCAACCAGGGTAAAGCCAAGGTTAAGTTTTTTTTGTTTTTTTTGCATTTTAGCCTCCATTTTAAAGTTATTTTTCATTTAGAACTGCCCGGCCGAGAATTTGATTATGGGCAGCAAGGTAGCATAAGCGATTATACCGACGATTATGGCCATTACAACAATAATGACAGGTTCGATTGCAGAACTTAGCCTTTCGATGACAATATCCGAAGAAGATTCGAGGTTTTCGCTTATGCTCTTTAACATTTTTTCGAGTTCCCCGCTTTTTTCGCCTACCGAGACCATATGAGCGATAGCAGGGTCTATTACTCCAGATTCCTTTAAAGGGGTCGCTATGTCGGCACCAGAGAGGATTCTGTCGCGTGCTTTTTTAACAGCCCTGTTCATTATAGAGTTTCCAGTAACCTCGGCTACAACCTTTAGTGACTCAGCCACCGAAAGTCCTGAACCTAACAGTGTTGAGAGTGTCGATGCGAAACGAGCAACGATCCTTTGTTTTATGAGCTTGCCGAATACTGGGAGTGAAAGGATGGTTTTGTCCTTTAAATAAGCACCTTTTTCAGTTGAGACGAATTTTTTTATGGCAATTGTTATTATAACAAATGCAGCAATGACAACCAGGAGCCACCAGCTTGTCAATATATTGCCGATATTTACGAGGAAACGGGTGATAGCGGGAAGCTCCTGACCGGCAGCCTGTATTTGTTCAGCGATGACAGGTATAACTTTTATTGTCAGAAAAATGACCGCGAAAAAACAGATAACAAGTAAAGCGGCAGGGTATATCATTGCCGTAACCATTTTTGATTCTATTCTCTGTCTTTTTTCCATGAATGAAGCGATAGTGAAGAGGGATCCGGGAAGTGTTCCAGTTACTTCTCCTATTCGCATCATACTGACATAAATAATGTCAAAATATTCGCTGTGGTCACTTAGTGCATCGGCGAAAGATTCTCCAGAGACTACCCTGTCACGTATGTCAGTTATAGTGTTTTTGAGATCGGTGTTAGAAACCTGCTGAATAAGTACAGAGAGTGCTTCGGTCAGCTTGATCTCAGCCGCGAGCATAGTCGAAAGCTGCTTTGTGAATTCAGCGACCTGGTTGACGGTACGTTTTTTGAACAGACTGAAAGATCTTTTGCTTCCGACCGAAGCTAATTCTTTTATTTCTGTCGGATGCAAGCCCTTGTTCCTCAAGTGCTTTCTTGCAGCATAGGGACTTTCTGCGGTTACGGCCCCTTTAGTCGCTTTTTTGTTTTGGTCGATAGCTGTGTAGCTGTATCGCGGCATTTTCAATCACCTGAAAGATTATAAAGCGTCGGTTTGTGTAACTCTTAAGACCTCAGCAATTGTAGTAATTCCCTCGGCGGCTTTTTTAGCGCCATCCATACGCAGTGTTTGGAGGCCGAGTTCGATAGCTTTTTTCTTAATTTTACCGGCACTTTCCTTTGCATAGATCAATTCCCTGATCTGCTCGTCAATTACCATAAGCTCATATATTCCTACTCGCCCCTTGTAGCCGGTATTAAAACATTTGTCGCACCCTGTGCCTACATAAAATTTAGCACCGTGCTGAAGTTCTCCAATTCCTATTTCTCTCAATTCATGCGCGGAAGGTTCATACGGCTGTTTGCATTCCGGGCATATTCTTCTAAGCAGTCTTTGTGCCATTATAGCAAGGAGCGAAGAGCTTACAAGATACGGTTCGACCCCGAAATCGAGCAGTCTTGAGACGGCTCCTGCCGAATCGTTTGTATGCAGTGTGCTGAAAACAAGGTGTCCTGTCAGCGAAGACTGTATTGCAGTGGCGGCGGTTTCTCTGTCGCGAACCTCTCCAATCATAATAACGTCCGGGTCCTGTCTTAGAATATGCCTTAGAGCGTTTACAAAAGTAACGCCTTTTTTCGAAGCGACCTGCATCTGGCTAATGCTGTCCAACTGGTATTCGATGGGGTCCTCTACGGTCATAACGTTCTTTACTGTTGAATCAATCCTGTTCAGTGCTGCATAAAGTGTTGTACTTTTTCCAGAGCCGGTGGGTCCCGTAACAAATATCACACCGTGCGATCTGTTAATCAGCTTGTCGAATACCTGTAGGTCGTTGCTTGCCAGGCCGAGCTGATCGAGGTCGAACATCCCTGTGCTTTTGTCCAATATTCTTAATACGCTTCTTTCACCATAGCTTGTTGGGACGGTGCTGACACGCAGGTCTATCTCTCTTTGCCCGACACGGACGCTGCATCTTCCGTCCTGAGGCATACGTCTTTCAGCGATATCCATTCCAGCCATGACCTTTATACGCGAGATAATCAGCGGCAGTACGTTTCGGTTCAGGCTTAGTGTGTCATATAGTATTCCATCGATACGGTATCGTACCTGTATTTTTGTTTCGTAAGGGTGTACGTGAATGTCGCTTGCTCTAAGCTGCAGTGCCCGGAACAGGATATCGTTTACAAGTCTTATTACCGGAGGGCGATTTACGACGTCGAGTAGGTCGTCTGATGAAGTGACCTCATCGACGAGCTTGTCGAGATTTTGACTGTCAAGCTCTTCGGCGACTTCTTCAATTACAGAGCTTTTTTGCTCGTATGCGATGTCGATAGCAGATGTGATTGCGGCACGTGAAGCAAGTGCGGGCTTAACCGGCATATTAGTCATTTTTGAGATATTATCCAGTGGAGCCGTATCGAGGGGTTTTGAGATGGCGACGGTCAACTCCGGATCATCCTGATTTTTCAGGCCGATCAGATAATGATGTTGTGCATAGGTTGCAGAAACGTTTTCAATGAACTCCTTTGGTACTTTGGAAGCAGATATATCAGGTAGAAAGTCGATTGCGAGCGTTTCTGCGAAGAGTTTTAATATTTCATCTTCAGTGAACGTCGTTGAAGAAAAGAGGATGTCATCGAGACGGCGCGAATCGGAGGCGTTTTCCTCGAAAAGCCTGGAGAGGGCCTCTGCATCCACGATGCCCGTACGTTCTGCGGTTTTAATTAGTAAATCTTTCATCCATTGCTCTTGAAATATGCTATCTTAGTTTATAGGGTCGTCATCTTCAAGGATTCTTAACGGATCCATCGGGTCAGGATCGACGCCGGGTATTGACTGAAGGCTCTGGAACCTGGCCTCAGCCTCTTCATAATGACGGCGTTTTTCCTGAGAAATCTTTTCTATGTCGGAATAACCCGTAAGGGCATCGGAAGGTTCTATGATGTGTGCCTTTACGAAGACATACAACCTTGTTTGTATATCAGAGTCGCTTATACCCCTGAAGAGGAGTCCTACGATCGGGATATCTCCGAAAAACGGTACTTTGCTGACAGCTTTGTTTTGTGATATTTTTTCTATACCCCCCAGGATAATTGTTGCACCATCCGGTATAGTTGCGACGGTAGTTACGTTGCTTTCGACCGTATCCAGAGGTTTCGGTACGACTTTTTTAGTTGGGGTTCCATTAGTATCGGTGTCAGTAAATTCGACTGAGTTATCTGTTCTGTCTTTGAAGTCCTTTCTTTTTAATTCGATAGCCAACTGAAGCAGGTCTTTTGAAGTTATGTGCGGCGTTATTAAGAGATCAATTCCTGAATCATAAGAAGTAAATGAGACATCCGTTGAGGTAACAGGATTGCCAGTTGTGCTTGAGACGACGTTGCTTTTTTGCTCCGCTACATAAATAGTCTCAGTGGTACCGATCTTACCTTCTTCGTTATCCTTTACGAGTATTGAAGGTCTTGCAAGTACCCTTCCATATCCTTTTTTATCCACTGTTTCAAGGAGGGCCTGTATATGTGAGTCGGCATAGAACGCGGTAAATGAAGCAGTTTCAGCAGCACTTTTAAATCCTGCCTCAAGAATATCAGCTCCCCAACGATCTGTATTGGTTAAGTTGCTGGATATTTTTCCGGAATCCAAAGATCCTCCCGGACTGAAACCGCCTCGTCTGCTGATAATGTCCAGATCAAATTTGAACTCATCGTCTTTACTGATCTCAACCAATGTTACGTCGAGCAATACCTGTGAACGATATTTATCGAGTTCTTTTATAATATCACTTATCCATTGCTGATTTTTTTTGTCAGCGTAAACGATCAGCGAGTAAGTAGCGGGGTCGGCGATGATGTAGATATCCTCATCCGACTGGCTAGTCGAAGTAGTTTTTGTCTGAGCCTTCGGATCGGTTGATTTAATAGCTTCTACTTTTGTTTTTTCGATCAGCTTCGTGAGTATCTCTTCAAGTTCGACGGGGTCCTGGTTTTCCAGTTGATATACGACGTAAGGAGTCGAACCTCTGTCCAGTCGGCGGTCGACATGAGCGATAATCTTTGCAATAGCTTCATGCTGTTCCGGTGTTGCATTAATGAGCATTGAGTGAGTAGCTTCAAGTATGGATATTTGAGGTTCTTCTGTTAACGGGTTTTGATCGCCGGAAGCAGGAGCAGTTGGCGTTGCGGCAGCGGTTGCGGGTTTTGCGGCAGCGGTTGTACGAGATCGAGCAGAACGCGTTGATTTTTCCGGTCCGGTCGATATGATCCCGATCTCATTCAATGTTTCCAGTATGACTATTGGATCAACGTGTTGTATTTCATATTCCCTGATAGTTCTAAAGTCCTTTTTTTGGATGTCGAGGATATCTACCAGACTGTCAACGACATCAAGTTCTTCTTCTGTACCGATCATCAGTATCCTGTTGGTTCTTTCGTCGACCTCAAGATAAACCCCCTCGTCCTGCGGAATCGTTTGTGCAGCCTGCGGAGTTGTTCTTGCCGGCGTTCTTGCGGTTCTTGCGGTTCTTGCCGGAGTTGCCGGGGTTTTAGGATCAGGTGCAGATACTGAAATCGATACTGTCCCGAGCTTTTCAGCGAGAGTCTTTAGCTTAGGTGCAAGTTCGTCGGCGACGATGAAGTTTATCTGACGTAATCGGATGTTGAGAGGTTTTCCCGGGACATCGACGAGCTTTAGTATTTTTTCGATCCGTTTCATTCTGTACGCATATTCCGTGACGATCAGTGTTCCTGTTTCAGGTATTGCGTTGAAAGTAGTCCCCAGCTTCATACTTGTAAGCAGGTCCTGTGCGCTTTTTGTGGAAATATTCTCAAGTTCAAAAACGGTAGTAGCGATGACATCTCCAGGCTGTATGTCTTCAGCATCGGTTCTCAATACAGGGTCAAATTCGAGCGCTTTTGCATTAGGTACGATAGTGACGAGATTTCCGCGACGTGTCATTACGAATCCCATGAACTTCATTACAGATTCGAGGAGAGCATATGTGTCTTTTACCTTTATCTTTCCATCATGAACTTTCAGCATTACCTCCCCTTTAATTTCCTTAGGATCGTAGATGTAGTTAAGTCCGAGCTGTTTTCCTACGAGTTCCAGTAGAGAGAGTATTTCGACTTTTTCCGGCAGAGTCAAAGTGAGTTCGAGTTCTTTTTCGGCCTCCGGTATTTCCGGAGCAAGTTCTTCCGGTTGCTGTTCTGGTTCCGTCGTTTGCTCCGGTTGCTGTTGCGGTTCTATCGGCTGATCCAGTGAGGAGTCATCATCTCCGATCCGAATATCCTGAGATACCAGATTTGGTGACGGATCTTGCACAGTGCTATCAGATTGGAAGACCAACTGTGGTTGAGGGGTTATGGTTTCATTGTTTTCATAAGTGTTCATTTGCTGCTGATCCTTGCTTAATTCTTCCAGCAAGAGGTCTTCTGAGACATAGCCGATAGTGGGGGCAGCCGGCTGAGCGACTTGTTTTTTGAGTTCTTCGAGTTCTTTTTTTGCAGCGTATAGTTCTTCTTCAATGGAAGGTTTTTCAGGCATTGGCCTGTCCGGGTATTGCAAGATAGCAATTGTTTCTTTTATGTTTTGGATATAGTCCGGCCCGGCGATAGCGATTAGATCGGTTCCGTGGACGTCAACGATAGCCTTAGGCTTTGAATCATCCGAAGGTGCGGCTTTAAAAGTACCTATTGACATATACGGGATCTTTTCTTCGATCTGCTCAGAGGAAGGTATGGTTTGGAAATCAGATATTTGGGCGATCGTTCTCAAGACAAAAGGCTCCTGTGAATCGATGAGTTCGAGTATGTTCGATGCTTTGACAAGATCTGAAGGGACATCAGAGCTAATCATCATGGAGTTGTCGGACATGACCATGATCTGGTTTCCTATTTTGAGGTCGACGAGGAACATACCAGCATCGGTTGCGGAGATGTGTTTCAGTTTGTAAAGTCTGTTCCTGAAGACAGAGAAAGACTGGTCCTCTATGGCGTAAGCAACAGAAGCGGTAAGAATTATCCAACAAGCATAAAGAGTAATAATTATGGCACGAACTTTGCTGCCTGAGAAATTTTTATTTATTAATCTCATGTTGAACTCCAGGTCCTATAATAAATTCTTCTTATCTGTATCTCTAAGCTTTAATCTCGCTTAATCCATACAGAGACTAAACCTATATCCTGTTGGTTATCGGATAAATATTAGAGCGAGAAAAGCAGTTTTCCCTGTTGTGAGTCACAATTGCCAAATAGGGCCTAATCTTACTGATTAAGACAAAAAAGGAGGCAAAAAGTTCCACAGTTTTTTTAAAGAAAAATAATTATGGGACTTTCTTTGAAGTTTAGGTGGGGCTATTCAGTCAAGTTTATATCTTGTTTTTCTTTTTCGAGATTCTGAAGAAGTTTATTCCAAGTCTCATTTGTTCCTTCTTCCTGAGTATTCTTTGATCTTGCCATTATCCTTTTTATGTTTGAAATACTTTTTTCGAGCGATTCTTTTCTTTGTTCCGGGCCAGGTCTTTCAGGCGTTGGGATTTGTGTCTGTGGAGTGTTTTTGGCTATTGTATTTACAGTTTCGGGCGTTTCTGTGTTATTATTAGCCTGATTTTTTTCGTTTTTAAGAACCTTTGCTAAGAAGTCGGCCGGTGTAATTTCAGGGTGAGTTTGCTTTGAAGTTTCAAGTGAAATATTGTTTTCCTCCTTCAGAAGCGATTTTTTCTTTATGACAGGCATTGTCAAAGAACTATTTTTACTTCCGTTCTTGTAAAGCTCTATACTTCCATCGTTTATCTGATGTATTACAAGATGGTTAACTTCTTCTCCTACACGGAACCACTCCAGTCCCTTTGCGGGCATGTCCAAGAGTGCCATAGATTTTTCTGGTTGATCTTCATATCTGCATGTAGCGACGAGGTTGAATTTTGCGACGACCGGTGCTTTTGGTGTTGGTATCGGTTTTTTTGGTGGTTCACTAGCGACTTGGGGTTTTTTCGGGGCCGGTGGTTTTTTCGGGGCCGGCGGGTTTATCCTGAGAGCAAAGGCTTTTGCCTGTTTTACGAGGGGTGAGACCTGATCCTGAGCGGCCTTGGTTTTTGTAGACTGTTTTTTAAATATGTCCACAACTGAGGGCGCATTTAGTATTTTTTCTATCTGTGGATCCTTTTTAAGTCCGAATAATGCGAGCGAGACAACACAACCAATTGCTGCGAGTGCGGCTAAAATCCCTGTTATTTTGAGCGTTTTTATCATATTCTATTATACTGCTCCAAAAATGATTTGTGCGAGTATAGACCTATAGCTCTAATGTCGGAATTAACGGCTTTCGACTTAACATAGGAATATCCATTTTATTGGACATCAGAGGGGTTTTTTTGTTCCTTCCAGTGTACAGAATTTTTTCTGTATAGCTCTTCTTTGGCCTCGAATTCGGGGCTGTGGTCCGCAGTGTGGCACTTGAAACATGAGGCCAGCGAGTCCACTGTAAGTGGTTCTTCCTGTCCAGAAGCGACGTATTTTATGTGTTCCGATCCAGGCCCGTGGCATATCTCACATCCGACATTTCTCAAGTCTTTCGGGCTTTTTTCGTTTATAAATCCAGATTCGATGCCAAAACCGACGACGTGGCATTCGATGCACTCAGGGTCATATTGCGAGTTAACCTCTACGAGCGTTTGGTAGGCATCTGCGTGGGGATGTTTTGACCATATATCATATTCATATTTATGGCATGAAGATGTTCCGCAACTGTCTGAGCCAAGGTATTCAAGTCCGCCGGGAAACGGCGTTCTGGTTACCCTTTCAAGAAGTTTTTCTTCTTTTACCATTAGCTGATAGTCTTTGTAAAGCTGAACAAGAGCAGGGTCAGCAGGGAGTTTTTCTTCGATGGGTATCTTTTCAAAATTGAGATCTAGTTTTCCATTTTTGATATTAACGTCGAGTTTTGCAAAGTATTCTCCGATCTTTCCAACGGAGACGAATAGAGGTTTTTTAATATTATCATCAAGAATAAGGGGTTCGTCGGATGCGGCCGGGCAAATTACCACATCGATCATGCCAATGCCTTCGATATAATCTTTTGCGGGCCGATCGCAATTATCGGTAATCAGAATATTAAGTTTTATAGTATCACTGTCGTTTTCGAATGAAGTCCTGAGGGCTTCTGATTCCGGGGTATCACAATTAGCGGAGATAACGGTCAGATCAAGTTTATTATCTGCGATGACAAAACTTTTTTTGAACTTTGTTTTTATGTTGTATTCTTCGGACCTGTCGGAATGGGAAATGATATCAAAAAAGGCACTGTCAATGAGGCCGAGTTCGGTGGCTATGTTAAAGTCGTCTTCAGTAAGATTAACAAGGTCATAGTCAAGCATAGAAAGGGCCTGGAAGATGATGCTGAATTTTATTGAGTCCAGTTCTGAATTTTTTTCGAGGAAATTTCCCGTATCGAGAATAAATCTTTTGTCTTTTGGGAAGTTTTCGATTACCGCGGATCTTTTCTCGAACCCTCCGAGCTGTCCGGTAGTACAGCCGCAGGGCTTAAGCATGCTCATTACATTTCCTGTAATCAAGATGGTGAGGTCGTTTTTATCGGTTTTTTTCTTTAATACAGATATATCCTGAGTTGGCTTTGAAGAGCTGATGGCGAAACCAGCAGCAGCGAAAATCAAACCAAAGGTAATAGCAAAAAGAGGACTTATTGATCTCATTGGGCAATCAACTTATAAGAGTTTAACAAACTATACCTTTCAGGGCAGTAAATTTTCGCGAGTAAAACAGCAACTGATTGCTTTAAGCATAGTTACCCTCGCATAAACCTAAAAATTTAATCATCATCAGTGTTATATACCCGCTAACAAACGCTAAACGTCAATTGTGATAAGTATAATTAGTCCGTTTGTCTTTTATAAAAACCATTACATCTGACCTTGAAGTCTTCTCCAGTTTTCAGCTTAATGTCCATGGTGTCGGAGAAGTACCTTGAGTTGCCGGTTTTTGGCGGGACGGTTACCTGTACTTCTATCTTCATGTCGTTTTCATTGTTTTCCTGTGAGAGTATTTCAATGTAACCTTTTTCAATGGTGACAGCTTCAGTTTCGACTTTTTTTCCGTAGTTGCTTGTGATCCAAACGGTTTTTTTAATGATCTGGCCTGGTTCTGCGTTTTGCATGATGATCCTCGGGCTGAGCACTTCGAATTCAGCTTTTGCATTGTAGGTAAGACTGACCTGGTTTGTAAGAGGATGGGTAATATCAATCCTGATGACGCCCCTTAGGTTGTTTTTGAGTTTTTCATAGTCAATTACGGGCTGCAGTACAATTTCAGTTGCTTTGTATGCAGGATCGAACTTAGCGGTAATGACGTTTTGTGTACAGGTAAAACTTTTAACAGCAAAAGATTTTCCGTCAAGACTTTTGATGGTGATCTCAGGTACCTGTGCAGTATCTTTATCCAAAGACAGATCGATTACGCTTGGCGTTACGTCAATGTTGAGTTTTACATTAGCTTTTATAGCAAGCTCATATTTTGGATTTTCGGGGTCGTTACTTTCAATATACAAATGTTTTGTGACGGCCCCTTTTCTTGTTGAGGACTTGAAAGTTACATTAATGGTTCCCTCTTCTCCGGGCTGATAATCTTTTTTTGCCAGTTCAGGTACAGTACACCCGCATGTACTCCTTATTTTTTTTATAACAAGTTTGGCATCTCCGATATTCTTGAAATTGTACTGACATGTGTTCCTAGAGTTTGGTCCGATGTCTCCAAAGTCATGTACAGGATTTTCGACCTGGATTTTTGGATTAGCGGCAGCAGTTGTCATTCTTTGCTGCATGGGGGAATCATTTTGGTTTTGAGGGGTTGCCGCTTGTTCCTGGCAGCCGCACTGTATTGCCAGGAAAATACCGATGATCACGATTGTTGCGAAGTTTTTTGTAATTTTCATGTTTTTTCCACCAAATCGAGTTTTAGAAGCAATTTTATCACCAGAATGCCGATAAAATAATATAACAAAAGACAAAAAAACAATCAATAGTCTTTTTCGGATTGAGTCAGTTATCACTTTACAGTAAAATAAGTTACGTTTAAAATAGGTAATTTGTTCAGAAGGGCCTTTATTTCCGAGGAACTTAATATGGATCAAATATATCAGTTTGAATTGTCCGTCATTGTCCCTGTTTATAATGAGGAAGAGAGCGTCCAAAAGCTCTATGAAGAAATAGTAGAAGCAGTTTCCGGTATTGGGAGCTATGAGATTATATTTGTAGATGACGGAAGTACAGATAAGAGCCTTTCGTTTCTTCAAGATATTCAGCAGCATGACAGCCGAGTTCGTGTTATCCGGTTCCGTGGAAACTTTGGTCAGACGGCGGCGCTGTCGGCCGGTATTGAGCATTCCCGGGGGAGGATCCTGGTTCCCCTTGATGCAGACGGCCAGAATGATCCAGGTGATATTCCGAAGCTTATCGAAGAACTTGAAAAGGGTTATGATATTGTAAGCGGTTGGCGAAAAGACAGACAGGATACATTTCTTACCCGGAAGCTGCCATCTATAATAGCGAACAAATTGATCTCTAAAATAACTGGTGTTAAGCTACATGACTTTGGATGTACGCTTAAGGCGTACCGTGCGGAGTCTGTCAAGGAGATAAATCTTTACGGCGAGATGCATAGATTTATTCCAGTGCTTGCGAACTGGAGCGGAGAGAAGGTTATGGAGGTTGAGGTTAACCATCGTCCAAGGACGACAGGCAAAACAAAGTACGGTTTAAACCGAACGTTCAAGGTTGTTCTTGATCTAATAACGATAAAGTTTTTGATGTCATTTTCGACAAAGCCGATCTATGTTTTCGGAGGCCTTGGTGTTTTGAGCTTTCTGGGTGCTTTCCTGTCCGGCTTAGTTGTATTTTATCAGAAGTTCATATCGGCGCAACATCTATCGATGAACAGAAATCCGCTTTTGTTTTTGGCGGCATTATTAATAACGACGGCGATTCAGTTTATATTGATGGGTCTTCTTGCGGAAATACTAGTCAGGACCTATCACGAGTCTCAGGGTCGTAAGATATATGTGATCGATAAGATATATGAGTCGTAAAAACAGGCGTAAAATGGAAGTAAAAGATCCCCCCGGTTCCGGCAGATCAGTGTCGCTGGCGGCGGTTTGTATATTTCTAGCGTTGATACCTTTCTACTACGGTAAATATTTTGAATTCAAGACCGACGGACCATTCGACGGATCTCTGAATGTTTATGGAGCTAAAAGCATTCTCAGCGGTCAACGGATGGGAGTCGATATAATTCCTTCTGCCCGTCCCGCGACTCTTCTTGTTAATATAGTCGGAGTTGGTTTGTTCGGTTTTAGTGAGTTCGGACCAAAGTTCATACAGATGCTTATGCAGGTTGCTGCGTTTGGTTTGATGTATTATACAATCCGAAAGATATACGGATCACTTGCAGCGGGTGTGAGTTTAATAATAGGGGCGTTTTATTTAAGCTGTCCTCCGTTTGCGAAGTTCGGTAACGTCAAGGAGCAGTATATGATTGCCTGTATGATCATTACGGCTTGCGGGGTTATTCTTCGGTATACGGGAGGGTCGCCAAGATGGCTGGCGTTTTCGGGCGCGAGTGCGATCAATATTTATTTTTTCAAGCCGACGGGAGTTTCGGTAATAGCAGCAGTTGGAATCTATATGCTGGCCGAACTATCATTCAGGCGGACAACTTTTAAGGAATTTTTCAATAACGTGTGGCGTTTTGCTTTAGGCGGTTTAATCGGGATAACGCCATTATTTTTGCTTTATTTTTGGCAGGGGCAATTGAAGCGATTTTTCGAATTTGTTCCGGTGCTCGGTCTGCTTTACGGCATACTGTTTATTGGAGGCGGATACGGGATCTATCAACTTATCTGTTATTGCAGGGGTCGCGAGCAGAGGGGCAAACGTTTGGCTATCTATATTATTTTACTGCTATTGGTTGTTTTGCTTTTACCATGGGGGATGATAGGCGGAAAATCCAAAGGCGGAACATTTGTCACAGAGATGCCATTGATCAAACTTGGCGGAGGTTTAAAAATTATTTGTGACAAAGTTTATACTATTACGTTCGCGCCTGGGGGATATATTGCCGGCAGTCGGAGATCAACAACTTTCAGGAGTCAGTACGATAATGTAGTCGGCTATCTTCGTTCGTTTATTGTTCCTATTGGCTTGGCATTGGTTGCGATCGGATGGCGTTTGAAAACGGCGGTGATAAAGTTGGCAGGCAAATCGCCACAGGCAGACGCCGAAGAGTCCGATCAGGATAAAACGGCAGAAGGCATTGCCGTACTTTTAGGTTCGTGGTGGTTGTTCGATATGCTCTTGATATGGTTTTCGCCGCGAAGTTATGTTGAATACTTTTTACCCCTTGGGGGATCAGGCGCGATGTTAGCTGCTTATGCGGTATGGCGAAGCAAGAAAGAGCCGGGCGGTTTTTTGTATTTCTTAGGCGTTTGTTTGTTATTGGAGTATGTGTTTATATTTTTGATACCTTTGGGAGAATTTCCTTATATTGGCGTGCGTGATGCCATAGCTTCTAATGGGTTTTGGGTTCGATTTGCTGTTTGCAGCGGTTTGTTGGTCGGCCTTGTTTTCCTGAATTTATTTATGAAGAAAAAGCAGATGGCTGCAGGCAGGGCGGCTGTAATCGGCATTGTTTGTATTTTTATGTTTTTTTTGTGGAACAAGGCCAACTTCAAGATGTTTTCGGATCGGTTGGAACGAGCCGGAAGTAAAGAAGTTCAATCCTGGGAGAAGGCAGGCTTTTATGTTCGCGATAACTCCACTCCCGATGACGGACTTTATGTCTGGGGGTGGCTGCCGGGTATATATGTGAAGGCCCAGCGTTTTTGCCCGGCTCCAAAACCATCTTACAGCGATATGCATTCTGACGGTCCCTGGCGAGTAAAAGGTTATATAAATCAAACTGTCGAGCGGCTTAAAGAAAAGCCCCCTAAATTTATAGTCGATCCTCAAAAATATCACTTTCCATATTACGATCATCCGAACTTCGATCTTTGGCCGAGATGGTCATCGCAAAGAAAGAATTTTTTCTATATGAGATATCATCCTTCGCAGCCATCGGAGAGGACACGGCTGCTTACGCCTGAAGAGATGAGAAAGAACGAGGAACTGAACTATGAGCAGGTTGAGGGAATTACTTACAGCCTGCTTACGAATCCTAATCGAAAAGGCGGTGCGATAGAGGCTGGTCTTGCAAGAGAAATGGCCCAGCGGGAAGCCAAGCGGCACAGGAAGATGAGCCCTTTGCGTGAGTTTGTTATGATGAATTATGAGCCGGTGTATTCGGAAGGTATGATCAATATTTATCGGCTTAAAAAAAAGTAAATCGAGTAAGAAGTAATGAAAATATTGATGTTGAACTATGAATTTCCTCCTATCGGCGGAGGGGCAGGTAAAGCCAATCTTTGTTTGCTTAAAGAATTTTCCGGCAGAGATGATCTGCAGGTAGATGTTTTGACGTCAGGACCCGGTGTCGGCGATATATGCGAGAAATTTGGGGATAATATTACAATCTACAAGGTGGGTATCCACAAGAAGAGCCTTCACTACTGGCGTAAGACGGAAGTTCTGGAGTGGCTTTTCAGGGCGAGAGGGCATTATAAAAGGTTGATCAGGGAGCATCGATACGATCTTGTGCATGTCTTTTTTGGATTTCCTACGGGGTATCTTTGTTATCGTGATTTTGAACGAACACCTTATATCGTTTCGCTTCGCGGGTCAGATGTTCCTGGCTATAATGTTCGATTGGGTCTGGATTATAAGGTTCTTTCAGGATTGTTCAAAAAGATATGGCGAAACGCATCGGCGGTTGTTGCAAACAGCAAGGGATTGGCGCAGCTTGCTAATGAATTCATGCCGGAGCTTGAAATAGGTGTTATAAGTAACGGTATTTATATGGACAGGTTTTTTCCTGCAGAAAATAAGAGTTTGCAAACACCGGTGAGGCTTTTGACGGTTTGCCGCCTTATAAGCAGAAAACGTATCGATCTGCTGATCGAATCAGTGTCGAAATTGAAAGAGTCCGGTGCCGATGTCCGGTTGAATATTGCGGGCGAAGGAAACCTGATGGAAGAGTTAAAAAGTTTTGCCGAGGAATCCGGTGTTGGCTCTGAGGTTAACTTTCTTGGCAGAGTGTCGGCCGAGGAGATGCCCGGCATTTATCGAGACAATGACATTTTTGTTATGAGCAGCAGCCATGAAGGGATGAGTAACGCAATGCTGGAGGCGATGGCTTCCGGATTGCCGATAGTAACCACCCGATGCGAAGGAGTTGAGGAGCTTATCGGTGATAACGGTATCGTTGTTAATGACGTTGATGCCGAAGCGATAAGCAAGGCGGTATCAGACATGATAAAAGACCCTGATGGTTATGCCTCGTTGTGTGAAGCATCGAGGAAGAGAGCCGATCAGTTCGGGTGGGGGCAAGTTTCGCAGAAGTATTACGATCTTTATACGAAAATTGCGGAAGGTCAAGATGTACCTGACAGGACGGTCAAAGTATGTTTTGTGGTTCCAAAGGCATATCTTGTTTTTAACCCCGAGGTCAAGGAGACTTTTGGCGGGGCGGAAGTGGATCTTTATTTTCTGGGTACGGAACTGGCGAAGGATGAGAATTTTAAAGTAAGCTACGTTGTCGCAGATTACGGTCAGCAGGAAATAGAATATAAAGAGGGTGCAGAGATAATCAAGAGCCTCAGCTTCAAAGAGAAGCAGCTTTTCGGTGCGAGGAAGATCTGGCATGCTATGAAGGCAGAGGACGCAGATATTTATGTGATAAAGACAGCTTCTATCGGAGTTCCCCTGGTTCGGATGTTCTGTAAGGTTTATAATAAAAGATTTGTTTACAGGTCTGCGCATCAACGTGAATGTGACGGCAGCTATGCTAAAAGTCATTTTTTTCTGGGCAGAGCTTTTAACCGGTCGCTTAAGACGGCGGATGCGGTTTTGGTTCAGAACAAGGACGACCATGAATCGCTTGAAAAGACAACTGGTGTAAGGTCGCAAGTGATACCTAACGGTCACCGGCTTGGTGAAGTGGCGGAGCAGCATAAAGACTCGATATTGTGGGTAGCAAGGAGTGCGGAATTTAAAAGGCCGGGCTTTTTTATCGAGCTTGCAAAGAAAAATCCCGAGCATTCTTTTGTGATGGTTTGTCAGAAAGCAACGGGAGACAAGAACTATGACGAGCTTGCGGCTTATGCAAGACAAATCGCCAACCTTGATTTTTATGAGGGGGTGGAATTTTCAAAAATAGAAGAATTTTTTGCAAGGGCAAAAATTTTTGTTAATACAAGCAGGTCCGAAGGCTTTGCGAATACCTATATACAAGCCTGCAAGCACGGGGCGGCGATATTGTCGCTTGAGGTCGATCCAGATCGTTTTATTGAGCGGAATTCATGCGGAGTTTGCTGCGGCGGTGATGTAGATGCATTGCAGAAAGGGCTGGATCGGCTGCTTTTCAAAGATCGTTATATTGAGTTCGGGGAGAACGGTAAAAAATATGTCAAGTTGCATCATGATATAAGCAAGATCATCGAGGAATATAAAGATTTGTTCAGGGAGCTTGCCGGCTAATAGAGTTCAACGGGATGCAGATAGCGTAATGTGCGGGATATTAGGTTTTAACTGGGAAGACAGAGACAGGCTTGTTGAGCTTGCGGGGCTGCTCGAGCATCGCGGGCCGGAGCAGGAGGGGTATCATGTCGGCGATGGGGTTTCGATAGGACATAAGCGTCTTTGTATTCTTGATCTGTCGGAAAAAGGCATCCAGCCGATGTATAACGAAAATAGGAATATCTGCGTTTCTTATAATGGGGAGATATACAATTTTAAAGAGCTGAGAAAAGAGCTTGAAGGCTGCGGACATATTTTCAAATCGAATACTGACACCGAAGTGCTTGTGCATGGATACGAACAGTGGGGCAGAGAGGTACTGAGCAGGCTTAACGGTCAATTCGCTTTTTGCATTTTGGATGTGTCTGAACGGAAGCTGCTGCTTGGGCGGGATAGACTTGGGATAAAACCGCTGTATTATTACTGCAAGGAGGGCAAGTTCATATTCGGTTCCGAGCTGAAGGTGATGCTAAAGAGCGGCATCGAAAAACAAATCGATGAGGATGTGCTTGACCATTATATGATATTCGGATATACGCCGTCGGAAGATTCAATATTGTGCGGAGTTAAAAAACTTTTGCCGGGTAGTTGGCTTGAGTATGACCTTGGTAAAAAAGAACTGGACGATTGCGGCTTTTACTGGGAGCTGAATTATTGCGAAGATCACAGTATCAGCGAAATGCAATGGCAGGAGCAACTGCGAGAGCTTATAAGCAGGAGTACTAAAAGGCGATTGATAAGCGATGTTCCTTTGGGTGCGTTTTTGTCAGGCGGTATAGACAGCTCAATAATCGTAGCAATGATGCGGGAACATGTCAGCGATCTGCAAACATTCTCCATCAGGTTCGATCATAAGGAATTTAACGAATCACAGTATGCAAAGATCGTTTCGGAGATGTTCGGTACGAATCATTTTGAGATAGAATTCGATTCTAATGATGTCGGAGCTCTGATACCGGGACTTATATACAATTATGATGAGCCGTTCAGCGATCCGTCGATGATACCTACATATCTTGTGTCCAAAGTTGCGAAGGAGCATGTTACAGTCAGTCTTTCAGGGACTGGCGGCGATGAATTATTTGGCGGGTATGAGCGTTATAGTGAGTTTAGTACCCTTAAAAGGCTGAATTCGCTGCCGGGTTTTTTAAAGATGCTATTGAACGGGTCGGTTTGTGCTGTAAATACTTTTTTAGGAAAGGACAAGCTTAATAAGCTTCGGTGTTTTTTAGGAGAAAAAAGTCCGGGATATATTTTATATGTCAAGCTGCTGAGTTATATGTTCAGGGGGAAAGGAGAAGGGATAAAAGGATTGGAAGGATTGAGGTATCTTAATGAATATTTTAATTATGATAACGATCTAACCAATCTTCTCAATACGGACATGCACGAATATTTGCCGAATGATCTGCTTGTGAAAGAGGACAGAGCGTCAACGGCCGTGAGCCTAGAGGCGAGAGTTCCGTTTTTGGATCATGAATTGGTAGAATTTGCGGCGAAAATGCCTGCGAGCCTTAAGATCAGGGGCGGTGAGAAGAAATATATTCTGAAAAAGAGCTTTGAAGGAGTGCTGCCAAAGGAGATACTATACAGAAAGAAGCGTGGTTTCGGTGTGCCGCTGGTGCATTACTTCCGAGGGCCGTTGAAAGATTTTGCATATGGAGAGATATTTGATTTTGAGGGGTATAACTATTACGATAAGAATATGATCAGAAAGATGTGGGACAGGCATCAGAGCGGTAGAAGCGATTATTCTCGAATTCTCTGGAGCGTTATCGTTTTTAATATGTGGTTCAATAAGTGGATGAAGTGAAGAAAGTTTAAATGTCTATAAAGGTTTTACATGTTATTAGCGGCTTAGGACTTGGCGGAGCCCAGGTCTGCGTCAGACAGCTTGTCGAAAACAGTCCGGAAGATATAGAGTCATTTATTTTTCCGCTTCGGTGTAAAGATAGCGATATGCAGATAAAAGGCACCGTGCTAAAGCATGATCTTAAGAATTACAGCTTAAATAAGTTTTTTGCGATCAGAAGCATCTGTGTTGATAAAAGGATCGATGTGATCCATGCCCACCTTGAAAAGCCAATCCTTGGAGCCTTGCTTATGAGTTTTGCAGGTAAGGTAAAAATAGTAGTACATGAACATGGGCCAATATTCGGCAGGGGATTTAAGTTTTTTCTGTATAGGCTAGTGCTGAAGTTGTTTCATCGCAGAGTAGATAAATTTATAGCGGTGTCAAAAGCAACGGCGAATAAACTTATTGACGAGACGGGAACGGATGCTCCGCAGGTCGAAGTGGTTTATAATTCTGTGGATCGAGAAGTTTTTAATGCGGATAAATCTAAAAGAAAACAAGTACGTGACGGATTCGGGATCAAAGAAAATGATATTTTAATCGGATATGCGGGCAGGCTGAGCCGTGAAAAGGGCGTTGATATATTGATAGAGGCAATGCAGCAATTGGTAAAGAGTTGTCCAAATTGCATGCTGCTTATAGCCGGGGAGGGAGCTCAAAGACAAGAGCTGGAAGAGAGTGTTCGACGGATCGGGATGAATGGCAAAGTTATATTTGCCGGGCCTGTTGAAGATATCGAGCAGGTAATGGGAGCTCTTGATATTGGGGTGGTTCCTTCACGCCGTGAAGCGTTTGGCCTTACGGCACTTGAAATGATGAGCATGAGAGTTCCGGTGATTTGTTCGTCAGCGGGAGGGCTTGCAGAATTGGTCTGCCATGAGCGAACGGGGCTTGTATGTTCGGAGAATAACCCCGATGCAATATGCAAAAGTATAAAGCGTTTGATAGAAGACAGCGAACTTAGAAACAAGCTTGCAGATGCAGCGTACATTGAGTCGGAAAAATATTCAGTGGCAGAATATGTAAAAAAAGTCGAACATATTTATAGATCACTGATCGAAGAGAGATAATAACAAATTATTTTTTTGGTCTTCTTACGACATTTTTACGAAGATTAAAAGTTCTTACTACTTTTGAGATAGAATGAAGTATGAAGCTTGTAGTTTTGGGGCTGAAGGTCAATGCCTTTATAATTGTTTTGTCCTGCCATGATAAAATGCTGTCAAATTTAGTTGCCATTTTCTTAATTGCTGGCGCCAGATCTTTTTGAAAAAGCCATGATCTGATCAGTCTTTTTAAATAATATTGTGCACATGGTTTGAATCTGTCAAAGCAATTTAGTTGTTTTGACAGTTCAATGTTTTGTTGTATTAAGTCGCCAATCGCAGATATTCTTGTGTTTGAAGTTGTTTTCTGTGTTACAGTTCCGGGCCGGTTCAAGTGGTAAATGGCTATTGGTTCGCTGACAAATCCGACTTTTGGGTATCTCATAGCGATCCTGAACCACATATCAATATCCTGTGCGACCGGAAGATCTTGCCTAAAAAGACCGACCTGATCAAAGATTTGTTTTTTTATAATAGTAGTGATGCTGTTTCCCCTGATATCATTTGTGAATGACCTGAAATAATCATCAAAATAGTCATTGCCGGTGAGGATTTTTTTTGCTTTTTCAGGATCTACTGCGGGAGCCTTACGGTTTTCGCCGCACAAACAGCTTATACAATTACCGGCAGACCATACAAGGTCGGGGTTGTTTTTTATGACTTTTGCCTGGAGTTTTAGGTTATCGGGCAGCCATTCATCGTCGCCATCAAGAAATGTTACCCAATCGCATTTTGAGTTTACAATGCCCGTATTTCGTGAAGCGGCGACGCCGGCGTTTTTCTGGTAGATGTATGTAATTTTAGACTCATAGCTTTTAATTATTTGTGCGGTGTTGTCCGTTGAGCCGTCATCAACA
>JAFGKL010000106.1 GCA_016928585.1 Sedimentisphaerales bacterium
ATCATCGAAACACATACGAAGATCTTCGATCTTGGACTGGTTTTTACAATTGACTCCATCAACATTTATCGTAACCTTTAATTATCCGCCATCTCAACTGTTATGGTAAAGGATATAAGCCCAACGGTATCGCTTTTGTTTGTTTCTGCAACAGAGGCAGATGAAAATTCATCCAGATCTGCAAGTAATGCCGCAAAATTATGGATCGATTTAAATGAAAGCGAGTTACCTTCCAGAATAATTTTTGAATTTTCAATATATCTCATCTCTTCCAGGTATACAGAGGCAGGTACCCTGTCCCCAATATTATCCAAAAGCTCATGCCAGTTACTTTTACTGTATTCTCCAAAAACATCTCCCATTCCCGATTTCTTAGCCGTTAGGAATTCAATCTCTTCAGCAATGCGCTGCTGCTTTCTCAGGAGCAATTCGATATTGCCTGTCGGATTTTCAATTCTTCTTTTCTGAATGCTCTGTTGGGTTTTGCCGAGAGCACTCTTCACAAGTTCACCCACTCCGAACATTACGACAATAATGAGAACGGCAACCTGTAAAGCAATCCTGATATATTTTTTTGTACTTCTTACGTCCTCGGTTTCAGGTGGCAATAAATTGATCTTGATCTGCAAATCCTGAACCAGGTATTTTTTAAGGGCACACCCAATAGCAACAGTCGAAGCTTCTTCGATAGACGTGTTGATTTCCATGGCAGCGTACTCTGCTACAGTCGATGGTGTACAAATGTGGACGTCTCCGTCTAACTTTTCGCTGAAGGATTTTTTAATTCTCTCGATCTCTGCGGGACACTCATCGAAAGTTATGAAAAAGTCCCATTCGATCTCCGGAGCGTCATCAACTTCGATTTCATAATACTCGATAACAGTGTTGATCTCGGTGCTAAGCTGCGAAATATGATTTTCAGAGCCGATGTCTTTCGTATCGAGCTCAATACATCGTATAAAATCCATTTCACCTTTGTGGTATACACTTATCGTAAGTGACGAATCCCGCACATTGGCCATCAAGACATTTTTGTCAAATTCTCCTACGATCCGCTTTGAATAAACCGCTCTTGTAATTGCCAAAGCACTAAGATCTACTGACTCAGGCTCAATGCCGGCAAGGGTGAAGGTTTTCATAAGAAGCGTAATTTTGTCATAATCTGTTGCACCGACAAAAACGCGTTCATTTCTCTCTGGACCCGTCCTTCCGAGCCCGCAATAATCATAGTACGGTTCTTTTCCGGAAAGCAAGGGGCTGTGTTTTATCTCTGCCTGAACATATCGTCCGAGATTTTCAGGTATTTCTTTCGGAAGATTAAGCATCTGCATAAAAATCGGTTTTGCAAACAATGAAACGACCGCCCTGCGAGTTCTGATACGATTTTTATTGAGAAGGCTCTTTATGGATTTTGCAAGTAAACCCGGATTTTCAATATTTCCATCGACGATCGATCCAGACGGAACCGGACAATCAGCGGCTTTAAGCAATTTGATCTTGTTGTTGAGCTTGCTTAGAAGCACAACGCTGATCCTGCTTTCGGAAATATCTATTCCCAATGAATGACCGGATTTAATGAACATCCCTAAAACCTCTATAATTTTCAAAATTGATCGGCCTTACCCGCTTTTCAGGCCTAAAATCCGCCTTACCGATCCTTAAACACAAAATGTGTATGGACTCATCAACATTGATGTATCGACATAAACATAGAGGCGGATAATCACCCTCTTAGATAAGATCAAAAACACCATAAGGTTAAACAAATTGCATGAAAAACGCGGAGCAAAAGATAAAAAACAGGATTTTATAAGACGCTCGCATAAACCGTCCTTTCTGAAAACGTGCTCATTAATAGGCCGGTCCGATAACTACACATCAAAACTGAGATTATTATGGTTAAACAATTATTAATTTCCACAGTAAATCATGCATGGATATGCCTGTAAAAGAAAACACTCGAAATGTCAGGTGATTTTTATGCTGATATCAGATCAAAAACAGCATCAGTTACTATCGTTTATTTTGTATTCATCTATCCTGATAATGTATGGGCCGGACCCCCCTATGGTGATATCCGCTTCCACCTCTGCAACAAAGCCGTTTGCATTCATCCCGGTAGAAGTTACAGTAACGTATGGCGGACTGCCATCCACCTCAACATTATACCGGCCGCCGGAATATGATTTACTGCTAAAACCACTATCCCATCCATTGTCATCTCGAATCTCCGAGAAAGCATCGTTCAGGCCGGCTTCGGCAATACATAAAGCATCGGTTGCATATATCTGATTTTGAATGATCTGTATCTGCTCGGTATTCATCTGGGCTATACCGACGACAAGTGTGGTCATCAATGCGATAACAAAAATTGCTATCAACATCACCGAACCCTTTTGTCGCTGCATTTTTCTCATCAATTCATCCTGTAAATAAACCCTGAATACTAAAATAATATTATGGCATTAAGACATTGTCTAAGCCTATTATCAGTCCGTATGTATCACCTCTGCTATCATCATCGGAATAGATACATAGGCCGAGTGTACTGTTGCCGGCTTCTATGATGGGACTTCCCTCTTTGGCCTTTTCGCTGTGAAAAACTGTCGGCGCGCCTTTTGTCATATTCCATGTACTGCTATTAATAGACAAATCGACATAATAAGAGTTTTCGCGGTCCTTATCGGTATAGGTACATATATAATTATTTGTATCAAGTTGTGCTGCATCAATACAGTTCCTCCCATAATTGTCAATTTCCAGGGACGATGCAGCACCTATACTCCAATACCAATTATGATGATAGTAATAAGAGCTAACAGTTATAACAAGTGCATCCGTGTCATCATTATTACCTCCGCCAGAGAATACACAAAGATAGTGCCCGGAATCTATTCTTATCAGGGGAAATCTGTCATTAGAAGGATTATAACAGAACCAATACTTGTCTTCTGCGGACAATCTATATGACCCATCAACATTCATTACAAAAATTTTAGCATAATCATTATCATTGTAGATGCACAGGTAATGGCTGTCGTCTATCTTGGCAATGTTTGCCTGTATTCCTTTTCTGTTATCATACTCATAACTATTTCTATAGTTATGGCTAACGTACCAACTACCATAATATGTGTAAACTGTAAGCACTGTTGCCCATCCGTCACTCCCGTTGCTTGAGTATAGACACAGATAATGAGTGTCATCGATCTTGGCTAAAGCAGGCCATTCACCTTTATTATCATAATAATACAATGAACCCTCGGTTATGCTCCAGTTGGCCGGATTGACCGTCAGCACAGAAGCATATCCCCTGTTCTGACGACTATAGGCCCAAAGATAATGAGTATCGTCGATCTTGCAGATAGCCGGCATTTCGTGATCTCTGGAAGTGGTGTATGTGCCAACCACAGCAGTGGTATAATCAAGAAGATTAGTTTCAAGAACCATAACTTTATCATTCCCGTCAGCAAACAGAAAATGTGTTTCGTCGATCTTGCACATAGCAATGGTTTCGCTGTCCGGCCCTATAACGCTGGGTTTTGCTGTTTCTTCGCCTACACGAAGATAGGCAGATGCGATAAGGTCCTTGTCCTGTCCGAGGGAAGACGAGTTGGTCATTGTTACAGCAACTTTTACAAAACGAATATCCTCCACGCCTGCGGTACTGATCGTAAGCGGCGTGTCAAGATCGTCATCATCATAACAGGTTATCTGAAACCTGCTGACCGGGCCGGCCAGATCTGCCTCTGAACCAACCTGTCCAAACTGGACAATGCCAGAAGTAACCTGGTAGCGATAAACAACATCGTCTGCATCCTGGAATTCTATATATCCATTGGTTGCGCTCGATTCACTAACATCGTTGATACTTACGGCCTTTATGAGATTTTGATTGAGATGATCTATAAGCACCCTGCCGTTTTGAAGTGCTTCACTCGAAGCCTGTCTTGACTCCCAGCCCGCATTAATGGCACTAAGCTGAGGAAGCATTGCAGCGATAATAACAACGGCGATCGCAAGAGATATAACCATCTCGATAAGCGTAAGACCCCTGTTCGATCTTTTGATCGCTTTATATTTAAACATACGTTCTCCTTATGAACGAGACATCAATCGGTCTTTATATCGACATATTTAGGTTTAATATTAGGCAGTAAGTAGATGGCCCTGCCTATAATTTTTACAGCATGAAAAAGGGCTTTACGCTAAATCTTCAATGATATTATCGGAAGCAGAAGCCATGGATATTCTTTAATTGCTCCGTTAAAAGCAGAGGACCTATAATTAAAGACATTGATTTAAGCAGGAATTTTTGAAGAAAATTAGGGAGATCACCATTTTACCATCTTTTGGCAACAAGCGTATTGAGATTAACCAATACTTCTTGATTTACAAGAATGCCGTTGCCGTTAGTATCGAAACCAACTTTGACCGATACATCTTTGATGTCGCTGTTAATAACATCGACATCCACCCTGCATAGATAAGATCCGCCAAGTGAAACGTTATTCTTGTCGTATGAGGCGTCATAATTATAGATCATGCGGGCTCTTATCTCATCGATCTCCGCCTTTGCAAATGCCAGGCTTTTTGTTTTACGCTCAATAACCGTAGCCGCAAAGTGTGCAGAGGTAAGACCGCGAAGTATCGGTACCATCCCGATGGCCAACAGCCCGGAAGCAACAACAACCTCGATCAGGCTAAAGGCCTTTCGCCTGGGTCGCCTGCGAATATTATCTAAATCGCTTGTTAGTTTTTCACACATTTTACCATTCCTGTGGCAGGGACTACCCTGATAGTAAAAACTCTGCCTTCCGCAGCAACATTAATAGTTGTATCATTATTTAAAAGATTTCCAAGCGGGCCAAAGTTAAATTCGTCGTCGATAGTTACGGAAACATCCGAATCAAATGTAAAAGTATCAATGATATTATTATTATCCTCGTTTTTTATCCTAAAACCGCTATAGGGCGAATTCCCTGTCATCTCAAAAGAATACCCGTCTGAGTTTGCCGCGGCATCGGAAATTGCAAGCCTCCTTGCTCTGCGAAGACCAGCAACGATCAATTCTGAAGTTGAGCTCGCCTTGTTCTTTCTTATTGTCGCAAAATCTATACGCGGAATTGCAATAGCAGAAAGAATTCCGATAAATATCACAATTACGATCAGTTCGGCGAGGGTATATGCTTTTGCTGACCTTTTCACTTTATGGACCCTTGCATAAACCTAAAAAAAGGACGGCTACAGCAGTCCGCAACCGTCCTTAAAAGCTTTTTTGTATATAGTCGTTTAAACGCTACATTTCATTATTAGTGGCTGTGAGCACTGGCGTCAACCCTGTTATTCACCAGCGTAGCCGGATAAGCAGATCCGGTTACGGGACATACAGGTGCACCATCAGGAAAATAAGTGGTGCTTCCGGTAACATCCGTAAGGGTTGTAGGATAAGCTCCTGTGTCTGCATTGAACATCTCAATAGCCGAGTTGATGACGTCAATATTTGTCGCACATGCATTTGCTTTTGCACTTGTAGCACTCTGGGATATTCTTGGAATAGCAATAGCCGCCAGTGCCGCAAGGATCAGTACAACGATCAACAGTTCGATCAGTGTAACGCCTTTTCTTCGAATCATCTTAGTCATTTGTCTGCCTCTCTAAAATTATATTTTAACTTTTATCTCTAACAAACTCCAGTCAACTTATCGACTTAAAAATAAACCCACTTTGGGACTTTTTATTTTTTTTTCAATTATTTGACATGTCCCATATAATCGAACATCGGCAAATACACACCCATAAGTATGGAGCCTACGATAGTTCCGATAAAAACCGACAGGATGGGCTCAATTTTGACAAGTAACGATTTTATTGTCGCTGCGATCTGGGCATCAAGAAAACCCACTCCTTTTGAAAGCATCTCGGGTAGTATACCCGCTTCCTCACCGGCAGCTGCCATCTGTACGATCATCGGCGGAAAAAGCGATGATTTACTCATCGGCTCGGTGATAGAACTTCCGCTTAACACCTCTTCCTGCATAACCTTCGCAACTTTATCCATTTCGGCATTGTTTGTTATCCGTTTCGCCAGCAGCAGAGAATCTATAATAGGTACCCCTGCCTGGGACATCATTGTGAAGGTTCGGACATAATTACTGACAATCACCATCCTGTTGAGCTTGCCAAAAATGGGGATATTAAGAACTAATTTGTCACGCCATGCCTTAAAGAAGGGCTTTTCTCTTATAACCTTATATATAAAAACCATCAGTACAATAACGGACAAAATGGCCCACCAGTAACCCCTGACAACTTCGCTTATACCCATGAGAAACATCGTAGGTAACGGCAGAGGAACATTAAGCTGCGTATAGAGCTTCTGGAAAACGGGAATAACAAAAATTACAAGACAGGTAACGATCAGAACACACATAATAGAAACAACTATCGGATAAGCAAAAGCTCCCCTAACCTGTCTTCTAAGTTCATCACGTTTTTCAAGATAATTAGCAGCCATATGAAGCGTTTCGGCAAGTTTTCCGCCGGCTTCACCGGCTTCGACCATGCCAAGAAAGAATTCAGAGAAGATCTCCCCGTATTTTCCGAAGGCTTCCTTTACTGAAACACCTGTTTCAATTCGTTGCTTCACATCAGATATGATTTCTTTGAAAGCCTGATTTTCTGTTTGGGCTATAAATATCTCAAGACATCTTGTGATCGAAAGCCCCGCAGCATACATACCTGCAAACTCATGCGCAAAGGTAACGATCTCCGACAGTCTGATCTTTTTACCGCGCTTGATGAAGGTGTTTTTGGTTTTACGGGCCTTTAAAAGTTTGTGGCCCATCATCGTAAGTTCAAAGCGCAGATCGTTTATATTGTCTATGTTGGAGTAAACACCTCTGAAGACATTACCTTTTGAATCTTTAGCAGTATATTCAAAGTTTGGCATTATTCGCCTCTAACATCAATAACTCTAAGCAGTTCTTCCAGTGTGGTAGACCCGTCAAGAACTTTTTGTACACCCTGAACTTTCAAGGTTCTCATTCCCTGCGTAATTGCAAATTGTTTCATTTTTTCTTCTGATTCGCTATTGAAGATCGACTTTCTGACATCTCCGATATTCGCCAGTATTTCATAAACACCCTGCCTGCCTTTATAACCGGTGTTATGACACGCATTGCAACCCTTCCCTCTGTATAGTTTTGGTTTGTCATCAGGAATGTTTTTTCCAAACAGTATTTCCAGTTCCTCTTTGCTCGGCTCATATGCCTCCCTGCATTCCGCACAGATTACTCTTACAAGCCTCTGCGCAACGGCTCCAAGCAAAGAAGAGGCTACCTGGAAGGGAGGTATCCCAAGTCTGACCAGACGTGAAATAGTACCGGCCGCATCATTAGTATGAAGTGTGCTTAATACCAGGTGGCCCGTAAGTGCGGCGCTTACGGCGATCTCCGCTGTCTCAAAGTCACGTATCTCACCAATAAGGATAATATCGGGGTCCTGCCTTAATATACTTCTTAATCCTGACGCAAATGTCCTTCCTATATCGGCCTTCACCTGCACCTGTGTTATTCCTTTTAGCCGGTATTCTACAGGGTCTTCTATAGTAATGATATTTCTTGTGGTCGTATTAAGATACTCGATCATAGAATACAGTGTTGTCGTCTTACCACTACCGGTCGGTCCGGTAAGCAGGATCATACCGTAAGGACAGCCGATCAGTTCCATGATATTTTTGTAGTCCTCGGGATTTCCCAGCATCTTATCCAGAGTCTGAAAACTAGTGGTGGTATCCAGTATCCTTAATACGATCTTTTCATCACCGATCGCAGGAAGTGAAGAGGCACGAAGGTCATATACCTTCCCGTTGTTTTCGACGCTGATATGTCCGTCCTGCGGAATACGTCTTTCGGAAATATCCATGTCGGCCAGTATCTTTATATGCGAGATAACCTCTCTCTGTGCGGAAGATGGAATATCGATCGCCTCGTAGAGAATACCGTCCACACGATACCTGATCCTCATGTCAGGTTCCCCGGGTTCGATATGAATATCACTTGCCCGTGCATTAATGGCACCGACGAGTATGGAATCAACAAGCCTCACTATCGGGGCATCTGAAACTTTTGCAGATTGAGATTTTGTCCTGCTGATCTTTCTGCCGGTTTCCGATGAGTCTTTCAGACGCATCTCAACAATGTCCTGCTTGGTAATGCTTTCAAGGTTATAATGGTAGGTTATTGCCTGACCGATGGCCTCTGTGGTAGCTGCCAGCGGAACAACCTTATAGCCGGTTTTAGTGGTTATGGCATCGCGAAAAGTCAGGTTCAAAGGAGAACTCATTGCCACATACAAAGTATCTTTTTCGATACGTACGGGGATAAGATTATACAAATGAGCCGCTTCGTATGAAACCAGGCGAACCGCAACCGGATCAATCATGTCTGGAGAAAGATTGATAAATTCTATGCTGTTGTTCTTTGCGACAAGTTTTGTAAATTGATCCTGGTCCAGGATCTTCTTGGATCTAAGCATGCTGAGCAGGCTCTTACCGGACTCCTGACATTCTTCCTGAAGCTTATTTATTTCTTGTCGTTCAAGGATATTTTCCTCAAGCAGGAAAGAAATTATCAAATCTGTTTTTCTCATAGAAAACACCTTCAGCGCATAGTCATTTCATAAAAATAACGCATTGGCGATATCGACAATTAACCCGCCCCACTTAAGTACTAAAAACTAACCAAAAAGTTTTCCGTCAACTGCTCAGAGACAAAAATGCTTATGATATTTTTTTTATAGGACCTTGCTTTTTACATCAAATTATTAGATTAGGTGTTGAAGGTGATAATTACCAATATAGTGGACAAAAACTATCAAAGTACACATAGGATCATGCCGATACGGCAAGAGACGGTTTTTGTTGTTGTTCTTAGAGAATCTGTATATGATCAAAAGAACAAATATAAAAGGCCTTACACTTGTTGAATTATTGATCGTTGTGGCTATCATTGTAGCGGTCACGGCCATTGCTGTGCCCAGGGTCTCTCAAAGCGCAACGAGCACAAAGGCCAGTGCCTGCAGGACAAATATCAAATTACTGAACAGTGCGATCGAACAGTATAATCTGGATAACGGCTCTTATCCTGAAAATTTGTTTGACGTTAGCAGAAACAAGATTTATTTCCCCGATGGTGAACCTGTTTGCCCGGTAACCGGCTTACCCTATTTAAAAAACTTAAATTCCAGCTTCAGGGTCGATGAAGTAGGTCATTTGCACGCCGCCGCTGTCAGCGCAGATGATGGAAATGATGATGATGACGATGATGATGATCATTAATCGTCATCAAAAATACTTAAGAACCGATTTATCATAACCTCTTTCGTCAGTTGAAAAACATCGATGCTGCATCTGTAAAAATAAAAAGGGCTGAAAGCGTCCGTGCTATCAGCCTGTATATAGTCACAGGCTTATCGCCCGTGTCTGGTTAGGAAACCGCCCGAGATTTTATGGCCAAAGAGATTCTTTTCATCACCTTCTCCAATCAATGCACGGGCAGTTTGCTATATTTCATTTCCTCCTCAATTCTCTACCCTAAGATCCCCAATTTATAACTGCTACTATTATATATATACCTCATGGCAGGTCAAGCAGGGAAAATGCTGAAAAATTGCCGTCCTTTAAACGGTTCAAAAACGAATTAGAGAGAATAAAAAACAAGAAAATTGTTGCGGTTTGTGCACAAAAAAAACCGGCATCATATTATGACACCGGCTAAATTCTTAATGGGCCGGGCTGGATTCGAACCAGCGTAAGCTTTCGCTAATGGGTTTACAGCCCATCCCCTTTAGCCGCTCGGGCACCGACCCTTAAGAAACGGCGAGTCTACACGCTTTGACGCATATTTCAACAAAAAAACATTTATAATGACAAAAAA
>JAFGKL010000107.1 GCA_016928585.1 Sedimentisphaerales bacterium
AAGCGAAGATCTGTTGACTCTTGAAGAACCGCTGGAAATAGCTCCCGGCCAAGAGGAGGACGAACTTACGGAATTGGATGAGTCTCAGGATATCGAACCGGAACTGGAAACAGAAGAACCGTCCGAAATTGAGCCCGAAGTAGATATTGAAAAACCCCTGCTTGAAGATGAGGACCTCGACAATCTTGACATTGAAGAAGACTTAATTGTCCAGCCGGAAGGTAAAACTGAACCGGATATGGACCTCGGCGAGCTTAACATTGAGGACGACTTAGCTATCGAACCCGAAGACGAACTTGACATTGAGGACGACTTAACCATAAAGCCCGAAAGCCAAACAGAGCCGGAAATAAACCTCGACGAACTCGATGACCTTGCCGCCGGAACAGATGAAGATCTCGATATTATGGATATATTTGACGACGAGACCGAAGAGGATAAGCCCTGATCCCCAATATATCCCCAAAACATCCCTTATTAAGATAGAACCACCCTTTTTGACTGCCTCAAGTGCGTTCTTGACATCACAGAATTAATGGCTAAAATGGGGCATTTATGATTTTTAAGGAACTTATTACATGACAAATGTAACATTGATCACCGGAGACGGCATCGGACCGGAAATCGCCGAAGCAACAAGAAGATGCATAGACGCGACAGGAGCAGACATTAAATGGGAAATCGCCGAAGCTGGCGTAGACATAATGGAAACAAAGGGAACCCCCCTTCCACAGGAAACCATAGATTCGGTCAGAAAGAACGGTGTCGCACTAAAAGCGCCCATCACCACACCGGTAGGAACGGGATTTAGAAGCATAAACGTGCATTTGCGTCAGGAATTGGATCTTTTCGCATGTCTGCGCCCATGCAAAAGCTACAAAGGCGTCCGAAGTAAGTATTCCGACATTGATCTTGTAATTGTAAGGGAAAACACCGAGGATCTTTACGCTGGCATCGAATATGAAAAAGGCAAAGACGACACTATCGAGCTGATCAACTGGATCAATAAGCATTCCAAACGACCGGTCAGCAACACAACCGGCATAAGCATAAAACCGATTTCTGTAGAAGGAACAGAAAAGATCGTCCGTTTCGCATTTGATTATGCACAGAAGATGAACCGCAGAAAAGTAACTTCAGTTCACAAAGCGAACATCATGAAGTTTTCCGATGGATTGTGGCTTGAAGTCAGCAGAAAGGTAGCCACGGATTACCCGGATATCGAATTTGAAGACAGGATTGTCGACAATATGTGCATGCAGTTGATTCAAAAACCGGAACTTTACGATGTGATAGTCCTGCCAAATCTGTACGGTGATATTCTCAGCGACCTCTGTGCAGGTCTTGTTGGCGGCCTTGGTGTCGCTCCCGGAGCGAATATCGGTGAAAAGGGAGCTATCTTTGAAGCTACTCATGGAAGCGCTCCGAAATACGCCGGTCAGAATAAGGTTAATCCAACGGCGTTGATACTCAGCGGAGTTTTGATGCTGGCTCATCTGGATATGCAGTCAGAGGCCAGAATGCTTGAAAAAGCTGTCGCTGCTGTGATCTCCGAAGGTAAAGACGTAACCTATGACATGAAAGCGAACCGCAACGACCCCACTGCCGTAGGTACACAGGAAATGGCTGATGCGATCATTGCCAAGATAAAGAGCTTCTGATCGGTAATAAAAAACCGATTTTTATCTAAGCGAGAAGGTTTAAAAGTGGACCAAAACTCTTATCGCAATCTTATATCAGAATCAGGCGGCGGAAAAGCAAAAGCTCTCCTGAGGTTTATGTTGCGCCTTGTATCAATCGTTTACGCTGCGGCAGTGGTTCTGCGAAACTTTTGTTACGATATAAGGATAATTAAATCCAGCCAAGCCGCTATACCCGTTATCAGCGTCGGTAATATCACCACAGGAGGAACCGGCAAAACTCCGCTTGTAATATGGCTGTGCAATTTTATAACCGACAAGGGAATCAACTGCTCTATATTAACTCGCGGCTATAAAAGTCAAACCGGAAAGATCTCCGATGAGCCCGCGATTCTATCAAAGTCGTGCCCGAAAGCCAGAGTAGTCGTCAATTCCAATCGCTACAGGGGATCTCTAAGGGCCGTCGCTGAGTTCAGGGCAAAGATACTGATAATGGACGATGGTTTTCAGCATAGAAACCTCCATAGGGATCTGGATATAATAACGATAGATGCGACATGCCCCTTCGGCTACGGTAAGATGCTGCCTGCTGGACTTTTAAGAGAACCGCTAAGATCGATAAAAAGGGCCGATGCGGTCGTCATAACACATTTCGACCAGTCTTCGGTAAATGAAACTGAAAATATAGAAAAAAAGATACTTCAGATAGCTCCGGGGATAACTATCGCAAAAGCAATACATCAACACCCAAATGCCGTCATGCGGAAAGGATTGAGTCTTTCTATAGAAGAGCTAAAAGAAAAAACCATCTTCGCTTTCTGCGGCATCGGCAACCCCAACGCGTTCTTAAACCGACTCGACGAGTATGGACTTAATGTAGTCGGGTCAAAGGTATTTAATGACCACCATGATTATAGCAGCTTTGATATAAGTGAAATATATGAACAGGCAAGAATACTCGGGGCAGAAATCATCCTGTCAACACAAAAAGACTGGATCAAAAGCACTTTGCATGCTGATAATGATGACGAAATTCTTTTCGCTTATCTCGCTCTGGAACTGGATTTTATCGAGGGAGATGATAAGATAAAGGCACTTGTTGAAAAGGTTTTAATCTGAACGGATTTTTTATGTACAAAAAACTATTAAAAGCTGTAACCAATCTCGGATCACCTAAGATATTGCTCGTAGGAGACTTCCTTATCGATAGCTACGTATATGGCGATGCCCTGAGGATAAGCCCGGAAGCACCGGTACAGGTCTTGCAGGTGGTAAATAAAGAATATAGCTGCGGTGGTGCCGGATCGGTAGCGGCCGACATAGTAGCGCTGGGAGCTGAGCCGTTATGTATTGGCGTTATCGGCAGCGACCCAAATGCGGAACTGCTAAAAGAACTGCTAAAAGCAAAAAATATTAGCGTCGATGGCCTTATCACAGTAGACGACAGGCCGACAATAAGCAAACAAAGGCTCATCGGATTGGCACAACACAGGCATCGCCAGCAGTTGTTAAGGATCGACGAGGAAAGCACGGCTCCTTTGCACAAAGATGTGTATAAAAAAATATTAAGCATCTACAGCGAATTCCTAAAAAGGGCCGACATAGTTTGCCTGCAGGATTATAACAAGGGAGTTCTTGACCCTGAGCTTTCCAAAGAAATGATTAGCCTTGCACAAAAAGCAAACAAAAAGGTACTCGTCGACCCTCCAATGGGCGAAGACTATTCCAAGTATACCGGGGCAAATGTTATTACACCCAACAGATACGAGGCCTCTACATCAGTAGGCTTTGATATAAAAACCATAGAAGATGCCGAAAAAGCCGCCTCTATGCTCGCCGAAAAGCTCCGCCTTGAAGCTGTCGTTGTAACGTTAGACAAGGAAGGTGCATTGCTCTGGAACAATGGCAGTGGAGAGCATATAACAACGATACCAAGAAGCGTTTATGATGTTACGGGCGCTGGTGATATGGTCCTTGCTATGCTGGCCGTTACACTTGCGGCCGGTCACGATTTTAAAACTGCTGTACAGCTGTCGAACATTGCCGGCGGAATTGAAGTTGAAAAATTCGGTGTCGCGATCGTAACCGTAGATGAGATCATAAACGAGATCATCGCAGAAAACCGCGGAAAAGCCGGCAAAATACATGATATCGAAACCCTCTTGAATGAACTTTCTTTTCACAGACAGCAAAAAGAAAAGATAGTATTTACCAACGGATGTTTTGACGTGATACACAGGGGACATATCGAATATCTAAAGTTCTGCAAAAAACAAGGCGACATCGTCGTTCTGGGATTGAACAGCGACAGCTCCGTAAAACAGATCAAGGGCGAGGAAAGGCCCATAAACAACCAGCACGATAGGGCCGCCGTCTTGGCCGCACTCGAAACAGTAGATTATATCACGATATTTGATCAGGCTGATCCTTTGGATCTTATAAAACAGGTCAAACCGGACGTCCTGGTCAAAGGTGCTGACTGGGCAAAGGACGCTGTCATAGGGGGCCCATTCGTAGAGTCCTCCGGCGGAAAGGTGGTACTCGCTCCATTGGTCGATGGTAAAAGTTCAACAGATGCCATTAACAAGATCAGATCGTTAGAAAAGTAATCTTAAAGGTGGAACGATGAGCAGCAAAGCTGTATTTCTCGATCGAGACAAAACTCTAATAGAGGATCCCGGGTATATAAACAGCCCTACGCAGTTAAAAATTCTGCCCGGAGTCGTTGACGCACTTAAGCAGCTAAAAAAAATGGGATATATGCTGGTCGTAGTAACAAATCAGTCCGGTGTAGCAAGGGGAATTATAAAGATCCAAATCCTGGATGAGATACACCAAAAACTCACACAGCTTTTCGCACAGAAAGGGGTCTATATTGATCGTATCTATCAATGCCCTTACCATCCTGACGGCGTAATACCTGAATACAGAAAAGAAAGCGAGCTTAGAAAACCAAACCCAGGAATGATACTAAAAGCCGCAAAGGAAATGGACATTGACCTTTCGCAGTCATGGATGATCGGCGATTCATACCGAGACATAGCCGCCGGCAAGGCCGCCAACTGCAGAACAATACTGCTCAACTTCGGCCTCGATCAAACATACAGGAAACCTCAGGATCCCGTCCCTGATAAAAACGCTGTCAATATTAAAGAAGCCGTCAACATAATTAAAATGTTTGAGAGAAAAAATAAAAACTCTACTGAACCGGCTCTTAAACCGACCGGCAGCCCGGCTTCTAAAACCGATCAACCTGAAATTGATAAGACCAAAAAAATTGATAAACCGATAACCTCCGCTGCAAAAAAAATGCCGACCAAATTGCAGCCTAACCAAAAAATGGACGACCCAAAAATGACACATAACGATAAAACTC
>JAFGKL010000108.1 GCA_016928585.1 Sedimentisphaerales bacterium
GATTATTGCATCTTTGATCCATCTATTGTAAGGGGCCTTGCTTATTACACCGGCATCGTTTTTGAGATACACGATGCTGTTGGCGACCTTAGAGCTGTCTGTGGTGGCGGCAGATACGACAATCTACTGAAGGATTTTGGCGGCACTCCGCTGTCGGGTACAGGTATGGGCATGGGCGATTGTGTCCTGGAAATACTGCTTAGGGAAAAAGGCTTGCTGAAGGACGGACAGATATCAACGATGAATATAGATTATTTTGTTGCCTATGTCGATAAGGAGCTTGGAGCTAAAGCTGTCGTACTGGTTGCAAAACTGCGAAGTGCAGGCAAGGATACCGATTTTAGTTATAAAGGCGGCAATTTAAAAAAGCAGCTTAAACAGGCCTCTAACGTCAATGCCAAAAAGTGTATCATTATAGGCCGGGAATTCATTGATAAAAACGAACTTGTCATAAAAGACATGGCTTCGGGCGAGCAAAAACTTGTCGATGTCGACACGTTCCTTTCAAACCTTTGATCAGGCTTAGCATTCTTATCTGTTATTCTTTTTACAAAAAAGCTTGACTAATGGGTCCGGTTTTGGTATAAAGTGTATATAAGAGGGTTCTTTTAGGCTTCCCATATAAACGGTTAGCCGTTATTTTTTATCTTGTACCGCAAGTACTTGCGGTGTTATTTTGGAGATCGAATTAATGAAATTAAGGGCTGATGCAACTAGAACTGCTATTGTGTGTGCATTTCTTTGTTTGGCGATACCGGCTTATGCGGTGCTGCCTTGGCTGCATGTAGATGGTAATGCTATCAAGGATCCCAATGGAGATGTTGTTGTTCTAAGGGGTATCGATATGGTCAATCTGGGCTCCGTTGAGCAGTGGCACGGCGGGGCGATCAATATGATCGACCGTCTAACCGATAAAACCGACACTCAGGGAAGTTCGCCGGGCTGGTATACAAAAGTCATCAGGATTTGTATTACTCCGCCTGATGTACATGACTGGCCGTATCCGTTCAACGCCAACGATATTGTTTTATATGACCTTCTCAGGTCGGTTGTGGATCGCTGCGCCCAGAGAGACGTTTATGCGATTATCGACTGGCATTATACCACGAATACTTTTGACCATGTCGCGTCGACGAGTGAGTTCTGGACGTATATGGCGCCGAAGTTTGCCAACGATAGCCACGTCCTTTTCGAGCTTTTCCAGGAGCCGGTTAACAATGTCGGTAATGATGCGGCCGACTGGAATAGTGTTCGTACTGATATGCAAACCTGGGTGGATATTGTGCGTACTTACGCTCCTGATAATCTTATCCTTGTCGGCACCCCGGACTACTGCAAGATTCTTACGCCAATAGTCAGCAATCCGATCATCGGGACCAATATTGTTTATACGTCTCACCTATATCCGCTTCAATGGCTCGACGACAGTTGGTGGCCTCCTAATAAGGATTCGTTTATAGAGCATGTGACGGACTGCCATGAATACTTCCCCGTTTTTTCAACCGAATGGGGATTTAGTGAAACCGCAACCGCAGGCTCCCTTAATGAAGGTACGATCACAAACTACGGTCAGCCCTTGATGGATTTTCTTGAGGGACAAAAGATCAGCCATAGTGCATGGATTGCAAGCTATGATTGGGAGCCGTCAATGTTTTGGCAGCCGGCTAACGTCTGGCTGCCGGGTCCGTGGGAACTTCGCTGTGGCGAGGGCGAAATGGGTTGTTTTGCAAAGGATATGCTTTATTCAAAGAGGAATGATGACCAGCCCGGTCAGGGTTTTCTTGACATCATTGACTTTGCATATTTTGCTGCCGATTGGGCCAGAACAGACTGCGGCCCATCCAATACGTGGTGTGAAGATGCTGACTCAAACCACGACGGTTCGGTTTTGCTCGATGACCTGACTAGATTTCTCGAATACTGGCTTGGAGGAAATTGATCAATAGCTTACGACTCTTATCTGTCGCTGCATACCGGCATTTTTTACATAACAAGCGATCGTATTGTTTCTAATACGTATAAATATAATTTTATTAGGATAACGCATAGTATTATTGTAAGAACTATGACTATTGTTGAGATCACAGCTTTTTTTGTTTTGCTGTAGTTTGGGTTTGATATTATCATCGGCAGGGCAAATGGGCCGAGCATCAGGATAGCGATTACGGTTCCTATATTCTGGTGATACCATTTGGTTTTTGGTTTGCTGGGTTTTTCATCCAGAAATTCATTGCAGAAACGGCACTTTATCGCCTCGTCCTGTATTTCTTCTGCGCAATAAGGGCATTTTTTCATGATTGGCCTTCCTTAGGATATTATTTATATCGGCAAAGCTTTAGAAATACTTGACATGGACTGTATTTGCTCAGGTCCGCTTTAACAATGACAATTCATCTTTCTTAGGCAACTAACGGGTCACGATCTTATCACCCTGAATTCATGCCCAAGGTAGGATGTTAGATCCACTTTCTTATCCATGAACGAACGCCGATATTGCTTTTTACCATAACTACTGGCTTGCTTGTTCTGCATGCGATCTTTTCCGGCAGTGACATTCTGCCTATCTGCAGAAGTAAGGGCTTTTGAGTGGTTCCAAGAACAACAAGGTCATATTTCATGGCTTCGGTTAAGATCGCTTTGACGGCACTGTTTGATTTTATGGTTTTTGTTTTGAAATGATGACGCGGGATTCCCAGCTTTCTGACGTTTTCATCAACAAATGTATCAAGATCGAACGTTCCTCTGCCGCTGTCAACCGTAAAAGCGGTAACAGTTCCGCCGTCCGGATTTGTCAGGATGGAGGCTATCTCAAGTGCGAAGGCCCCGTTAGGTCCGCCGGCGATGGGGACAAGTGCGCTTTTGAATTCCTTGTTTCCCCCGCAGTCCTTGAGTACGACAACGTTGCACGGAGATTGTTCGATTATAGGATCTATCTTGGAACCGATGCTGAAAATATCGTGGTGTTTAACGCCGTGCCAGCCGAGTACGAGCATTTTGGTTTTCTTTTCCCGTATCGCCGAAACAATGCCGCGGGCAACGTTACGGCAGTACCGTATTGTTGTGCTTATCGGAAAATGCATGGACAGCGACAGCATTACCTCGAATAATCCTTCTTTGCCGGGCTGGGTATATTTCTCAGCATCACGCAGAGATACCTGGTCCGGCACAGGAACCATGTGTATCAGTTCTACTTGTGCGTTTTTTGCACCGCATAGCCGGTAAGTGCTCTGTATTAACTGCGTTGCGTTTGCCGGGTTTGCTACCGCTACCATGATAGGATATTTGTCGTCGACCGTTTCTTCATGGTGTTTTTGTTCTTCAAGTATTTGTATTTCGTCTTCGGTCGTGATTGCTCTTGACTTCGAGTACACCAGGTAGATCGATAAACCTGCGAATATCCATATCGGTGCGACTATCCATGCGATTAGGCTCATGTGAACCAGCCATACTGCCAAAACCGCCTGGCAGATTATCGCAAGTATCGGGAAAAGCGGAAAAAGAGGCATCAAAAAGCCGTATGTCAGCTCGTCGAACATACTCCGCCGTATCTTTATTACACAAAGATTCACCATAAAGAACAAAAACAAGAACATTATACTTGCGCTTGATGCGACGTCCTTTGTGGGTAAGAGCGTTGTTACGATAAGCACTATAACGCCGGTGCATATAAGCGATCCGTAAGGTGTATTCTTTACACTGTGTATAAGCGAAAAGAACTTTGGCAGCATTCGATCCCTGCTAGTGCATACGAGGCCCGGGTTGCCGAATAGATAGTGGCGTTCAGTGCAGATGTGGATGAAAATATAACCGCAAGCGTGAGTATGAAATTACCGAACGGCATAAGCCTTGCGACCGCCTCCCCGAAGCCTTTTTCGTTAAAGCTCCCTATCCACTCCCATGGATGGCCTGTTACACCTTGATGACCCGACTTGACAGAGACGACAGTTGCAAAAGCGACCAGTACGTAGATTACCGTCACGATACATACCGAATAGATCATGGCTTTGGGAAGGTTCCTTCTTGGATCGATGGCCTCGTCGCCTGCCTGGGCGATCACTTCATAGCCTTCAAATGCTACATAAGTAAACCCCATTGTAACCAGCAGTTGCGACCACCCCTTAGGCATGAACGGGGTAAAGTTCTGCAGCCTGGAGGGGTCTTTAATGGTTACGGCAAGACCGACTAATCCGATCAAAACAACGAAAATAGTCTGGCCCATTGTAATAATGGCACCGATCTTCCCGGTTTCTGACGCACCGCGAAAATTGATATATAAAAATGCTAGAGCGGTGGCTACTGCAACGGTTTTAACTACGGCCATCTCAAAGCTTGCCGCTTCGGTACTTCCATAGGTGACGCCTGATGCTTTGTAGAGCCAGTCCAGCCAGCCTATCGCACTCATATAACGGATCGTATAAATTGAAAATGTAAGGGCGTACATGCTGCCGGCTACGCTCGAGGCGAACCATTCCATCCAACCGGCAAGAAAACTTGTCCCTCTGCCAAAACCTAAGCGGGCAAAATTATATGCTCCGCCTGTTCGGGGAATTGCTGAACTAAGCTCCGCAAAGCTCATCGCGGTAAACATTGCCAGCAGCCCGTTAAGTGCGAACGTAAGAACAACTCCGCCCGGGCCCGCATGGCCGATGGAGATACCCATGCCGAGAAAAACACCCGCACCGATCATCATTCCAAGTCCCATCATCGTGATCTGGAACAGGGAAAGCTCACGCGAAAGTTCGGGAGTAGGATTGCCGGAGCCGCTGTTACTTGCCATTGCTTAGGTCCCTGAGTGTTTCTCTTGCCGTACGAAAACCTTCGGATGCAATGCGCTCGATCGTCCTTCTTGCGACAAAAGTTAATGCCCCTAAAAAGGCCAATGCGGCTGAAATTAGAACAATACCAATAACAATATCTGTATCCATAACGCGATTTTATAACAGATGTTACATGAATATGCAACAGTCAACTCGCGGAAACTTATTACCCTAAATTCATGCCCAAGGTAGGGTATAACAGCAGGGTTGACAGGGATAATAAAATCAATAAGCTCTCTTAATATGATAGAAAAAAACGAATATGAGGAAGTTTTTGAGCACTGGCTTATTGAAAATCACCTGCAGTATGCACCGGTCGATCAGCAAAAACGAAAAATTTTTGCCCGTAATAAAATAAAAAGCTTCGACTTTATACTATATCCGGCAGATTCTCCACCCGTTATAACGGAAATAAAAGGCAGAAGCTTCAAGGGCAAAAGCCTTGAAAAAAAGTCCGGTCTGGAGTGCTGGGTAACTCTCGACGATGTCAAAAGTATGTTGCAGTGGGAACAGATTTTTGATGAGGATATAAAAACCGTCTTTGTTTTTGTCTATAAGATAGTTAATATTGATGTTGAAACCGACGGCACGGACGTATTTGA
>JAFGKL010000006.1 GCA_016928585.1 Sedimentisphaerales bacterium
AACGCCATATCACGCAGCATCCCAAGAACCCTGCTGATAGTAGTAAGCGAAGCGATCTGACGAAATCCCTTTATCATCCTGTTCTTCCGATCTATTGGTAATTAATAAGATCAATCCAGCCGGCCGGCAGCAACTGTCAAAACAGCCGCATATACGTTTTTGGCTCCTGCCTGCTTTAATGTCGCGGCACATTCATTCAAAGTGGCATGCGAAGTTGTTATATCATCGACAAGACAGACGGTTTTGCCTGAAAAATCGTGACCCTTGCGGACAGCAAACGCACCCTCGACATTTTTCTTTCGTTTGCTGCGGCTAAGGTTCCACTGCCTCTGGGTATTGCGGATACGTACAAGATCGGTGTTGATCTCCGCTTTGTCTGTATCAATACCTTCACATAGAAGCATTGACTGATTATACCCTCGATCGAGACGCCTGAGCCAATGCAGCGGAACAGGCACGAAATAATCTATTTCCTCGGTAAAAGAACCTGTTTTAAGAACGGAATTAAGCATATCGCAAAGCAGACCCTTGTACTCTGTAGCCTCATAAAATTTGAATTGAAGGATCATATCCCTTAAAGAATCGTGATATGCCCCCGCCCTTACTATACCCTCAAAGTTAATTATATCTTCCTGGCAGGCTGCACACCTGTTATTAATGATAGCATATCGGCTGGCATCCCTCCCGCAGCTCGGACAGTAATCACCGCTTATGCACGTCTGCAATCCTTCCCAGCAGGCCCGGCAAAGCATGTCTGTTCTTTGCGGGATCATCCGACCGCAGCAGCGGCACGTTGGCGGACAAAATAAATACAGCAGAGATTCGCACACAGACAGCACCGAATCTCTGGTAATATTCAGAAAATCTTTTAAGATCAGCTCCATAGCAAGGATCACATCAACCGCAGCTATTTCATAATAATCAAGATTATGGCAACAAGCGATAGAATTGCTATACCGCAGATAGACATCGCTGTAATGAAAACCCACATGAAACGCTTATGCTGCTTGGACAGAATGTATTTAAGATACCTGTCGCTTGCTGCAAAGGTTTTGTTCATTTGCCTGATGCTGTCGGTCTGATGGACAGTGTCAGCGTTAAGTGTTGAAAGTGTTTCATTGAACTTGTTGAAACTCTCTGCCATTTGAACATCTGCGTCCGCAGAGACTGACAGCTTCCTGTTCATATCGATAAGAACGTTGCTTTGCTTAATGGCTTCGTCGGGTATCTTTTCAACGGTTTCGATAAACTGTTGATCTTTGACAGCTTTGTCTTTTAACTGTTCGATCAATCCATTGACAAGCTCCTTTTGATCTTTAACGGCACTTGGAAGATTCTCAAGAAGTTCCGGAAGCTGGTCTATACGATCCACGAGCTTATGATGCTGCTCTATCTGCATATTCAGGTGCTCGTTAATACCCCCAAGCTGTTCTACCATCCTGTTAAACACATTGGTGAGAACTTCAATATTGTCTGTTTTCCCCGTCTGTGCCGCGGGCTTCCTTACGATCTCAAGTCGGCTGGGAGAATTATCATGGTTCGAAGCAGAGGTACCGTCGTCCTGCTCGCCGATCAATCCCTGCTGGTCAATGTCTGGCGAAAAAGAGCCTGAAGAGTCGTCATTTTTTAAAAAACTTTTCGCTTTTTGCCAAAGTTTATTGATGGGCATCGATTTTCCCTTTCATTCCCAGCATTTACGAATATACTTGGTAGCAATTAGACCCTATTTTCAGATAAATTCAAGTAGTTTTTAAAGGAATATTACCGGCTTTCCGGAAGGCAGATTGGTGAAATTAGCAACTTATACATACAAGCAGGCTGTTTCGTGCGGAATACTAACCAACGAAGGAATAATTGATATTCCATCGTCTATCGAATGCGATGTAGCGCCGCAAAGCATAAAACAGATACTAACGCAAAGTGATCTCTATTTTGACATGTTACATGAGCTTTCCGAAAAGAAAAACAAGGTTATACCTTTTGAGAAAGTAAAGCTTCTTGCTCCGCTTCAGGATCCGGGAAAAATATTCGCTCTGGCGGGAAACTATTCCAAACATATCGCCGAAGCCGGACGCCAGCTTGGCCTGACCGAATCCTCGAAGATGACAACGGTACCCCGCCCTTTTCTAATGCCGTCAAATGTGATCACCGGGCCGGACTCGGTCATACCCTGGCCTAACTACAGCAAACAGATTGATTACGAAGTTGAGCTTGCAGTAGTTATTGGCAAAACCGCCAAGTGCATAACAACGGACCGGGCAAAAGATCATATCGCAGGCTATTGCATCGCAAACGATATTTCAGCAAGAAGTGTTACTTTCAAAGAAAACCGGACCCAAAGGCCATGGGATGAATTTTTCGACTGGCTTAACGGCAAATGGGCGGATCATTTTCTGCCGATTGGTCCTTATATAACCACCGCCGATGAAATTAAAGACGTACATAACCTTAACATAGAACTTAAGGTCAACGGCAGGATCAGACAGCAGGCAAATACATCGCAAATGATCTTTTCAGTATTCGAGACCGTCTCCTTTATAAGTCATCTGGTAACACTTCAGCCCGGCGACATAATAGCAACAGGAACTCCGGAAGGCGTGGCAATGGCAACCGGTGATTTTCTCGAACCGGAAGACAAAATACAGTGCAATATTGAAAAGATCGGAACGCTGACCAATGTTTTAGGTCCTCGTCCCGACACCTTCTATCAACCTGTAAAACCGCAGGCTACATGAGTTTATTATCAAGGAAACCTTCGAGCTTGCGAGATCGTACCGGATGCTGAAGTTTTCGTATAGCCTTGGCCTCAACCTGGCGAACACGTTCACGGGTCACTTTGAATATCCTGCCAACCTCTTCAAGAGTATATGTATACCCGTCACCGATGCCGTATCTAAGTTTTATGATCTCACGTTCCCGGTAGGTCAGGGTCTTTAAAACATGATCGATCCTTTCCTTAAGCATTTCCTGAGTTGCCGATTGAACCGGAGACTCAACACTTTCATCCTCGATAAAATCTCCGAAGTAACTGTCTTCGCTTTCACCGATTGGCCTGTCAAGACTGAACGGATGTTTCGATATTTTCAAAACTCTTCTTGCTTCTGAAACACTCATTTCCGCTTCTTTCGCGATCTCTTCGATCGTCGGTTCTCTTCCGAGCTCCTGAAGCATGTTTTTCGTAACGCTTCTCAGTTTGCTCATCGTTTCGATCATGTGAACTGGAATACGGATCGTACGGGCATGGTCCGCAATAGCTCTTGTAATGGCCTGCCTGATCCACCACGTTGCGTAGGTGCTGAACTTGTACCCTCGGCGGTATTCGTATTTGTCCACCGCACGCATAAGCCCCGTATTACCTTCCTGAATAATATCAAGGAAGCTAAGACCCCTGTTGCGGTATTTTTTGGCAATGGAAACTACCAGCCTTAAGTTGCCGCCGGACAGGTTCCGCTTGGCTTCTTCGTATTGAACAAAAACCGACTGCATGATGCGGATCCTCCTGTCAAGCTGTGCCGGCGTTTCCAAAACAAGCTCCTGCAGGCCCCGAAGTTCCTGCTTCATGGCTTCAATATCTTCTACCATATAATCGCGGGTAGGTCCCTGTTCGATTAGCTTTTCGATCTGGTGCATTTTATGCTGAATGCCGATAAGCTTATTCATCATAGGCTGAATTCTGCTGGTACGCAAACTAAGTTCCTCAAGCAGCGTGGTAATTTTACGCCGATTGCGATGTATCTGCCTTATGCTTTTCTTCTTCACCTCCATATCGCTTTCTTCCAGCACAGCAATAAACGCCTCGGCATTGCGATCGAGAAGTTTTTTGCTTGTTGAAAGGTTCTGAGGCATGCGTTCCTTGACGACGGACCGGACAAGATTTTCAGTAGTACTCATTTTCATCGTCCTGTCAAATGGCAGCAAGCCTTCGCTGACCTGATGCAAAATGTCCCATGCGGCACGGGCACAATAATCGCTTTCAAGGATCCTTCTTCTAAAAGCCAGCCGCGTAAGCTCTATCTTTCTTGCAAGGCTTATTTCCTCGTCACGCGAAAGAAGCGGGATCTCGCCCATCTGCGTCAGATACATCCTGACCGGATCGTCAATTCGTTTCCCTTCGCTCTCCGCAAGAGCCTTCTCAAGAACAATATCCGCCTTTGCATCAATATCATCCAGCTTGCCCGTTTCGATATCGCTGTCAACAAAATCTTCATCTTCGTCTTCCTCTTCTCGTTTGGCAACATCGGCCTCATCGAGTATTTGAACCCCCTTCTCGTCAAGGGTCATCAGAAGGCTGTCAAGACGGTTCGGGGAAATAGCCTCATCGGGAAGCTCTTCGTTCATCTGTTCATAAGTGATATAGCCCTTCTTTTTGCCTTTTTCAATGATCGCGGCTATCATCTTTTCAGCGATCTCGGTCTTGCTCAGATTCTTGAATTCTTTAGGAACAACCTTCTCTGCTGCCTCAACAACCGGTTCTTTTTTTGCAGTATCACTCTTTTGCTTCACTGCTTCTGTACTTGCCTTTGCTTTAACTTTGGCATTTGCTTTTTTCGACGCCTTTTTTACACCTGTCTTCTTGGTGGTTTTTTTAGTGGTCTTCTTTTTAGCGGTTTTACGCTTGGTTGTTTTTTTCTTTTTTGTTACCATTTTTAGTTCCGTATTAACTTTATTTCCAGATCCTTATCATCGATCCCTGCTAATTCGTCATTAAGCCGGGATTTCGTTTATTATTTTTCTGTAGCGACAAAGTTACTTTCCGAAGAGCCTCGGTCTCATTATCGACCAGGGCTGCTTTAATTTCCCGTCTATGTTGCCGGCTCGAGTGTTCGTTAATAACCGCAAGAGCATCCTCTAGACGCCTTCTTAGATCGCCTTTTTTCTCCCCGATATCGGAAAGATTCACTATAAGACTGCTTGCCTCAGTGGACTCGACCTTTGCGAGCAGGGCGGAAATACTAAAATCATCGCCGTCATGCATCGAGTCAAACAAAGCCTCCGCAACCTCTTTTAGAACGGGTTCCGTAAAATCATCCGGCCCGATAGCATCGGCAAAAAACTCGTAAAGCCCGGGATCATTAAGCAGCACTTCAAGCACTTCTTTTTTGGCTTTCCCAAGAACGGTACCATCGGCGGCTATACTTACAACTTTTTGGTTCTTTACGGCAAAGTTGCGATTTGTGCCCAGCCTCTGGTGCAGTCTTTTCAGCTCGCGGTTCACCTGGTCGGCACTTAGACCGATTATTGGTGATATTTTACTTACGATAAGTCCTCGTGCGATCGGATCGAGCTTGCCGCTTCGTATGGCAGTTGCCACCGAAAGTAAAAACTGGTCGACCAACGCCCTTCTATCGGCATAGTTGTCGCTCTCGTCGAGACCTTCTGTAAGTCTTTGCCACTTGTAATCCATTACATCGATCGCTTCTTCAGCCATTTTTTCAAACGCCTCTTTCCCCGACGTTAAAAGAAAATCGCACGGATCTTTGCCTTCGGTAACGAACGCCACTTTTATATCTATCCTCTGGACCAGGCATACTTCCAATGCCCTGTTGGCAGCTTCAACGCCGGCAACGTCATTATCGAACACAAGAACAATTCGCTTTGCAAAACGTCGTAATATTCTCGCATGTCCGTCGGTAAAACTTGTTCCAAGAGTCGCCACTACATTCGTACATCCGAACTGATGGGCCATGATGACATCGGTATATCCCTCGACGACAACAACCGTCCCTGTCGATACTATACTGTGCCTTGCCTTATCGAGACCGTAAAGTGAATTGCTCTTGTCGAACAGCACCGTCGCCGGTGAATTCATGTATTTTGCAGGATCGTCACCCAGCGTTCTCCCCCCGAAACCGACAACCCTGTCTGTTACATCTTTTATCGGGAACATCAGCCGGTTGCGGAACTTGTCATAAAATTTGTCGGCCTCTTTTGCGACCGCAAGACCGCAACTGAGCAATAGCCGGGGGCTTATTTTTGATTTACCGGCAGCGGTGATAAGGTCTTCCCAGCCGTCTAAAGCAAAACCGATCTCCCAGTTCCTGGCGGAATCATCTGTGATCTTTCTTTGCTGTAAGTAATCTCTGGCAAAGGCGCCTTTTTGTTCGTGCCTTAAGTTTTCCTGCCAGAATTTACTTACCCAGTTATTTACCCTGGCTGCGATTTTCGGGTCCCCGTCAAACTGAGAACCATTCACACCCATGGAACGTCGTGATATCTTTACCTTGGGCAGCTTAATGCCTGCCCTTTCAGCAAGTCTTTCAATAGCCGCCGGGAAAGTAAGATTTTCTCTAAGCTGGATAAACTTAAAAACATCGCCACCGGCTCCGCATGCAAAACATTTGAATATCTGCTTTACAGGATTGACATACATGCTGGGTTTGTGATCGGCATGGAACGGGCATAGACCGACAAATTCCTTGCCTTTCTTTTCAAGGTTTAAGTGTTCGGATACAACATCTACGATATCAGTAGCCTGCTGGACCTGAGTTATTATGCTGTTATCAAATTTAGTCGACACTTATAACCTGTTCAAAACAATCCATTTAAGAACTTGCAGAAAAATTCATCACTAACTATAGAAAAACAAAACTGCAAATCACCCGCCTATCAGTGCCTAATTTATAGTGAAAAACTAACAGAAGGACATTAAAGTATATCCCAAAATAACCAAAAGTCAAGTCAGCCTCTAAAAAAGGTCTTTCAGGATTGAAAACGCCGTTTGAAGGCGTATTAGACACACGGCATAACGGCACTGATCAATTGTTGCATAGCTTTTTAAGATCGTTCAGACCGATCAGGTCAAGCCTGTCCGTAACAAGATCGGCATACTCTTGTAAATGCTGCTTTGGATAAGTGTTTGCAACCGCGATGCTTTTCATGCCGGCGGACCTCGCGGCTTCAAGACCCCAGTGAGAATCCTCGATCACAACACATTCGCCAGGAAGTATTCGATCACAAACCTTTTCGTTAAGCTTTTCGAGGGTCTGTATGTATCCCTCCGGATCGGGCTTGCCCTTTTCAACATCGTCCGCAGAAACGATAACATCGAACAAACCCTTTATCTCGGTCCCGTCAAGCATAAGCTCGATGTCAGCGGCAAGTGCTCCCGAGCAAATAGCAAGAGGAACGTTACCGTCTTTAAGCATTTTCACAAAAACGGCAACACCGTCGATGACCGTGGTCCCCTTACGAACAAGTTCCTCGAAGATCAGGAACTTTTCATCCACCAATTGGTCAAGCTCGTCGTCATCGAGATCGAGCTCGTAATCTTTTGATATGGCAGCAAAGCAATCGATGTCAGTATATCCAAGATAATCGTCCCAGTACTTTTCTTTCGGTATCTGAATATCGTATTTGGTGATGGTTTTGTTTATGGCCTCATAGTGCAAAGGCTCCGAGTCCGTTATCACCCCGTCAAAATCGAATATAACAGCTTTTAACATGCAGCCCTCAACAGGATATGCCGGCCCATTATATATCTTCGGGTGTCGGTCCGACCAGTGCTTCGTATTGTTCGAAAGTCGATTTGTCGCCGCTGATAACCAATTTTGCAAGTGATGCTATTTTCAAGGCTTCTTTTGTAATATAACGGCGGGCCAGAAGCATCTTACGTTTTTTCATGCTTATGGACCCGGCCTGACCGGAGCCGTTTTCGGCAACTGCAACTTCCATGGCAACCTTTGTGCTGGCCTGACCGCAAAGAAGGTAACCGTTGATAATACTGATAGCAATATCGACAATATCACGCCCGTAAAGATCCATATATTCGATGCTCGCATCCTTAACAAAAGCAATACACTCTTCAAGCTTCGCAGTGTCAGCTTCGAGAATATCCAAAAGGTCCTTTACTTCAGGGTCATATTCAAGGGCTTTTAGATCATCGATATACTTGGCAAACGTTCCCCCGCAAACACCCCTGACCGCTGCGACAACCTGAAGCTGACTGGTTCCCTCGTAGATCGTAGTAATACGGGCATCGCGTGCATACCGCTCGCACGCGTAGTCACGCATAAAACCGCTTCCCCCCAAAACCTGTATCGAGTCGTAAGCAACGGTGTTGCACATCTCGGAACAATAATATTTGCTCATCGGGGTAAGCATCGCGGCGATGCGTTTGTATTTCTTGAATTTCTGCTTGATCTCTTTGCCTGCTGATTTATCGTCCGGCGGATTTTTGTCGGCCTTTTCATAACCGAACATAAGATCAACCGAATAACTTGTTGCATACAAAAGTGCCCGTGCCGTCTCGATCGCAATTTTCATATCAATTATCATATCGCGAACCGCCGGCAGCTTTTCGATGGCAACGCCGAATTGTTCCCTGCTTGCCGCATAATCCCGGGCAATACGATACGTCGCTTCTGCAATACCCATCGACTGGGCGGCAATACCCAGGCGCGCCCCGTTCATAAGTGCCATTACATAAGTAACAAGACCACGCTGTCTTTCGCCGACAAGCTTGCACGGAGTATTGTCAAAAACTATCTCGCACGTCGGCGAGCCGTGAATACCGAGTTTGTCCTCGATCCTTCTGATATGAACCGTGGGACCCTGTCCGCAAACGAACAGGCTAAGCCCAAGCCCCCCACTCCTGTCCGGCTCGCTCCGTGCCATGACCAAAAGCACAGCCCCGCACCCGTTAGTGATAAAACGCTTTACGCCATGCAGATACCACTGCCCCGATTCGTCCTGGAAGGCTTTCACCTGACAGGCCTGCAGGTCGGAACCCGCATCCGGCTCGGTAAGAACCATGGCGCCCGTTGTTTTACCAGCCGCAAAATCGTAAAGGTATTCCTGTTTGATCTCTTCGGAGGCAAACGCGTTTATCGTCCCCGCGATCCCCTGCAATCCGAAAAGGTTCATAAGACCCGCATCCGCACGCGAAACCATCTCGGTAGCCATCGTATAAACTGTCTCAGGAAAGTTCAGTCCGCCAAAACGATGAGGCAATGTAAAACCCATTACCTGTGCCTTGGCTAAGGCATCCAGACTCTCTGCAATACCTTTTGCATAAGTAACGTTTTTGCCGTCATGATGAGTTCCTTCACGATCGATCTCTTCGCTCCGAGGATCTATAAAGTCTCCGCTCAACTGGCCGACAGAATTAAGCACCAGTTCGTAATTCGTTATTGCATCGTCTGAATCCACGGGTGCAGTGTCGAACTCTTCTGCAAATTTAAAACCTTCTTCCGTTAGCCCAGAAATACTTGCAATATCAAGGTGCCTGAACATGAACTGAAGGTCGTCATTGTCTTTGTAAAAATTTGCCATAATCTGATTCCGTTCCTAACTTATTATATCAAGCGGAAATTTATTCCCCTAAAGGGTATAGCTACGCTCTAAACTTTTTCCTTTATAGCCTTTATCATCATCGGGATAACCTCGTTAAGATCGCCAACGATCTTATAGTGAGCAATATCGAATATAGGCGCCTTCGGATCGTTATTGATCGCTATGATCTTTTTGCTGTCGCTCATACCTGCCATATGCTGAACCGCACCGCTGATACCTATTGCAATATACAAACTCGGTCTGACCGTCGTACCCGTTTGCCCTACCTGGTGATCAGAGTCGATAAATCCAAGATCGCACGCGGCTCTTGTAGCGCCGGGCGCCCCGCCAAGACAGTGCGCAAGGTCCCAGATGAGTTTAAAGTTGTCTTTGCTGCCAACACCGGCCCCGCCGGAAACGATTATACGTGAATCCTTCAGGTTTACCTTCTTTTCCTGGAACTCTTCCCTCAGTATCTCAATAGCAAGCTCGGCCTGCGTAACATGAGGCTGTGATTTTACAACTTCCGCTTTTCTTTTTATATCGGGGATCGGCATCGGCATAACGCCTTCGCGAACAGTCGCCATCTGCGGCCAGCGATCGTAGTTAATGATCGTCGCGATAATATTTCCGCCAAATGCCGGACGGATCTGGAAAAGAAGATTCTTATAAACCTTACCCGTCTTTGTTACTTCGTGGTCGCCTATCTGAAGGTCCGTACAATCCGCGGTAAGACCCGCTTTCAT
>JAFGKL010000109.1 GCA_016928585.1 Sedimentisphaerales bacterium
GCCTTTTTCTTTTCCCTTAAGAACGGCTCCCACAAAGCACCGCCGCTGATTTTAACCACTACTCCATCCAGGACTTCCACCAGATCGTTCTCTTTGCCTGGTTTGACTTCTTTGTACTCTATGCTTGCGTCACTGCAGGTGCTGACACACAAGGGCTTTTCTTCCGGGCCGAGCCTGCCCTGACACACATCGCAATTGCTGGTTGTAAAAAGTATAAGATCGTTGCTTATTGTTCCGAATGGACAGGCTATGGCACATGTACCGCACCCCGTACACAGCATGTTGTTGCGCTTAAGAATACCCGAATCGTTATTTTCACTGGGAACCTTCTCTAGAGCATTATTAGGGCAGCCCTTAACACAGGGGGCAGCCTCACATCTGCGGCAAATAAGTGCAAAACGTATCTTCTCCAGTAATGAGTCGATCCCTTTGTTATCAGGATGATGTTTATAGGAACATTGCACCTGTGATTCGGACTGAAGTTCACATTTTTTCAAATCGATTATTAACTTTGCACCCATATTTCTGTCTCTCATTCCTTATATTGCGTTCAACGCTCTACATGCTGTGCATTTTTATTCCCAGATTTTTGGATATCCCTTTATTTGCTCATAAGTAAAAACAGGGCCGTCCTTACATACATAATATTTGCCAAGCATACAATGGCCGCACTTGCCTACGCCGCAGCTCATATTTTTTTCCATCGAAAGATAGATGTTTTCAGGTGGAAACTTAAAGTCAAGCAGCTTCAGCGTAACGTATTTCATCATGATAGGAGGACCGCACACTACCGCCACAGCGTTTTTAATATCCACATCGGACGGATTAAGTATCGTAGTTACCACGCCGACATTGCCATCCCAACCGTTGCCGGCCTGGTCAACGCTGAGTTTTATTTCAACACCTTTGATCTTCTGCCATTCACCAAAAAGTGTTTTCTTGAAAATAAAGTCCTCCGGTGTTTTTGCACCATATCGACAGGTAACGGATTTAAAATCTTTTATTCTGTCCACTAAGGTCAAAAACAGGGAGCGAATCGGTGCCAGCCCCACACCGCCGCCAATGATATAAACCTGCTTACCAACAAAGTCGTCAACCGGATAGCAACTACCGTACGGCCCGCGGATGCCGACCTTTTGACCTTTTTTGCATTCATGCAGCAAACCTGTAACGCGCCCTGCCTTCATAATTGTGATCTCTATTTGATCGGTTTCGGCTGGTGATGAAGAAGGGGTAAAAGGGGCTTCGCCTTTACCGGGCAGGGTCAACTCAACAAATTGCCCCGTTTTGAAAGCAAAATCTTCTTCCGGCTTAATAACAAAGCTTTTGATCGTTGAAGACTCTTCAATAATATCAACTATTTCACCGTTTATAGGTTGGTAAATATTATCTTTCATTTTGTAACTTTCACTCGTTAGTTATTTTTCATTAATCCTTAAGTTTTTTCAGTATATCCCTGATGTCCATACCGCCGGCATCGGCGTCGACACATCTGCCGCACCCGACACACATATCGAGTCCGTAGCGATCATGGAAATGTACGAATTTATGCAAAAGACGGTGTTTCATCCTGTCACCAAGGACCTTGTTTGGATTTTCTCCACCGGCCACAGTCGCATAACTTAATCTCATACAACTGTCCCACATCTTCATTTTGGCGAAGTAATCTTCCTTTTGCATGTCATACAGATAAAAACAATGACACGTAGGACAAACTCTTGTGCATGCCTGACACTCAACACAATTTTTGGCTTCACGATCAAAAACATCGCTATCGCACCCATCTTCAACAATTTGCTTAATAGTTACGTCGAATTTAAGATGGTCGTTCTTTTCTTCAAGCCGGGCTTGAACTGCCGCTCGGTTCGCATCACGCTCGGATAACAGGGCATCGGGGATCTCTCCGAAAATATCTGAATGTTCCATTAGGAAACTATTCCCCTTTGAAGAGCCCGCCTCGATAATAAACCCGTCCTTTATTTTTGATACATTCAGATCAAATCCGCTTTCAGCAAAGCCCTTACCGCCGAAAATGTTGCAAAAACAGCTTTCTCCCGGCTCATTGCAATCCGACGATATAATGAACATGTTGTTACGCCGATTCAGGTAAAGCTGGTCCTCAAAATCTTCCTCCGCAAAAACTTTATCCAGAATTTCTATTGAACGCAGATCACATTCCTTTAGCCCAAAAACCGCAAACGGTTTTATATCGTCAGGTTTAAACTCTTTGGGATAGGTTGCGGCCAATTCACGTATGGGAAACAAAAATTCCTTTATCGGTGTACAGGTCCGTATGTCGTTGAGTTCCACAGGCTTCTTTCCGGAAGGATCGTATACATTGTATGTATAGTGATCATCGGTTTTTGCAGGAACATAAAGCTGAAATTTTTCAGCAACTGCGTTTAAAAACGACTCTAATTTACTCGTAAAAACTTTTTCCATGTCTTCTCACTAAAATCTATACTTGTTAGATACGCTTAGCTTGACGGCATATAATAAGGCAAGCGAGCAAGATCCATTGCTATATCAATAGTTATCACTTTGACTTTTTTTGACACGTCTATTCGACATGGCGAAAAATTCAAAATGCCCTTTATCCCCACATCAACAAGGATATTGGCTATTTCCTGGGCCGACCCGCGAGGAACGGCTATAATGCCAAGATCGATTTGTCGCCCTTTTAACATAGGCAGTTTCGCAACATCTTCAATAGTAACATCTCCGATCTTTTGACCTATTTTTTTAGAATTGTTGTCAAAAACAGCAGCAATATCAAATCCGTAGATCTTAAAACCCGGATAAGCCAGAATAGCTGCACCAAGGTTGCCGACTCCGACTAAAGTTGCCCTGTGTCCTATATCAAGCTTGAGAATTTTTTTGATTTGCTTTGTGAGTTTTTCAACGTTGTAACCAACACCGGGAGTGCCAAAACCGCCAAAATATGAAAAATCTTTGCGTATTTGCCATGGATTAACACCGAGAACCTCGGCTAATTTGCGGCTGGAAATGTTTTCCTGCAGGTCTTGTGACGAAAACAACAGTCCCCTTAGGTATAGTGGCAACCGCCTGACTGTCTCATCTGGAATCTTATGATACCGCATAAACTTTCTCCGTCTAATTGATATCTGAATTCACAAACTTTAATGCTAGTGTCCACGTTCACAAGTAAAGATGACCGTAAATTACGGTAACACCGGCACTCACGTCAAGAAAATTTTCCCCTGATTTATATTTTTTATGGGTGTTTCCTGAAAAAAAGCAAAAAATAGCGATATATTTTAGATTTGAAATCTAATTTGAGTAGTTAGAGAATGTGATTTTACACTTTGGGAGCACGAATAATTTTTATCTTAGACGATAGATATACATTAAAAAAACGATCAAGATATTGAAGTTTGCTAACCTTTTTTTGGCAAAGTAAAACTAAACATGCTTCCGCCGGTTGATTTGTTTCGTGCCCATATCTGCCCCCCATGCCTCTCGATGATCTGCCTGGCAATTGAAAGACCCAGACCTGTTCCGTCTCTTTCTACTCCCCTGGCGTTGGATGCCCTGTAAAATTCATCGAATATCTTTTCAATATCTTCTTGAGGTATTCCAATACCGGTATCACTGACCTCGAACAAAATAAAATCCTTCTGATCTTTTACGCTTACTTTAACTGTGCCTTTTTGCGGAGTGTACCTGACAGCATTAAACAACAAATTCGCAATGGTCTCTTCGATCAGAACGGGTTCGCCATAAACCTCATCGATCCCTGCTTCTATGTTATGGTCAACTGTGATCTCTTTCCTCAAGGCCCTGTTCTGCACCGCGGCGAGAGCATTAAAAATCGCCTTTTTGAGCGAAAACCGCTCCATTTCAAGCGTATTGGTCATTTTCATCTTGGTTAGTTTTAACAATGCGGCTATAAAAGCCGTACATTTTCCCGCCCTTCGATAGGACCTTTCAATAAGGTCTATTTGTTGTTCGTTAAGCGGGCCTACCGTCTGAGCATCAACGATACCAAGACAGCTTTGAATCGCAGCAAGATGTCCTTTAATATCATGTGTGAGCCTAAGAACATATTCGTTTTTTAAATGATCTTTTTCCTGTAACTGGGTGTTGGCATTTTCATACCACTGCTGCTGTCTGCTCAATTGCCGTGAGATTGAGGTGGTCATATACACAACCAGATATAATGTTGTCGAAAAAACTAAAAAGGTCTTTAGAACAAACGAACCGTCGCAATATAAATTATTACCGGCAATTTCTTCCACAGCAAAATGCCTGATGTGCCCAAGGTACTCAAGCAGTACTATAAGACCAAAAAAAACTATCGCAAATGTTGCCTGCAGATAACTTTGTCGTGTTGAAAGAAGAATACTTGCAATGATCATATGAAAAACAAAGTATAAAAAAAACGGGTTTTCGATCCCGCCTGAATAGTGAAGTATAACGGTCAGTATGATAATATCGGCAAATATCTGGAATGTTATAATCCTGTTAATCGTTTTATGGCAAGGGCTTACATCGCCGGAAGTCATGTGGTTTAACATTGTGAACAATACTAAATTATATATGATAAGCCCGGCAACGATAACCCCAAGTTCAGTTGTAGGCAGTGATATATGCAGCATTCTAACTGCAACCAAAACAGATGTCAGCAACACTGCGATCGCAACCCATCTTAGTCTGACAAGCCAGAACGCCCTTTTAATAAGATTTGTGTCCCGAAGAAGAGTTTCCATTTTTTTATGATCTCTTCATAAAGTTGTTTACCATATCTAATAGTACATCGGCATTAATAGGTTTGTCCAGAAAATATTTTTCCGGTAACCAGAACTCATCGCCTGCAGCAGACTATTTTTTATTGACGAACAACTAATTTCTCACCTTCATAAATGACTATGCCGTCAGGTGTATTTTCCATATCCAGAGCCTTAGCCTGGTCAGGCGTTACCCAAACGATCTCAAAAGTTCGCGTCTTCAGCATTCCGGCAAATTCTCCTTTGCGGGTATCTATCGTCAACGATTGTTCTTCTGTGTTATATCGCATAGGGATCTCACTATAGGCTCCCTTTTCATAATTGTAATTAATACCTTCATCCTCATACAGGGTAAATGCTCCGTCCTGGCCGGTATAAATATACAGCCGGATAGGATCAGCTTTCTTTTCCGAGGCATACTGTATTGCCGGCCCAAATGGAAGGATAGATCCGGCTTTGACAAAGATCGGAATATCTGTATAAGGAGCCTGAAC
>JAFGKL010000007.1 GCA_016928585.1 Sedimentisphaerales bacterium
CCCATTGAGCTTTTCACAAGCCCCGCCCTCTGAAGCTTCTGCAGGATCTTACACGCAAACTGGTAAGATATGTCTTCCCGACCGGCTAACTCACGCACAGAAACTGCCGTCTTGCCCTTGTAATGGCCGGCAAGATCGATCATTGCCCGTAATGCGTAATCCGTATTTTGTTTGACTATATTCATTTCTTATTTCCTTATATAGGACTATTATAGTCCTACTGTTCGGAAAAATCAATATAAATCTTAAAAAAAATTTAAAAACAACAAATTTTACAAAAATTTGTCGCCCTGAGGCTTGCCGAACGGGTCTCAAGCATTAATAATAGAGGTTTTCTGGAATATTCACACCGCTTTGGGGCACTGATCTCGTATTCTGAGTCATCTTGTTACCGGCATACCGTAATTTTTTCTTATAAATTCTTTGCAATAACTTCAGCAACTTTTATCAGCGGATAAGCAGTAGGCGCTGCTGTTAGTAACGGATGTGTCCCGATCTGGGCTGTCAAAATAGAATTTATGCTCATTCGATTTTGAATAACAAGGCCGATTAGATTCGTCAACTCGCCCACACTTAGACCGCCCATTACCTCTCCCCCAAGAACTATACCAGATTCTTTGGCAACGATGAGTTTTATAACTTGCTTATGTGTATCTGACAATGTTCCCGGGTGCCTGTCGATACCCTCAAAAGTACCGGTAACAACGTCAAAGCCCTCCTTTTTAGCCACAGTTTCGGTAAGACCAGCAGCTCCAAAGCCGGTATTGCCAATAGCAGTACAAAAAATTGCAATTGTACCGCTAAGTGTTTTAAGGGTGGAAAGTTTATATAAATTCATTCCCGCAACCCTTGCTTCAGCACAGGCTGTAGAGGCAAGCATAACAACGCTGTGTTTTCTGGTTATGAAATCACGTTTTTCAGCACAGTCACCAACGGCAAATATATCGGGATTTCTTGTTCTCATATATTCATCAACCCCAATAAAACCTTCTTCGGTAATACTCAGACCTGATTTTTCTGCCAGAGAAATATTTGGACGATAGCCCATTGATAAAATAACAGCATCGGCTTCTATTTTTTCAGAGTTGTTTAGTAAAACTCCGCTTACTTTTTTATCACCTAAAATCTCTTTAACGCCGATTCCGGCCTTTATCTTTATGCCTCTGTTTTTAAGGATTTGTTCTGCCTCAACGGCTAACTCTTTATCGAAAGCAAGGCCTAATATATTGGGCAGAATCTCGACTAACGTCACCTCTTTCTCCCTTTTGTTTAGCTCGTCGGACATTTCAACGCCTATAAATCCGCCGCCGACAGTAACGACCTTTTTGCAATCCGTAAGCTTTGTGATCATTTCTGCAAGATAGACCTTGTTTTTAGGAATGACAAAGACATTTTCGAGTTCGGCACCTTCGAGCCATTTTGGAACCAACGGCGTAGAACCGGTTGCAAGTACTAATTTTGCAAAACTGATTTCTGTGCCGTCATCGGTTTTGCAAACTTTTTGGTCCTGATCAATAGATACTACCTGGCCGATCTTAAGATTTATCCCTGTTTTAGCTAACCCTGAATCCGGTATAATATTTTTGTCTATACTGTCCAAGGAGCCAAAAACGTACGGGATCCCGCACGGAACAACTGCCTGCTTTTCCTTGCGTATGACAAGAAATTCTTTGTCAGGATAACTGCTTTTTCCTGTTACTGCTGCAACGATACCGGCAGCACTTCCGCCAATTACCAATACATCTGTTTTCATAACCACAGCTTCCTTTCAAAATAAGCTTTTGGAAAAATTGCTTTAACAAGTTTTATTTTAAAATTAAGATATTGTAACGGCTATATTCATAAAATATCATCGTTAACATATCTTTTCTGCTCCGTTATATACTTCCTCTACATGCATTACGACAGCTGCGACCTTTGGCAGTTTATCCTTCACCCATATCTGAACTTCATCGAACATATCTCCCTCTGTTAGTCTTTCCGCGGCCCCTTTTACCTGGAAAGAACCTTTTTCCTCATCGAGAACGACAAAAGCGATTTTACCATTGTTTAAAATATTGTCACGTGTCTTATTAAGATAGTTATCTGCAATTAAAACCGTTTGATTATCGATAACCTTCAAATATGTAATATATACGACATTGGGAACTTGGTCCTGACTGCTTGTTGCAACCGGAAAAACTTCTTGTTTTGATATTGCTTTTTTTACTGCGTCTGGTAACTGTGCCATTATGTTGCTCCCTTTCTTTCTTAAATAATAGATATACTTATTTTTCGAGTAACATTGCTAACCCGGCAACCCTATGGCCGATATCCCTTGCGGTTTCGAGGCCGGTTTTATCAAATTCAACGCCTTTCTGTTCATCGCTTACTAAGGTAGCTCCGAAATGTGCCGCTTTGCTGCCGCCGCCTACACATACCATATCATGGCAAAGAAGTGTTGCCTGAACGGCCTGTATGGTAAGTTCCTGCCCGCCGTTTCGAACACCGCCTACGGCCAAAACTCCTCCGACCTTATTATGAAAAACCGAACCATTGCGCGCCAATACAACTGTTCTGTCAAGAAAAGCTTTACACTGTGAAGTCATCGTCCCCAAATAAACGGGGGTACCTATTATGATCCCTGCAACCTCGTTATCACTAAGAACAGGGATCAATGAATTAAAGTCATCGTCCTGCTTGCATTCGAAATGTTTCTTGCAATAACCGCAACCCACACACCCGTGAATATTCAGGTCGGCAAGTTCGATTATTTCGGTTTCTATTTTATCTGATTCTTTACTGGCTGCAGCAAGACAGGCCTCTAAGCTTTTCTGTGTTGTTTGATTTTTGCGCGGGCTGCAATTGATCCCTATTATCTTCATTTCTTCTCCTGTTCTGTTTTTAATGATATCATTAAATTTTTGCTTTGTAATAAATTCGTTGGTTTTGCCGCTTCGTTTCGATCTTGTCTCCTGAGGACAACTCTTCTATATACTTAACAACTTCGTTTCGATGAAGGCCCAGGCCGGCCGCAATGTCTTCGACAGAACAGGGCCGACGCCTCAAAAGGGTCAATACATCATCACGCCGAGCGGAAAACCCCTCTTCTTTGTGAACATTATTGTAATCAGCAATAACTTCCGCATTTTTATGCAGTCGCACAGCTAGTGTCCTTAATTGTTTTTCTGGTACACGTTCTGCAAAATCTTCTGCAGGAGGACGGATAACCGTATTTACCTGAACCTTATCGGGACGAACTAAATTTATACAATTGGCCAGATGGTTAATTTCTGCATCCGGAGTGGTCACGCCGGCTATAAGAAAAACTTCGAGCCGGTACTTGCCGGAATATTCATCACGAAATTTTACCAATCCGTCTAACATCTTCTCGAATGTAATTTCCTTGTATGGTCTGTTGACATATTGAAACACCGGCTCTCTCCCTGCATCGAGTGATGGCACAACCAAATCTGCGTTTTTCAACGCATCCCTTACTTCCTGCTGCCATAACAGCGAACCGTTTGTAAGAACTGCAACAGGGATATCTGTCATGTCCTTGATTTTTAAAATTAATTCTTTGAGTCGCAAATAAAGCGTAGGCTCCCCCGAACCGGACAGTGTTATATAATCGGGTTTCGAAGAAAGTTTGGCTTTGAGTTGCTCCATAACAATATCGAGCGAAACCCACTCTTTTCTTTGCATTGTTTTATTGGTTGTTCTCCCAAGTTGACAGTATATGCAATCGTACGTACAGGTTTTAAAAGGTACAAGGTCAATACCTAATGAACGACCCAATCTCCTGGAAGGTACCGGCCCGAATATACATGCTTGTCTTTTCTCTTTTACTGCCATAATTAAGATCACCCCAAAGATATTAGAAAAACGCCCAAAACCATAATACTCCCTATGATTAAACTCCTTACAAGATGCTTCTCCTTAAAGAATACATATCCAAGTATGACAGTGAACAAAATGCTTATCCTTTTAACGCTTACTACATAAGCAGCCAGACCGAACTGAAACGCTCCGAACAGTGTCAATCCTGAAAAAAAACTTACTATGCTTAAAATAAAAAGCATATTGAAGTTTGCAACCGTATTCCTTAGTAATACTCCAATCTTTTTTTTCTTGATAAAAAGAACCGTTAACAACAATGTGCTCAGCAATTGGGTTGTGCTAAATGCAAAAAACGGCGAAGAGTTCAATATTGCTTTTTTAAAAAAAACCGCCATAAAGCTGAACAAAAATGCCGCTATAAGCATATGACGCTGGCCTTTTTCTTTTAATAATAGCTTGATCGGCTCAAAAACACCCACTCTTAGACTCTCCGCTCTTAACAAATAAGCTCCGCAAACTATCAGCAAAATGCCGGCTAAACCCAAAACCGATGGAAGCTCTCCCAGTATGAAAAAGGATGTTACGGTTGCAAAGATGGGGGTAAAGGCAACCAACGGAAACGTCTTGGCAAGCTCTCCCGAAGCAATGGCATTAAGGAAGTACCACCCTGCTATAACATCTAAAATAGACGCAATGATTGCGGAATAATAAAAAACGGGCTTAATTTCCGGAATACCGGTCAATAAAATTAGAAACGGGACAAACAAACTGACAAATAAGTATTTTGAATAAAAAATTACACCTCTGTCGGTTTGAAAAACCAGCGTCTTGACAAAAACATTTCTTACGGCCACCAGAGTGCCGCTGGCCAATGATAAAAATAACCAATACATATTCGATCGCTTTGAATTTAGATTTTAACGGATCTCTCACAATTCGATTTGCATACCGGCAGAACACGTAAAACACTGTTCGGAAAAGGCATTTTTAAACTTTTCGATTGGCTTGCTGCCTGTGCAATGAGCAGCACCGATTTTTTGTACGCCATATTGCTTCAAGGCATCGATTGTACGTTCTATTCTCTCCGGGCAGGCTCTCAGAAGGTGCATCCCGCCGATCACTGCGTAAATACGTGGCTTCCCGCTCAGTTTTGCAATATAATGTAGCGTATTGGCCGCACCCGAATGCGCACAGCCCAGCAGAACTACAACCCCCTTCGGAGAATCGAAAAATATTGCCTGGTCGTCTGGAAACTTATCAGCTTGACGGCAGTTTTTATCGGAAAAAAAATATCCTTCACCACTTTCAAAATCGGTTACTCGCGGTATCCGGCTGGTAACAAAAAACCGGGGCAGAACTTCTGTCGGCATCTCCGTCCAAATAACTTTACGATTTCCAATGGCTTTCAGAGCAGAATTGGGCATACCGATTGACTCTGTTCCGTAATCTCGTTTACTAAATTTAGGTTTGATTGCCGACGGATGCAGATAAAGTTTTGCCTTGGAAGCGATATCAAGCACAGCGGCCAGCCCCCCTGTATGGTCATAATGACCGTGACTTATAACGATCGCATCCGTTACAGCAAGGTCTATATCGAGCATCTCTGCATTTTTCACGACAACATCGCTTTGCCCCGTATCGAAAAGAACACGTTTACCACCATACTCAACCCAGAAGGACAACCCATGCTCTAATTGAAGATCTCCGGTACCGTTGTCATCTACTAATACAGTGATCTTAATTGCTTTATTTGTGGATGATTTAACGGCATAGTTCGTAATGGCCTCATGCAGCGCCGACGCCGCAAGATTGGAACAATGATACTTGTGTTCGGGAAGCCCCCCGAGTGCCTCGGCAACCTGCTCGTCCGTCAGATCGTAAGCATCGTCAAGATGTTTTCCCTTTGCAAGTTCCGTCATCATACTGCACGCAGCTATGGCGGCCGGGCAGCCGAACACCTTATACTTAATGTCCGCCAGATGATCCTTGTCAACTTTGATCCAGACTTGGATCATATCCCCGCAATCTTCAGAACCGATCGTTCCAACTCCGTCAGCATTGACAATTTCGCCGATGTTGCGGGGATTCATAAAGTGTTCGACTACTTTATCGTTGTATTGCATATTTAATTTTGTATTTAATTATTTTGCTCGACTTTTAATAACGCGTTAAATGCTTTGCCAAGGGCTTCTGTTGTTGGATTCTGAGTGGTATATCGGATAAACGGCCTGCCAATATCGGCAGCCGCAACCATGTTGGGATCTATCGGGACGCTCCCTAAAAACGGCACATTAAACTCCTTCGCCATCTGCCGCCCGCCGTCTCCCTTAAATATGTCGCTCTTTTCATTGCAGTGTGGACATATGAAACCGGCCATATTTTCAATGACACCCAAAACGGGCAGGCTTAACTGTTGACAAAATGTTATGCTCTTTTTAACATCGGCAACCGCAAGCTGCTGGGGAGTAGTAACAATAACTGCCCCGTCCGCTTTGCCTAACAACTGTACAATTGACAACGGCTCATCACCGGTGCCGGGAGGACAGTCAATTATCAAATAATCCAGATCGCTCCAGCAAACATCGGAAACGAACTGTTTTATTATATTATGCTTCATAGGACCTCGCCATATCAAAGCTGCGTTCTCGTCCTTTACCATAAATCCTATGCTCATCACCTTAAGAGTATCGCTGTAAATAACCGGCTCGATCTTTCCTTTTTCGCCCTGAAGTCTGCTGCCTTCGAGGTTCAGTAGTTTCGGGATACTTGGCCCGTGAATATCGACATCCAGCAGGCCCGTCTTTTTCCCCTGCATCGAAAGCCAGACAGCAAGGTTA
>JAFGKL010000110.1 GCA_016928585.1 Sedimentisphaerales bacterium
CTGCAGAACCGACCGTATCTGTAAATACAACCAGCTCCTGAGAATAAATGAGGAACTCGGTTCAAGCGCAAAGTACGGCGGTGAGATTTTCAAGTACTAAAAATTAACTAAAAAGGCAGAGGGCCGAAAACCCTCTGCCTTTTTTATTTTATGTGATGGTAGTACATGGAAGGCAAACCATCATGACAAAAACTCAGGCATTCATAAGGTATATGTTCTTCTGTATATTCTTCGCCCTCGGTGCCGCCGCCATGCTAATAGCCTTCAAAGCCGACGAGATCAAAGATTACTACCAAAGCAAAGATCTTCTAACCCAAACTGAGCAGAGCAACAAAAAGATTGAGAACATGCTCACCGAATACGACCGGCAGTTTTCTTATATCGACAGCGACCCCAATATCCTCGCCCGTTTAAAACCCGCCGTCCTCGGCCAGCAGCCGCAAAGGGATCAAACTGCCTTCCCCGTCGCACCCGAAAAAATGATCGCAAAAGCAAAAACCGCGCTAAGCAGCGACCAGCCGATAGTAGCTTCCGACAACTCCGTCCCCCAATGGGCAACACGCATAGCCAGGCCGGCCATAAGCAAAGCGTTGTTCTTCGCAGGTGCAGGATTGATACTCATATCGTTTATATGCTTTGGAACTCCCGACCCAAAAAAATTACAGCACAAACGCGACCGATCAACCGAGCCGTAAAAGTTTAAACCCCGTCTTTTCGTCAAATTCTCTCGCCGCATCTATACCCGTTATCTCGATTATAGTCACTTCTAATATCAAAAACGTACTTGCTCCCCCGCGAGGACACCCCACAACTACCTCGTCGCCCTTGCCTATCGCCGTATGAATATGCATCTTCGGCCCCTCGTCGTCGCAATATATCGTACCAACCCCAAGCACCTCCCCAGGCCCGCTAAAGTCCTTATGCTTCGGTACGATCTTAGGTGTTTCCGTCGCCGGGCCGACAACAACATCAGCTTTTCGAAAACCCCCTGTGATAAGGACCGCCGCCGACTTTATCCCCTCCTTCTTCGCAATGCCCTCTATCGATTCGTAAAGCTTGTCACCCTCGAACAAACGGGCAGCGATAACCCTGCCTGTATTGCCTACTGCATATTCCATGGTCCGCTCCTTTGATAAAATATCCTTAGGAACATTTTACACAAAGCAACCTCTGTTTAAAGAAAAATCCGCTTTTTTGGCCTAAAGAGCCATTTTTCAGGAAAATTTGAACCAATAAACTCAGAGGGCGTATCAATTGTCAAAGAAAGCTTTTGAAATAATAAGAATTCTCTCCTCCTCAAAAAGATATGGATACTTGCCCTCATCGGGCAATTAAAAGTGGCGTCCTCCTCCTTGGGCGCTGCTTTTTTTTATACCCTTACAACACGCCCCCGCCCCTCGCCTATGAAACACCTTCGATAAGCTGGCTTAAGATCTCTTTCGCCTTTACCAGCCTGCTGCCGGTAGGACCCGTCCATTTCACCTCGGCATTTCTGGAAAGAAAATCTTCGATCTTCCTGCACGCAAGAATAACCGTCGCATGGTTTTTGTTACCCATCGCCCTGCCGATCTCCGGAAACGACATCTTAGTATATTTCCTTGCCAGATACATGCTGAACGATCTTGCTAGGCTGACCGTTCGGTCTTTCTTGGATGAATGGATATCAGCAGGAGTAATACCGAAAAATGTTGCCACTGTCGATTCAATATCGGAAGTGTGAACAATAGGATCGCTTCTTGAGATATGTTCCGCAAGAACCGATCGAGCCATAGAAAGTGTGATTTTCTCGTTACCGAGAGACGAAAATGCTACAAGCTTAAGCAATGCCCCCTCAAGCTCACGCACATTAGAGTGCATCTTTTCAGCAATATATTCTATCACAGAATCAGGCACCGATCTGTTCATCGCCATCGCCTTCTGTGAACAGATCTTACAACGCGTCTGAAGATCGGGCGCCTCCATCTTGATAACCATACCTGATACAAATCTGTTCACCAACGACTCGCAAAGTTTACCTATCATCTTTGGGTGCGCGTCTGACGCGAGCACTACTTGTTTACCTGCAAGATCTATCGTATTGAACGTATGCAGAAATTCTTCCTGCATTGCTTTCTTGCTGGCCAAGAAGTGAATATCGTCAATCGCCAACACATCCATTTGTCGGAATCGCCTCCGAAAAGCATCCAGCTTCTGGGTCTTCAAGGCCAGCACATATTGGTTGGCAAAATCCTCCGCCGATACATAGAGCCACTTGACTCCGGGCCGGACTTTGGCCGATTCGTTGCAGATCCCTTGCAGCAAATGGGTCTTGCCGACACCGTACCCTCCGTGGAGAAATAGCGGGTTAAACGGACTTTTTTCCTCGCCAACCACCGCCTTAGCAGCGTTATATGCCAGCTGGTTCTTAGCGCCGACAACAAACGTCTCAAGGCTTAGTTTTAATGGCGATTGCTTCGCCCAGGTCTCAGGATTGATACGACTGCGGGTTGTTTTATTTTGGCTGCGTTGAACCTGAATCGCTTGTGAATCAAGCTGTGTCTTTCTCTGACTGCCGGCTAGAGACGGTTCAATATTGAAAGCAACTTTTTTTTCCTTACCGGTTACCTTCTTCAAAACAAAATAAATGTCATTCAGGAAGTGCGCTTCGATCCAGTTCGCAATAAAATGGTTCGGAACGCCTATCTTAAGATAGTCGTCCGTAAGATCGAGCTTGGTTGAGTTCTTAAACCAGACTCGATACTTTTGCTCGCCGATCCGTTCGGCGATCGCCAGATCTATCGCACCTAATTCATCCGTGAATGTTGCCTGCATGTTTTTTCCCGCTTGTTAAAGCCTGAGACAATATTAAATTTTTAAAAATACCTTCTGTTCCCAATTCACAAACGATATGAACTAAAAACTTTCTAACTGTTTTTCCTTTGGCTTTGATAGTCAAATCATATTGACAAGTTAAGTACTATTCAACGGGATTTTTTCAGTTTTCTTTTCCACACGATAAAAGTTAGGGTAAATACTTGATTTGCGCGCAAAAAAAATTTGTTTTAAACAGGATTTACACAATATAAACGCCTTTGTGGATAACCTGTGGATTGAAGTTCCTAAACAACTCAAAACCGAATTTATAATGTTAATAACGCTGCAAAGGACCCGTCGTGATCGTATGGCAATTCACCAGCACACCCCGGCAATATCAGCTTTTGACTCAATAGTCTGAACTTAGAATTCACAGCAAGAAAACTATTTATAACATCTTCGTTTTCGTCCTTTAAAATACTGCATGTGCTGTAACATATCTTACCGCCAGGAGAAATTATCCCTGCAGCGTAATTAAGAAGCTCTTTTTGTGTCTTAACAAGCGATTCAACCGCCGATTTGTTGATACGATGTCGCACTTCCGCACGCTTTGCCAGCACCCCGGTATTAGAACAGGGCACATCGACTAATATCGCATCTATTTTTTTCAAACCGGAAATAACTTTCGGCAGATCATTTTCTAAAACGGTTTTAATGCTCTTAAAGCCCGCCCGATCAGCATTTTGCTGCACCTTCTCAAGCCGTTCTTCATCAATATCCGAGGCGATGATCTCCCCTTCGTCATTCATCGCCATCGCAAGCTGTATGGTTTTCGTCCCCGGCCCCGCACAAAGGTCGATCACCGTCCAGCCTGGCTCGGGGCAAAGCTCCTTTACAACCGCCCATGCCGCAGGATCCTGAACAAAGAACATCCCTTCCTTAAATCCCGCAAGTCTCGAAACGGACTGATGAGTCTTGATCTTCACCATCGACTCGCCACCGGGCAAAGCAGCTTCAACTGCTTCAACGTCTTCCGAATTGAACATCTTTAAAAGTTCTTCTGTGCTGGTTTTTAAAACGTTAGCCCAAAGATAAACCCCAGGACGCCTGTTTGATGCAAAACAAATATCTTTCGCTTTCTCAAAACCAAATTCTTTTATCCATTCTTCTACAAGCCACAAAGGCAATGAGAAAGACTCCGAAAGATAACCCGCCGGCTCCGACTCAGGATCGGCCAATAGATCTTTATCAAAGCTGCACCCTGTCTCACGGGAATTCGGAAGGGTCTTTAGTACATCGGCTTCGCTTAGATCTGCCGTTCTGTTTACAATACTTCGCGTTATGTTCCGCAGCAGCGCATTCACGAACCCCGCCTGTTTTGTTTTAACCATCGCGTTCGCAAGCTCCACCGCTTCGTTCACTGCGGCGAATTCCGCCGTCTCTGTCGAATACACTAATTCGTAAACACCAATGCGAACTACATTGACAAGCTTCCCGATGATTCTTTTCACAGGCTTACCGGCAATCTTTTCTATAACAAGATCTATAGCCGTCCGGTTCCTGATAACCCCGTAGACAATATCCGTTGCCCTGCCCTTGCGATGCGTCTGCTCTATCTTTTTGCCCAGCAGCTCCGCCGCATCATGCAACGCTATATTGAACCCGTCCAGAACTTCAAGGGCGACCTGTCTTGGGGATTTTGAAGGTTGATCCTGCATTTAATCGTTCTTTTCTATGGAAAGGAATACATCGCCCGGCTTAAGAGCCCTGCCGTTGACAAAATCCTTAAAATCCATCAGCTCGGACCCTGCCGGCTTCACTCTAAGAATTTTCAGCTTGTCTTTGCCGCAGATAATATTCAACTCATCATCTAAAATACCGAACCTGCCCGACGACTCATCCGACCGCACGACCTCCGCAAGGGCAATGGTAACCCGCACACATTTTGCTCTTTCTCCGCAGACAAAATCTGTCTGCGCTCCCGGCCACGGCCAAAACCCCCGAATTTTATTGTAAAGCTCCTCCGCAGGA
>JAFGKL010000111.1 GCA_016928585.1 Sedimentisphaerales bacterium
ATTTGCGCAAGGCATCGAGAAACTTCTGCATGTCTTCCGGCAGCGGCGCCTCAAACTCCATCATCTCGCCGCTTTCAGGATGTCTTATCCTCAGCTTCCACGCATGAAGCGCGACCCTGCCCATAAGCGGCTCCTGGACCTGCGATTCTTCGTCTTGTATCTGCCAGGGATATACGACCTTGCCGCCATACATATCATCGGCTACCATCGGGTGCTTTAAATACGCCATGTGCACACGAAGTTGATGCGTTCTGCCGGTCTTTGGCGAAAGCTGCACCAGTGAATACCCCCGAAATTCCTCCAGCACTTCATAAAATGTAACGGACTCCTTGCCGTCCTGACGGATCGCGTACTTTTCTCTTGCGCTCGGGTGAATGCCTAAAGGCATATCTATTTTGTCTGCTGTCAGCTCCGGCGTTCCGTGAACTATTCCTATATAGGTTTTTTGGGTTGTCCGCTCCGAGAACTGTCGCGAAAGCTTCCAGTGGGCATGGTCGGTCTTGGCGATGATCATAACGCCGGTCGTGTTCCTGTCAAGCCGATGAACTATGCCCGGCCGGAACTCGCCGTTAACACCGGAAAGCTGATTCGCATAATAAACAAGGCCGTTAACCAGTGTTCCGTGCGTATTACCTCTTGCCGGATGCACAATAATGTCGGCCTGCTTGTTGATAACTATTACTTCGTCGTCTTCATAGATGACATTGATGGGGATATCCTCGGCAACAAGCTCGCGGATCTCACGAGGCGGCAGAACAAGATCTAGCTCATCTCCGGAATTCAGCTTATGGCTCGGCTTGGCGGGTTTGCCGTTGACGTTTACGCCCTGCTCCTTTATAAGCTTTTGAAGACGCGTCCTGCTGAACTGGCTGAACCTTCCACCAAGATATTTATCAAGACGGGCATATTTCAGATTTGAGCCTACACGAAACTTAAGATGTTCGCCAACCTTCTCATCGCCTTCAATGCTGATTATTTCAACATCTTCCAGACCTTCTCTGATATTAACCTCATCTGCAGGGCTCGAATTGTTTTCTGAACCTGAATTCATACCGAACTATTCTGCCTCGGCCGGCTGGTCAGTCGGTTCAGCGGCTTGGATCTCCATCGGCGGCAGAGTTTCAGGAAGTTCCGGCACCGGAACTGCTTCTACAGCAGGAACCTCCGGCGCTTTCGCAAACACAACTTTGCCCTTGTTGTCGTCTAAAATATCAAGACGGCCTTGTGCCTGAGCCGGGAACACCGTCCCTTCGAACTCGGGATTTGAAACGATCGACCTATAGACCTCTTCTGCCTTGGTAAAGTCCCCGATTTCCTCTGCACAAAGACCCGTTCCGAATGTGGCCATTGCAATAAGGGTTGCCCCGCCGGGACGTCTTCCGGCCTCTGTTATCGCCTGCTGGTACGTTCTCAGTGCTTCTTGTATCTGGCTTGCAACTATCGCCTCGTCCTGAATGCCCTCCCTGTAATGAAGGTCGCTACGTAGTGCTTCGCCTCGCTTTATCAAAAGGAATGCCTTTGTAAGAGGGTTGTCGGCTTCATTGGCTTCAAGCTCAAGCTTGCTGGCGGTTACCAGGAACGAGTCCGGCGCGCTCTCCATGCCTCCCCGGATCAACCCTACCTTGTCCGCAGATACCTGCTCCAGCGATCTGGTCATCTGGGCATGCTTCTGCAGCCCGGTACTTAAGAACTTACCCTTAATGGGAGCCCAGAAAAGCCATAAAAATACCCCAATAATGATTAAAATAACCCCTATAACCTGCATATAATTCTCCCGGACATACTTCGGGAAATGGGCTATCCAGTCTGCAAGCTCATTTTTTTTCAGTTCGTGACGATGTTCGGAGTCCATTACTCACCTCTTTTAAAAAAATTGATATTTGATGTTTTGGCAAATATACAATATAAGGTACGGATTATCAATCATAAAATTAAATGAGGTCTTTTGCGTGACAAATGAAAAAAACAAATATAACCTCCCCGGGATCATAATTTTTCGCCTGTCTTTTGTTGCATTTTGCCTTGCGGCTGTTTTTGCTTCCGCCGGAATGACTTCCGCAAAAGACAGTGCCCTTACCAACGAATATATTGATATTGACAACATAGTCCCCGGCTCAGATGCCTGGTGCCTTACCGTCTTTGAAGGTACAAGGATCGATAAATTCAACCTCAAAGTTGTGGACATCATCAAAAATCATGAGCCGGGACAGGATGTAATTATTGTCATCGGTGTCGATGAAGGCTTTAAACGGATCGGACCTATAAAAGGATGCAGCGGATCGCCTGTGTACATCGACGGAAAACTCGCAGGCGCTCTGGCCGGTGGATGGTCTTTCTCAAGGGAACCATTATATGTGGTTACGCCAATAAAGGATATTCTGCGCATCAAAGAACAATCTATGAAAAACAACAAAACGGCTCAGACCTCTGCTTTGGGCGGTTACGATTTTTCAAAACCGATAGACCTTGCCGAAGTTAATCTCGCTTGCAGGAACTATGCCGGATCTTCTGATGAACCCGAAAGAACGATGCTGCCACTTATAACTTCTTTTCCTTCGAATGTGTGCAGCAAAATCGCTCCTTTGTTCGAAAAGGCTTCGATGCTTCCTGTTTCTGCGCAGGCATCCTCCGCACAAAAACTTAATGTTGCGATAGAGCCGGGCTCGGTTCTTGCGGTCCCTGTTGTTTCAGGAGATATAACTATGGCCGCAGTTGGTACCGCCACACACGTAAACGGAAACGATGTTTACGGGTTCGGGCACAGCTTTCAGGGCATGGGCTTTGGGCCGGTCGATCTGCCGATGTCCGCCGGAACCGTACACGCAATTGTTTCAAGCATGCTTATCTCGTTTAAAGTATCGTCACCGGGAGAAATTATCGGCTCCATAACCGCCAATGAATCGACCGGTGTTTACGGACAGATCGGCAAAAAACCGACCCTTATCCCGCTGAAAATTTCTGTCGATCGGGGAGGCGCGGATTACCCGGGAATGAAAGACACCTATAACTGTCAGATCGCTACTGAAAGATATCTTACCCCCCTTGTTACGCAGGCTGCGATCGCGGGTGTCTGCTTCTTGCAGGGACAGTTGCCGCCGGAACACTTGATAAAATACAAAACGAACATCCGCCTTGAAGACGGAAGACAGATCGACTTTGAGAATATCTCGTCAGAACAGGACATCGGCGAATTGCTCGATGATACCGCCGGGCCCGTCTCTTTACTGCTCAACAATCCGTACGAAAAAGTTGTCATCGCCTCCATAGATTGTAGCATTGCAATAATACCGAAAACTATTCTTTCCAGGATCACCTCGGTAGAGCTTTCCGATTCGAACGTAAAACCCGGACAATCTGTTACGGCTTCGATCGTTCTAGAATCCTTCCGCTCGGAAAAAACCCTCCATCGATTAAAATTAAAAATACCGGAAGACACCCAGCCAGAAGAATACGCTGTTACAATAGCAGGCGGATACGCCTACGAAAGATTCCTGAAAATGTCAGCCCCGCACAAATTCACTGCTTATGATATGGATTCAATGATAGTGTCTTTAAACAACATAACGAACATCAAAAGAAACTGCCTGTATATGGTGATGCCCCTGTCTTCTTCCGGAATAGTGATCAAAAACGAGCAAATGCCCTTCCTGCCGCAAACAAAGGCTATGGTGCTCACCGACCAAAAAAGAACGATATCTGTAATGCCGCAAAGACACTGGCTGCAGGAACAAAAAATTATTGACAATGTTATAATTAATAAAAAAACCGTAAGCATAACTGTTGAAGAAAAATGAGGAACATATGAAAAAAATAACCTCTGGAAATAAAATCATCGTCATGGCCCTGGTAGTTGCCGCATGCCTGAACGGCCTGACGTTTGCTGTAACGTCAAAGATAGAACGGCACACATCCGCTGAAGATTTTCTAAAAGGCAAAACAGATAATACTTCCGTAGATTCCGACGGAACCATCAGGCTCTCGCGTCAGGCAGAACCGATAAAGCTTGGCAAGCTGCTCGACAACGCATGGTCGATTAATTCCATCGCCGCTGCAGAAAAAAATACCGTCTACCTCGGCACAAGCCCCAACGGCCGGATAATAAAATACAAAAACGGAAATGCAGCAGTACTTTATGATCCCGAAACGGGTCAAAAATCCGAAGCAGAAGGCGTTGGCGTCCCTTTCCTTAATCTTCATGTTTTTGCTTTAGCCGCCGACAGCAAAGGCAGGATCCTTGCAGCGATAAGCGGCGCTGAATGCAAACTGTTG
>JAFGKL010000112.1 GCA_016928585.1 Sedimentisphaerales bacterium
AATAAAGTTACAGACTTTTTAAAAAGAAAGGGATTGCGATGGAAACACTGAAAGATTTTTTAAAACCCGAGCTGATCTGGTTTTTGATCGGCGTAATAATGCTATTGATGGAATTTACGGTCCCGGGCCTGATAATATTCTTTTTCGGAGTAGGTGCCTGCGTCGTATCGGTCGTATGTTTCTTCGCAGAGCCCTCCATCAATGCCCAATTACTAATATTCATTGCAGCTTCTATCCTGTCGCTTCTGCTGCTTCGAAACCGTCTTAAAGCTATTTTCATAGGTCACAGTTCCGACAAACAGGATGCCAGCTCTGACCTTAACGAATTCGCCGGCCAAAGAGCCGTCGTAATAAAAAAAATAACGCCCCAAAACCCCGGTAAAGTTGAGTTTCACGGCACTAACTGGAATGCCGAGTCCGATGAAGAAATTGAACAAGGAACCGCCGTAGAAATAACCGCTAAAAACAATCTGACATTAAAAGTTAAACGTTTATAATTGAAAGGAAATAAATATGTTAAACACATTAAGCATCGTTCTTATCGCAGCAATAGTTTTTTCAATAATTTTATTTTTCAAGACAATACGTATTGTCCCACAGAAGACGGCCTTTATCGTAGAGCGGCTTGGAAAGTACTCTAAAACGCTTGAAGCCGGCTTCCACATCCTTATACCTTTCCTCGATAAGGTATCGTACAGGCACACTCTAAAAGAGCAAGCCGTAGATGTCCCCCCGCAGGCATGCATTACAAAGGATAACATCGCTGTCGAAGTTGACGGCATTCTATATATGCAGCTTGTAGACCCAAAGAAAGGCTCCTATGGAATTGACAACTATCGTTTCGCCGCTACACAGTTGGCACAAACAACCATGAGAAGTGTCATGGGTAAACTTGATCTTGACAAAACATTTGAAGAACGCGAAAATATCAACAGTGTTATTGTAGAAGCCGTCGACAAAGCATCCGATCCATGGGGTGTAAAAGTCACAAGGTACGAAGTAAAGAATATCTTGCCACCGCAAAGCATCAAAGATGCCATGGAAAAACAGATGCGTGCCGAACGCGAAAAACGCGCTACCATCGCCGAGTCAGAAGGTGACAGGCAAGCAAAAATCAACCGCGCAGAAGGTGATCGTCAGGAAATGATCGCACGTTCGGAAGGTGAAAAACAAAAACGGATCAACGAAGCCGAGGGCAGAGCCGTAGAGATCGAAAGAGTTGCTGGCGCAACAGCAAAAGGTATTCAGCAGATCGCCTTAGCAATTAATGAGAAAGGCGGCATGAACGCAGTCAACCTTCGAATTGCAGAACAATACCTAAAAGAATTTGGCAAACTAGCCCAGACCAACAACTCGATCATCATTCCGACAAATCTTTCGGATATCGCAGGAATGATAAAATCTGCATCAACTGTCATCAAAGAGCAGGTAGCCGCAGGAAGTGCAGGTTAACAATTACAGGTTTTTATCGCACTGTATGGGCATTGATAATCTTTTATCGGTGCCCATGCTTTTTTAATAGAACAAAAACACTCGAAAGCAAATACTAAAGTATAGAAAACAAACAGTGCAACCAACTATTGGCACGAAGCGAACATTAAGAATTAAATTGATCTAATTCTTAACAAAAGGGCTAAGTTTTCTAAGCTGGTTTACGATCTCCGGCATTTTTTCGGCAACAAAATTCACCTCGTCCATTGTGTTGTACCTGCTGAGGCTGAATCTGATCGAGCCGTGAGCAGCGGTAAACGGCACACCCATAGCCCTTAGAACATGCGAAGGCTCCAGTGAGCCGGAGGTGCACGCAGAGCCGGAGCTTGCACAGATGCCATACTTGTTGAGCATGAGCAAAATGGCTTCGCCCTCTATATACTCAAAACTAATGTTGCTGGTATTGGGCAAACGGTTGTCGACGTCACCGTTTACAAAACTATCGGGCGAGTTTTCGAGGATGGCTTTTTCAAGAGCGTCTCTCATTTCTTTCACACGGGTGTTCTCTTCGTCCATATATTTATTCGCAAGCTCGCATGCCTTGCCAAGGGCAACGATACCGGGGACATTTTCTGTTCCGGCACGTTTTCCGGCTTCCTGATGGCCGCCAACCATAAAAGGAGCCAGCCGAGTGCCCTTGCGAACATAAAGAACTCCAATACCCTTGGGGGCATGAAGTTTATGGCCGGAAAGACTCAGCATGTCAATACTGCTTTTGGAAAGATCGAGCGGTATCTTGCCAACGGCCTGGACGGCATCGGTGTGAAAGATGCAACCTTTTGACTTGATCATGTTGGCTATCTTTTCGATGGGGAAAATCACGCCTGTTTCATTATTGGCATACATAATGGACACCAAAGCGGTGTCGTCGTCGATGCTTTGCTCTAACTGCTCTAAGTCGATGCGGCCATTTTTGTCTACGGCAATCTCGACAATACTATAGCCGTGATGTTCAAGGTCACGGCATGTTCCGAGAACGGCCGGGTGTTCTACGCGCGAAGTTATGATCTTCGTTTTATTGCCGGCAGCGGCAAGCGAACCTTTGATCGCAGCGTTGTCGCTCTCTGTGCCACAGCTTGTAAAGATTATCTCGTCAGGCTGACATCCAAGAAGAGAGGCAACCTGCCGGCGTGCATTGGCTATTTTGTGGCCAACCTGTCCGCCAAAAGAATGCATACTGGAAGGATTGCCATAAAGTTCTGAAAGAAAGGGGATCATTTCCTCTCTTACTTCATCAGCCACTTTTGTGGTTGCATTATTATCCATATAAATCGTTTTCATTATGCAATCCTTATAATGTCTTAATCTGACTCATTCTGCTGTTCGACTGTTATATCGTCGGATACAAATTCGCGAAGTTTTGCCTGCACTACATCTCTCATTGTAAATTCCGATATTTTGCACTGGGCACACATCCCGCGAAAAGCGACAAGAACTTTATTACCATCAATGTCAATCAATTCGATATCTCCACCATCGGCACGCAGAGTAGGTCTTATCTGTTCGTTTATAGTTTGCTGAATAAGCTGTATTTTTTTGATATTAGTCATTTTTTCCGGTTTTTTAGTCGCAGGCCTATCGGCTTGAGGTTTTTCGGGACGGCATTGTTCTATTATCTGCTCTATTTGCGGATGACAGCCGGTACATCCCCCTCCTGCTTTGCAATAGTTGGTAACTTCTTCTACTGTGGCAAGATTGTTTTCGGAGACAACTTTTTTTATTTCAGTATCGGTTACTCCAAAGCAAACGCACACTACTTTGCCTTCTTTTTGGGGTTGAGCTTCTCCCTTGTTGCGATAATTTTTAATAGCAGCCTCGAGAGCTTCCTGCCCCATAACAGAACAATGCATTTTTTGTTCCGGCAAGCCGCCAAGCTTTTCAACAATGTCCTGATTGGTTATTTTCTCAGCTTCTTCGAGAGTTAAGCCTATTATCATGTCTGTAAGAATAGACGAAGATGCTATGGCGCTTGCACAGCCAAAGGTCTTGAACTTTGCATCTTTTATTTTGCCGCCCTTATCGAGCTTGAAGGTTAAAGTAAGCGCATCTCCACATGCAAGAGAGCCTACTTCTCCGATCCCATCGGCATCTTCTATGAACCCTGAGTTGTGCGGATTCATAAAGTTGTCCATTACCTTGTCAGTATAGTCCCACATAAGTTGTTTCCTTTGTTATTTTTGACTGGCTTTTAGTGCATGATCAAAATCAGCAATAATGTCATCAATATGTTCAGTACCAACCGAAACCCTGATGTAGTCCGCTGTGACACCGGCACTTAACTGCTCCCGATCGCTTAACTGCTGGTGCGTGGTACTGGCAGGATGTATAACCAGCGTCTTACTGTCAAGCACATTTGCCAAATGACTAGCCAATTTTACATTGTTAATAAACTTAATGCCAGCATCTTTGCCACCTTTTATACCAAAGCCCATTATAGCCCCCTGTCCGTTTGGAAGATATTTCATAGCTTTTTCATAATCGGGGTGGGATTTTAAGCCGGGATAGTTTACCCAATCAACAGCACTGTGGCCTTCAAGAAACCTAGCGAGTGACAGAGCGTTTTCACAATGTCTCGGTACGCGGAGATGAATTGTTTCCAACCCCTGAATAAACATAAACGCATTGAATGGCGACATACAAGCTCCCATATCGCGGAGGAACTGCGTTCTTGCTTTTATTATATATGCCATTGGGCCGACGGCTTCGACATATTTTACTCCATGATAGCTTGGATCGGGCCCTGTAAGCTCGGGGTATCTTCCGTTATCCCAGTTGAACTTGCCAGAATCTATTACGATCCCACCGATACTGTTGCCGTGCCCACCGATGATTTTGGTGCAACTGTGTACGACGATATCGATGCCATGCTCGAAAGGTCTGAACAATATAGGTGAAGCAACTGTGTTGTCGCAGATGACGGGTAAATTGTTGTCGTGTGCAACTTTTGCGATCTTCTCGTATTCCAAGATATCATTTTTGGGGTTGCCGATCGTTTCTATGTAAAGGAACCTTGTGTTCTTCTTTATGGCTTTTGCAAAATTGTCAGGGTCCTTGGGGTTAACAAAAGTAACATCAATGCCAAGTTTTTTTAGGGTCTGGCTAAACAACGTGTAGGTTCCGCCGTACAGCGAGCTTGACGAAACAAAGTGCTGGCCCGAGCTACAGATATTCAGGACGGCCGAGGTTATAGCAGCCATGCCGGAACTGAAGGCAAGGGCACCAACGCCCCCTTCCATTGCGGCAAGTCTTTTTTCGAGAACATCAGTCGTCGGGTTCATCAGTCGCGTATATATGTTGCCGAATTCTTTAAGGGCAAAAAGATTTGCCGCATGATCGGTATCTTTGAACACATAGCTGGAAGTCTGGTATATCGGCACCGCCCTGCTTAAAGTATCCGAATCGATCTCATGGCCCGCATGCAGAGCTTTGGTTTCTATCCGGTAATCCTTCTGCTTAGTCATTTTGTTGTCCTTTTATCTCAACTTTCAGTTATCAATTAAGTTTTGGGTAAGATCTCTATCATTTTTTCAAGTGCTGTTTTGGCATTTTTTGTAATGTTTTCGGGGACTGTGACCACGTGTTTATTGTCCTGAAGAGACCAAAGTACTTTTTCAAGCGTAATTTTTTTCATATTGGGACATATCGCCTTAGCGGTAATAGGGATAAATTGCTTATCCGGATTTTGTTTTCCCAATGTATGAATAATACCAATTTCGGTAGCAACGATGAAACTTTGAATATCAGAGGTTTTTACAAAATTAATCATCTGGCCGGTACTTAGCATTTTGTCCGAAAGAGCCCTTACACCCTCATTGCATTCCGGATGAGCCATTACAAGAGCGTCCGGATGTTGGGTTTTTGCATTTTTGACATCATCTCCGGTTATCTTTGCATGTGTTGGGCAGTAGCCGGGCCATATGATCATTTCCCGATGGAGCTCGTCTATGACGTATTGCCCAAGATATTTATCAGGCACAAAAATAATCTGCTTATCTTTCGGCAGAGAGTCCACAAGCTCAAGAGCATTTCCGCTTGTACAGCAATAATCGCACAGAGCCTTTACTTCGGCGGAAGTATTAACGTAACCGACGACGAGAGCATCCGGGTGGCTGTTTTTTAATTCCTGTAGCTGCTTAGCCGTGATCATATCCGCCATTGGGCAGCCAGCGTGCAGTTCCGGGAGCAGGACGGTTTTGTCCGGTGAAAGGATGGCGGCTGTTTCGGCCATGAACAAAACCCCGCAAAAGACAATGGTTTCGGCATTGGTTTTTGCGGCCTGAACGCTAAGGCCCAGTGAGTCACCTACAAAGTCAGCAATGTCCTGTACCTCGCCGATCTGATAGTTATGCGCAAGAATAACAGCATTTTTTTGTTCCTTGAGTATATTAATCTTTTCGATAAGTTCTTTGCTCAATGCAGTAATCCTGAAAATCAGTGATCTTTCTTGTGATGTTTCTTTTTATCATGGTGTTTATAAAGTGACTCGGGCTTTCTTGTCATGACCGTAACGCCAGATGGTATTGACTTGCCTATCCATGCATTCGCCCCGATGACAGCGTCTTTTCCAATAACGATGTCGCCGAGAATGGTAGCCTCGGCATAAATAGTAACATTGTCTTCTATAGTAGGGTGTCTTTTGCCGCCCTTGATTATGCGTCCCCTTTTGTCTTTGGCAAAACTCATAGCTCCAAGTGTAACACCCTGATAAAGCTTTACATTATTACCGATGACGGTTGTTTCCCCGATGACAACGCCGGTACCATGGTCAATGAAAAATCTTTCTCCGATCTTTGCCCCCGGGTGAATGTCGATGCCAGTTCTGGCATGGGCAAACTCGCTCATTATTCTTGGTATAAGAGGAACCATCATCAAGTAAAGTTCATGTGCAATCCTGTGAACAGCAATAGCAACAATGCACGGGTAGCTTATAATAATTTCTTCAAATGACTGTGCGGCAGGGTCACCATCAAAAGCGGCCTGGACATCAAGTTTTAACATTTCTCTTATCCTGGGCATCGTTTCGAGCAAGTCCCCTGTAAGCTTTACGCCCATTTTTTCGCAATCGCATGTGGGACAATCTTTCAGTCTGCAGCGATGTCTTAGCGCGAGTTCGATCTGTCTTTCTAACGTAGTTGTGACATTTCCGATGATATCAGCAGTGACAGACTTTACGTTTTCCTTAGTAACCGTAACCTTCCCCGTATAGCCAGGGAAAATAAGCTCTATGAGCATATCGAGAACCTCTATAATCTTTTCCCTAACGGGCAGATTAGTTACATCGATGAAGTTGATACCCGAATCACCATCATAAGTATTTAAGATGTTCTCAATGATCTTGTTCTTATCTGCATGACCCCTGGAGTTGTCCATAAAATTTTCCCCTGCAAGTTAAGCAAACAACTCGGTAGAAATATATCTTTCACCCGTGTCGCAAATGATGGCAACTATTGTTTTGCCTTTGTTTTTCGGATCCTTAGAAGCCTCAAGGGCAGCAAAAACATTGGCACCTGAGCTAATCCCACAAAGAATGCCTTCCTTATTAGCAAGAAGCCTTGCTGTTTCAATAGCCTGATCGTTGGATACCTTTACGACCTCATCTATTATCTTCGTGTTCAATATTTCAGGAATAAAGCCTGCCCCTATTCCCTGAATCTTATGCGGCCCCGGTTTTCCGCCTGACAACACCGGCGAATCAGCAGGCTCAACAGCTACAATCTGAAGATTGGGCTTTTTGGCTTTCAAAGCTTCTCCGCAACCTGTAATTGTACCGCCGGTCCCAACACCAGCAACAAAAATATCTATATTCCCGTCAGTATCCTCCCAAATCTCCTGAGCAGTGGTTTTTCTATGCATCTCCGGGTTTGCGGGATTTTCAAACTGCTGCGGCATAAAAGAATTTGGAATTTCCTCGGTAAGCTGCTTTGCTTTATCAATCGCACCAACCATACCAAGTTCAGCAGGCGTAAGTACGATCTCGGCTCCCAATATCTGCAACAGCCTTCTTCTTTCTACTGACATCGATTCAGGCATTGTCAATTTTAACGAATAGCCCTTTGCGGCACATACAAAAGCCAGCCCTATGCCAGTGTTACCACTTGTGGGTTCGATAATAACAGATTCGTAGTTTAACGAACCTGAATTTTCCGCAGCTTCAATCATTGCAACAGCTATCCTGTCTTTAACGCTGCTGCAAGGGTTGCAAGACTCAAGTTTGACGAGAATAGTAACATCCGAGTGCCCCATCTTGTTAATCTTTACAAGTGGGGTTTTACCCACAACCTCGGTGATGTCATTGTATATTTTTGACATGACCTATGCCCTTTCTAAATCTGGTAATTCGTGCCTTTGCCCTGTTCTTTAGTCCTGTCGACCAAATCCTGCAACGTCACCGAATCCAATACTCCCATGACCGCATCGTGTACCTGTGCCCAGAGCTGTCTTGTAACACAATCAGTACATTTTGGACAATAGTCCGGATGCTCAAGACATTCGGAAGTTGTTAAGGGTCCTTCAAGAGCAACAAAAATCTCCTTTAACTTGATCAGGTTTGGTGCTTTTGAAAGAACGTATCCGCCCCTTGGCCCCCTTACGCTTCTAATGAGGTCTGTGGATTTTAGCATTGCCATCAACTGCTCGAGATATTTGTTTGATATATCTTCCCTTTCGGCAATTGTTTTTATCCTGACAGGCCCATTCCCGTATTCAATAGCCAATTCTAAAATGGCCCTGAATCCATATCTACTTCTTGACGATAATTTCATAATAAACTCCTAAAAACCTACCATAATGGTAGTTTATTATACTACTCCCGCAGTGTCAATGTTCTAAATAAAAAATTATTAATACTCCCAAATTTTCAAATGAGTATTTATTTTTACTTTAGGCTTTGTGTCATGATATATTGGCTTGATTTTAGGCCAATAAGGGCGTTTTTTGTACTTGACAGCGGAGAAGGTACGGCTTAAAATTAGCTTTTAGTGGTCGTTCTTTTCTATTTTAAGGAACATAAATATGCCTAAAAGCTCAGCAAGGAAAGTGGCCTTTATAAGTTCCTCTCTTCCTCGTAAATGTGGAATTGCAACATTCACTTCAGATCTGATCAATAATGTAAGTCTTAGCGGGGGGAAGGATTTTGAGCCTCTTGTAGTCGCAATGCAATCGGGGGAAAACATCCATTATTCCGATCCGGTTAAATTCGAAGTGCGCAAAAACGTAAAGAACGATTATGTATGTGCAGCGGATTATATTAATTTCAGCCATGTTGACGTTATCAGCCTGCAACATGAGTTCGGTCTTTTTGGGGGTGACGGCGGTGCGTATCTTAATCTCCTACTTAGGAGAGTTAATGCACCGATCATCACTACGCTGCACACAATTCTTAATGAGCCAGCCCCGCACTATTACCGTGCGTTGATAGACGTTTGCCAGGCATCCCAGAAAGTGATAGTTATGAATAAGCGGGGAATTGATATGCTTAAAAACATATACAACATCCCCGAAAATAAGATCGAACTTGTTGCCCATGGTATTCCAGATCTTTCTTTTGTTGACAGCAGTTATTATAAACATAAATTTGGTATGGAAGACAGGAGGACAATCCTTACTTTTGGCCTGCTTAGCAGAAGCAAGGGGATCGAGACGATGCTTTCAGCGATGCCCGAAATTATTAAGGCTGAGCCGTCAACACTTTATATCATTCTTGGTGCCACACACCCGGAAGTAATCCGTTACGAAGGCCAAGCGTACCGATTCAGCCTTCAGCGTATGGTCAAAGACCTTGGACTGCAGGACAATGTTATTTTTCATGATAGATTTGTAAGCAATGAGGAACTTCATAACTTCCTTTGCGCCGCAGACCTCTATGTAACACCTTATTTGAACCTCGAACAGCTTACAAGTGGTACTCTTGCTTTTGCTGTCGGAACCGGAAAGGCAGTTATCTCAACACCTTACTGGGCAGCAGAGGAACTTTTGGGCAATGGCAGAGGTAGGCTGGTCGATTTTAACAATCCAAAACAGCTTTCTGATGCAATAATCGAGATCCTTAAAAATGATCCTCTCTTTTACTCTCTCCGCCGTAAAGCCTACGATTATGGACGTAACATGATCTGGCCGACGATAGGCAAGAAATACTGGAAGATCTTCAGTTCAAAACGATCTTTGGCACTGCCACCCGGCAAGAGTGTATCAATGGTCAACGATGAGGCTGCATCGATACTTGAGGTTCCAGAGCCGCCATTGGGTCATATACAAAGGCTTACGGACGATACGGGGCTTTTTCAGCACGCAAAGTTTACGATCCCTGACAGGGAACACGGGTATTGTACCGACGATAATGCACGTGCGGTAGTTGCTATGGCAAAGTATTACTCTCAATATGCCGAGCCGGAAGCGATGAGGCTTTTTGATATATATCTTTCGTTCGTTTATCATGCGAGGAATAGTGACGGGACAGTTCGCAACTTTATGGACTACGATCGTCACTGGGTCAAGGATGAACCTCCACACGACGCTCTTGGCCGGACTCTTTGGGCTTTTGGAACAGTAATGGCCAAGCCTCCCCTGCCACGCTATGTTCCGATCATAAAGGATTGTTTTGATAAATCGGTCGGACAGGTGCCGGGTCTCTCAATCCGCGGCAAAGCGTATTCAATCTTCGGAATGACCGATTATCTCAGTCAGTTTCCCGGGGCAAGCGACATCAAACGGCATTTACTGACCTCGGCAAATGATCTTGTAAAAGCTTTTGAAAACAATAGCAATCCCGACTGGCATTGGTTCGAGAATATTATTACATACGATAATGCGGTGCTTCCGCATGCGTTGTATCTGGCAGCCCAAGTGATGGAGGATGAAAATTATCTTCTTGTTGCCGAGAAGACCGGAAAGTTTCTGCTTGCTAATACTTTTACCGGTGAACACTTCAGTTTTGTCGGTTGTAAGGGTTGGTTCCCACGGGACGGAAAAAAAGCAATGTTCGATCAGCAACCGCTGGAAGCAGCCAGTACGACTATGATGCTAAGGGCGGCTTATGATGCTACGAGTGATACGAAATACCTAAAACTGCAACGTAAGGCATTTGACTGGTTCTTAGGCAATAATGATCTGCATATTCCTGTGTATGACTTCAGAACCAAAGGAAGTGCGGACGGACTGGAACAGAGCGGGGTCAATCTTAATCAGGGGGCAGAAAGCATGGTGAGTTTTCTGCTGAGTCTGCTTTGCATCGTCGAAAGCTACAGCACCAGGCAGGAGGGAAGGCAGCAGAAAGGTTTTTTTCCGGAAATGAATAACGGCTCCAGCATTCCGATACAGGAAGTGATCGACAAGAGCAGATCAAGAATATCGAAGGATAAAGTTCCTGAGTAACAGTTGAACGATATGAAGGTAGCAACTTTTAATGCCAATTCTTTGCGGTCGCGCATTTCCATTGTTTTAGAATGGCTCGATCAAAACAAACCGGACGTTCTGTGCGTTCAGGAGACAAAGGTGCAGGATAAGGATTTTCCGATCGAGGCATTCAAGGGGAGTGGGTATGAATTCGTATTTAAGGGAGAGAAGAAATATAACGGGGTGGCGCTGCTTAGCAACAGTAATATAAGCGAGGTCGGCTATGGGCTTGACAGTGAGCCAAAAGATGAAGCACGACTGATCACGGCAAAAGTAAACGGCATACCTATTGTCAATACCTATGTTCCGCAGGGCAGGGATCCTAAATCGGAGATGTTTCAATACAAGCTTGAGTGGTATAAGCGGCTGGATAAATATTTTGACAAGCATTTTAAGGCGGATAAGCCGCTTATATGGGTCGGGGATATGAATCTTGCAGTCGAGGCAAGGGACGTTCACGATCCGGAGGGATTGTGGGGGAGTGTTTGTTACTGCAAGGAAGTGCAGGATGCTTTTGGGAAAATAGTCAAGTGGGGTTTTACGGATGTTTTTCGTATGTACAATGACAATGACGGGGAGTATACGTTCTGGGATTATCGTGTTCCGAACGGTTTTAAGAGAAATGTAGGGTGGCGGCTGGATTATATTATGGTTACAAAATCGTTAGCGAAAAAATGTACAGGCTGCTGGATAGATAAAGAGCCAAGAAAAGCAGAAAAACCCAGCGATCATACATTTCTTGTTGCTGAATTTGATATTTAGTTCAGCTACACATCAAAAATGGATCCTGAGTTAGATCAATTTTCCAAAGTGTCAGTAATTTCGTCCTGCTTAGGCTCGGTTTTTTCTTCCAGGAGATCGGATAATTTTTTTGTCAGGTTTTCAGCCTGGAAGGCAGGTATTTCGTATATCCAGCC
>JAFGKL010000113.1 GCA_016928585.1 Sedimentisphaerales bacterium
ATGCCCCAGTACGGGTATCGTTGTATTATTCATAATATACTGCACGAACTCGTTGCTTCCTCTTGGTATGATAAGGTCTATCTGTTCGTGCATCTTAAGCATTTTTGCTATATCTTCCCTGGTCTCCATCAGCCCAAGCCAGCCGTTTGCTATCCCTGCCGATTCGCTCGCCTTGCTTATGATTTCTGCCAGGATCTTATTCGTATTAGCTGCTTCGGACCCGCCTTTCAGCAGTACTGCGTTGCCGCTCTTTAGGCACAGCGTTGATATCTGTACTAATGCATCGGGGCGGGACTCAAATATTACACCAATAACGCCGATAGGGCAGCTAACCCTAAAAAGCTCTAATCCTTCATCCAGTTCCATCGCACTTATAATTTTTCCTACAGGGTCCTCCAGCCCTATCAGGCTTTCGATTCCTTCGCAAACATCGTTTATTTTTGACTCGTCGAATTTAAGCCTTTTAAGCAGCGGCTCTGCAAGATTATTCTCTTTAGCTGCCTTTAGGTCCTGTTGATTGGCCATGATTATCTGCACACTGTTATCCCTCAGCGCCATAGATATTTGCGAAAGGGCAAAGTCCTTAAACTCGCTGGGTGAACCTGCAAGCAGGATGGATGCCTGTTTTGCTGCTGTTGCTGTCTTATTAATGTCCATACATAACTCCGATTGGTACTTTCAGGGAATTCTAACAAATTTGCTGTCTTAAACCAGTTTATAATCGCCGAGAATTGCTTTTCACCGCTGCCGGCGTCATGTCTTTGAAAATCTCCCGCAGGCTGGCCTGTTTTATATTGACAAATATCTGCTTTTTCAATATCTTGTCTCTTCCTTCGCGGGTGTAGCTTAGTGGTAAAGCTTCAGCCTTCCAAGCTGATCACGCGGGTTCGATTCCCGCCACCCGCTTTTTAACATTACCCTGTTAAATACCCCCCCATTTATGAAAACAATCCCATTTTTTACACCTTGTCGCCACCTCCAATATATTGGGCCTGTACCATATATCAACGGCCATTTCGTGCTTTATTTTGTGATCAGGCCTAATATCGGACCTTGCAGATATCAAAACTTTAACTTTTTTTGAAAAAAACAAGATAAATCGTTGACTCTAGTGGGATAAAGTGGTAATTTGTCCCACTAGAGACAGGCTTAGTGGAGCGAATGTCATGCTGATGTTAACAGGCGAATACGAACACACACTTGATGAGAAGGGCAGACTTTTCATCTCGAACAAACTCCGCAGCCAGATCGACACTGTAGAACACGGCAGTTCCTTCTATCTCGTACTCGGAGCAAATGGTGTGCTCTGTCTTTACCCAGAAAAATATTTCCAGCAGATCGCCCTTGCCGATGCGCCAGGGATGGTGGCCCCTGATGAAGCAGTTGCCTTTGAAAGGCTGAGTTTCGCTTTGGCTAACAAGGTAGAGTTGGATCGGCAGGGACGATTACTGATAAATGAAAAAACAAGAAAAAGGGCAAACCTAAAGGGCACCTTGACCCTCGTTGGAGTTAGGGATCATGTCGAGGTTTGGAACAGCGAAGATTGGGAAAAATATCTTGGTGATAATTTCACTCAGTTCCAGCAGCAGATAACCCAGGCAAGACATACCGTATTACAAAAACAAAGCCGCGAGATCGATCTTTAAGGAGAAAGAGTATGTTCGCAACAGAAACCGATCATTTTGAAGTTCTATCGGAAAACCTTAACGGATTAAGAGAAATAGACGAGCAGACATTCTCTTCCGTTGCGGTTCTTGCTGAAAGGATGGACAGGCTAAAAAGGTCGAGTCCTCTTTTCGAGCAGATTAGTTTTTCGCCGGAGATAGAGGAACTTGCTTGTAGTGACGCGCTCTCAGAAATATGCTGATTTAACCCCTTAATGGCCATTCGTGCTGAAAGTGGAATTTGGTGTCTGATTTTAAGGATAATACCTCTTCTGAACATATACCTGTACTCATAGAACAAATTGCTGAACTGTTGACACTGCCGCAGGATGCGGTGATAGTCGATGCGACTGTAGGACACGGAGGTCACAGTCTGCGGTTTGGCGCCAAATTGGGCCCTCGTGGAACGATTATAGGGTTGGATGTTGATGAAGCTTCTCTCGCAAGGGCCCAATTTATTTTAAACCCCTTAAAATGCAATGTTACACTCGTAAGAGAAAACTTTGCCAATCTCCCACAAGTACTAAAAGAGCATAACATTGATAAGGTCGATCTCATATTCGCTGATCTTGGATTTTGTTCCGCTCAGCTGAATGACCCTAACCGGGGTTTCAGTTTTCAGCAGAACATGCCGCTTGATATGCGCCTCGACAGTAGGATCAAAACTACCGCTAAGGACATTGTTGACACCTATGACCAAAAAACACTTGCCGATCTCATTTATGAGTATGGCGAAGAAAGGGCTTCAAGACGGATAGCACGCTTCATTGTCGATTTTCGTAAGAACCAGCAGATAATGACTACTTCACAACTGGCAAACCTGGTTTGCAAAGCGTTAAACAAGATCCCATCCCTGGCAAACCGAATACATCCCGCCACAAAAACGTTTCAGGCATTAAGGATTGCGGTTAATGACGAGCTTGCCTGTCTTGAAAGATTACTCCAATTTGCGCCGGATTATCTCAAAAAAAACGGACATATCGCTGTTATCAGTTTTCACAGCCTTGAAGACAGGCTTGTTAAGTACAATTTTAGACAAAACAAGCTGCAGCAAACTTATGAAATTTTGACCAAAAAGCCGATAATTCCTACAGAGGAAGAAATATCTCTAAATCCGCGGGCAAGAAGCTCGAAGCTAAGGATAGCTAAACGTTTATAATTTGCAAAGGAGTGGAAAAATGACGTCTGACGCAAAAATGGGACTTTTACTGGGGTTGGTGATAGTTGTTGTGATTGCTTTTTTGATAAACGGTTTACCGGGACTCTTCAATAAGTCCGAGGAAGAACCCGTCAAAACTTCGATCGTCAGCTACTCGGCCAACGATGCAGGCCTAAGCGATAAGGCCAAGCAAGCGGTAAACGCCATATCGATTATTGATGAAGAGCCGTCTTTGGCCTATGTCGAACCTCCGTACGCCGAACCGATCGTTCAGGAAATACGTTCTCAAAGCAGGGAAATACGCTCTCCGGGAAGAGAAATTCGTTTCTCTGCACCTTTGCCTGTAACAAGCACCGTTGCACTCTCGGATTCTCTCTTTGAACCGGCAGCCGAACCAATGCTTAAAACTCCTGTCGAAGAACCGACAAGTATCGCACAATTGCCAAAAACCACAACCTATACAGTTCAAGCTGGTGACAGCTTGGGCTCTATCTCCAAAAAGGTTTACGGTGAGCAATTAGGCAACAAACTCTCATCCGTCAACGCTATTTATAAGGCAAATACTATGGTTATCGATTCTCCGGATAACATAAGGGTTGGCCAGGAACTAACCATTCCTTCGCTCTCGGCCCCGGGCTCCATAACTCCTGTTGAGCAGTCTTCGGAACAGCCGCAGGCATTTAAAAAAGTCAGAAGTTTCGCGGATAGCAATTTGGATTCGCTTAAAAAAGCTTTAAACCATTCCATGAAGGTGTATATCGTACAGGAGGGCGACTCATTATGGAAAATCGCCGAAAAACAGCTTGGAAGTGGCGAAAGGTATAATGAGATCATCCAGGCCAATAGAGATATTATTAGTGACAAAGAAAGTATTTCGGTTGGTTTACGCCTGAAGATTCCGGCAAAATAAACCGCCCGACACATTGACCATGATTTCAAGAGCACGTCTAATATTCATTGCATTATATTTGACGGTCATACTGATATCCACGGTTCAGCTCAGGACTGCATCAAGCAGGGTGTTTTTCAAGTTTCGATCTGCTCTCGTATACCAAAACCGCCTAAAACAGCAGCTCTGGCAAAAACAGCTAAGGCTTGAGAGCCTGATAAACCCCGGCTCGATACACAAAACCAAAACCACCGAAGAATAATATTTAAGCTATGAAATTAAAACCATGAAACAAAGAACCACTGTCATTGTCATCTTTTCATTATTGATAGTGTTTTTTTGTGTTCTGATTTTCAGACTCGTACATCTCCAGTTAAAACCACACGAAGCCGCATTAAAAACCAGGCAGCAGTACGCCGTATTAAAAGAAAAACCTCAAAGAGGCGTCATCGTCGATTCACGAAGCAGGATTCTTGCCGCAAGCAA
>JAFGKL010000114.1 GCA_016928585.1 Sedimentisphaerales bacterium
GATGCTGATATAAGTGATATTAGCGGGTACGAGACAAATGCTTCGGTTGACAGTGAGTTGTCGATGGTGATGTTTGACGATTATCCTCTTTATAGATGGCAGGAAAACGAACTTGAAAATAGTTTATTCCCCGAATTGGCAAAAACACTAATGGCCAGCAGGCTTGACGGCCCCGGCGAGGAAATAGCTCGCGGTCTTATTGATAAAGCTGTTAAAGCTCAGCGGGAGGGCCTTAAGGGAAGAGCGTATATTGACAAGGGATATTCTCTTTTGAAGACCAAACCGCTTTATAAAGTTTATGACGACCATCTGGGCAGGGCTGCTGAAGTCATAGCCGGCAGGGGGTTTGAAGTAATAACAGATGATACCAAAAACGTTTTTGGGGAAGGTAAATGTCCCCGGGCGGCACTATATTGCGGCTGGTATAGTTTAAGAAGATATGTCGATGCGTTCGATTTTGTTGACGGAGCGGTAGGGTATCATATAGCAAGCCTTGAAGCGGTTGATCTGAGGGACGGGCAAAGCACACAATGGGTCCCGTCGATGTTGGCCGATGGGATAACTGTAACGATAGGAGCTGTCGCCGAGCCGTATCTGTCGGCATTTCCAAAACCGGATTGCTTTTTCGCAGAACTTTTTAAAGGAAAGACGGTTGTAGAGGCATATTACAGATGCAGCCCTTTTAATTCATGGCAGATGATGCTTATAGGTGATCCGCTATATCGTCCGTTTGTTCCTGCTGGTCAGATTCGTCGAAAAATGTAAGAAAAGTAAAGTAAGAGGTCAGCACCGCAGCGGCTATTGCGACAAGTGCAACAATACAATCCAGCAGCCAGATCTTTTTATCAAAGAAGATCGAACTTAATTTTACAATTGCAAGCAGGGCCGCAGGCGCCATAAAAGCGCTTAAGAGCCATTTCGGCTGGGTCAGTTTTTCCGGGGCGAGCTTTATATAACGGTACATATATTGGATCCATATGAGCGTAAAGCCTGCGTAGGCTGCGAAATGAAACCATATGTTGATATGAGGAAAATACCATAGCATGTCGATCTTTGAAAGATTGGAGAATGTAAAAATAAAAACACCAGAGATAAGCAGCCAGGCCGGCCAGAAGCTGAACATGCTTAATATCAACAGGCCCGATACCGCCCCTGTCATGTCGGCGAGAAAATCAGCCGGATCACCGTTGCGCCCTACGAAGCTTTGGAGCCATTCGTCGGCGACCCCATACCAGATGATGACAGTAAATAATATCCAGACCTTTATTTTTTTCCAGTTGACCCCCTGGTAGGGGCTGAATGCCAGCCATATAAAGAAAATAAGTGCCAGATACGCAAGAAAATGCATGGTTTTATCGGACATTCCGCTGTATGTGGCAACCCTGGGCACGGGTATGTGCGTTAGAATAAATATCGCCGGCCAGTAGATACTCAGCAAAATGATCGAATATTTGTGTCGTCTTAATAATGCCATATAATGGTATATCGGCGAAAAACAATATACGCAATAATCATACTTTTTTATAGTTTGTTATAATGTCTTTCTGTTATTATAGGGTTAAATCGATATTTGCTGGAGAACAAAAATGATTGAATCAATAATGGAATTATTAAGGACTTACGTTGTTAACCCTATCGCAAAGGATCCGTACTGGGAGGCAACCGCTTTTATAGGGGAGGCTATTTTTGGGGGCAGGTTTATTCTTCAGTGGATAGTCAGCGAGATAAAAAAGAAGTCCCATATCCCGATCGCCTTTTGGTACATGTCTGTGATTGGAAGCATCATACTGCTTGTTTACTCGATTCATATTGAAAAACCCGTTTTAATCCTTGCATTTACCCTTCAGATCGGTATATATGCTAGGAACCTGCATCTTATTAAAAAGCACGATAATGCGGCCTCAGTTGCGTCAGGTTCGTAAACGAAGATAGAACCGAATACCAAAATTCAAGGGGATAGAAGATGAGTGACATAAAAGAAGCAGTATTGATAATCGCAAAGGAGATATTCCGCGACGAAGAACTTTTCGACACTCAAAAGGCTCTTGAAGCAAGCCATATAAAAACCACAGTTGCAAGCTCGCAGCTTGGCAACTGTACCGGCAAACTAGGGGCCGTCGCCAACGCAACGATGCTTATAGAAGAGATCGTTGCTGACGAATTCGATGCAATAGTTTTTGTAGGCGGTATAGGTGCGATGGAATATTATGATAACACCGTGGCGCTTGATCTTGCCAAAGATGCCGCCGGCAAAGACAAGGTCGTAGCTGCGATATGTATCGCGCCAAGGATACTTGCCAATGCCGGATTGCTAAAAGGTAAAAAAGCCACCTGCTTTGAAAGCGAAGCCGAAGCACTTAAAAAATTGGGTGCAAAATTCACCGGCGCCGACGTCGAGCAGGACGGCAGAATAATCACCGGTAACGGCCCGCATGCCGCAGCAGAGTTCGGAGAAACTATCGCCGCTGCTATTCTGGAAGAATAAGTTCTTCTTCCGAAATATTGGTTTCATTACTGAAAACATCGAACTGCGAACCGTACTGGCGAAGATAGCATAACGAGTACGACCTGCAGAAGACAAACACCGGCAAAAGCAAAACTGTCCCGATATATGGAAGTGCCAGAATACACCCGGCGATACAGCATGTAAGACACGTCAGCGCAACAATAATAATTGTTATGCATATGGTTATCAGAATCTGGAAAAGAATATAAAGCAGCAGATTAAGTTTGTTATTTCTAAGCAGTTCCAGGAAGTCTTTCCATGCCTGGATGGTTTTTGTTCCCTTAAGGTACATTATAGGTACGACAAAATCTTTTGTGAACTTAAAGAGCAGCGAGACTGCGATTATAGTTGGCAATAAGATCAGTAACGCAAGTACCAGCATAACGATCGCAGGTGCGATAAGCGTTGCGGAGTTATTTTTAAGCATAACAACGGCGATCGCGACCAGCCCGCCCAGAACCGCAATACATACAAAAGAGATTATTCCTGCTGTAAGCCTGAAAAGAAAAAGACTGTTTCCCTGTTCCCTGTATTTGTTCCATGGCAGCTTTACCTGATCTGTGTTTTTCGCAACACAGTTAAGGAACATGAACCGCCCCCGGCTGGAAAGCCACAAACAAAGAATTATAATTGTTACGACCAATACAAAGATAATGCTGCCGATAGTGATCACTAACGGCAGGTGAGTTGAAATAGTATCACGAACGGCAGTTACTTGGCCCTGGTCGTTTTGGAAACCATTCATATTGCCTCCGCCGCTGCCTCCGCCCTGGCAAAGATTGGCCAGCCACGCGCAAAAACCTATGGCAAACCATTTTTTCCAGTCAAAGGGATTGAAAAGTATTTGCTTGGTCTTTTCAATAGCTTCTGATATTGGCTCGATGATGGAAATGCTGATTGGTTCTGACTCGTTCATATTATACGACCTCCAAGATAAATAAGCCAGTTGATGATCAAAGCGGCAAGAACGACAATGGCGAAAGACGCGTTAAATCTTTCCAGTTTTTTTGTCCGGCCCGACTTTAAAGCTATCGCGCATATTCTATATGGTATCTGGAAAAGAATAAAGAAAAAAACAAGCAC
>JAFGKL010000115.1 GCA_016928585.1 Sedimentisphaerales bacterium
AACAACCTTGCGTATCACCGTTCGGTTCCTAAACCCAGCTTTGGAGGAGGAGGAAACTCAAATTTATTTCTATTTCAAACGCAGCTACTTGCTGCGGTCAACTTTTTGCCGGATCTATAAAGCTTGAACTTTTCACCATTCGGCCTCTAAACCCAGCTTGGGGGAAGAGAAAAAACTTAGTATATCTTTTCATGATCTTTAAGATCATGGTTATTTATGTGCTGGGCTTAATTAGTCACTGTTCGGGTGTTATAAGCCCAGCGGAGGAAGAGAAAATCTTCATATTATATCCTCTCGCAACCTTAGATCGGCCGCGTCTATTCTCTTGCCGGGCTTAACAACCTTGCGTTTATCACCGTTCAGTTCTTAAACCCAGCTTTGGAGGAGGAGGAAAATCTACTAACTTTTCATCAATTGCTCTTCCGAAGCACTATTTACTTTTTTAATCTATTTCTTCTCACGGACAACTCCGTGTTTTCTTCTGCCGGGATGATAATCGAAATTATCAACCCAGCTTGTTAGAACTATTTACCCATCCTGGAGGGTGGGAAAACTCCTACAATATTTTTTTGAGAAGAGTAAAAGTTATTTTCACTTTTTATTTTTCAAATACGAACAACTGTTTGTTTTATAAGTTCGGTTCGTTCAAATCCCATCAGATTACAAACCAGTCGTTTAAAATCGGATCCATCGATGCCTTCTGTTATCACCGCGGATACTCCTAAACTCCTTGCAGATATTTCCTGCTGATTGTCACCGGAGTCTATCACTGCGATAGTCGGCATATAGGGTTTAATTCGTTTTAGACCTTTAAAGAACTTGCCGTCATACATATCCGGCAAATTCCATCTTGCGATTACTCCCTGTATATTTTCAGTTTTTAATGATCGTGCGGCCAGTGCTCCGAACTTACGAGTGATTACATCAATATCAATCTCTCGGAGCAGGCTGGCCTTGCTTTCGACACCGACAACAAGGACATTGGGTTTCGCGATAACAAACATAAGCACATACCACTTTACTTAAACAATAGTAACTATGTTGCCCTCGCTTCCTCTATGTCCACCTCCTCGGTATCCTCCTCCTGACTTTCCTCCTCGAGTAGCATTTGAGCCTTTCCAATCTTCTCCACTCGATGTTATATATGAGCAAAGTCGGTGCCAAAGTGATTTTTTAAAGACGAAAAATTTTAAGTCTGTTATTTGCAGGCAGTTATGAAATGTATTTTTGTATGCCGTATAGAAGTGTGTTAACCATAAAAATGACCATTATGGTTGGCATGAGCGGGATAAGAAAATAGAACATTTTGTGTTTTCATCGGTTATAACAAAACGACCACTTTGGGCAGGGGTAGCCAAAATGGTCGATGGAATTTAAAGGGCTCAGAGGATGGAGATTTTTATGTGTAGGTGCAGTTGATTAGATCAGGAATCGTTTTTTATTGCTTCTATTGAGATATTTAATTTTTCGATCATTCTATTAAGCTGTCTGCGTTCAACGTTAAGTATCTGTGCTGCTGCAAGCTTTTTGCCGCCGGTAAGCTTGAGGGCCTCGCTTATGAGCTTGCGTTTTGCTTCATCGAGTGTGGGTAAAGGAGAATTGGGCATAGTTGTGTATTCGGCCATTATTATATCTGAAGGCAGTGCCGAAGGCTCGACCATTTTTCCTGTCGAGAGAACATAGGCTCTTTCCATCGCGTTTGACAGTTCTCTGACATTGCCGGGCCAATAGTAATTGGTTAGTATATTTTGTGTTTTGTCAGAAATTTTCTTTAACGGTTCGCCATAAAAGACAGCCTGATTTCTGAGGAAATACTCTGCCAGAAGCACAACGTCATCCTTGCGTTCCCTTAATGGCGGGATCTCGAGATTTACGACATTAAGTCGGTAATACAGGTCCGATCTGAATTCATTATCATGAACCATTTTTCGAAGGTCGCGGTTTGTTGCGCACAGAACCCGAACATCGACAGGGTGCGACTCTGTTGATCCTACAGGGGTTACTACCCCTTCCTGAAGCACTCTTAACAGTTTTGCCTGGAGTTCATGCGGTATTTCGCTTATCTCATCCAGGAATATAGTGCCTTTGTCCGCAGCCCTGAAGAAACCAAGAGTGTTGTCAATAGCACCTGTAAAAGCCCCCTTTACATGACCAAACAACTGGCTTTCAAAGAGTTGGCCCGTAAGTGTCGTACAGTCTACAGGAACGAATGTATTTTCATTCCTATCGCTGTTTTCGTGGATCTTGCGGGCTACCAGTTCTTTACCTGTACCGGTCTCACCGGAAATGATTATGGAGCATTTTCTTGCTGCGATCGTTTTGATAGTTTCGAGGATAGAATCAAAAGCTGTCGAGCACCCTATAAAATCCTCTTCGATGACCTGATCGTTGTTTTGATCAGCGCAGACCGCCCGCTGTCTTTCATTTAGACTTTTGTTTTTGTCAGACACAAATCCTTGTGCTTTCATTCTGTCATTGGCGTCACTCATCTCTTGCTCAGACTCCGACCTTGCGCAAACACACCTACTGACAGTAAGCCGTTAAAATACCCATCCTCGGGTAACAAATAAGTTTAGCGGTGGGAAAACCTGAAATGATAAACTAAGCAAGTTTTCCGCACTCCTCCAGTCCCAATAATTATATGATAATTGATAACATAAATCAAGAATATTATCGGACGATTTTTGATATTCCTGATTTTTCATAAAAATAATAAAAAATCTGTCGAAATTTTCTATATAAGTCCATATTTGGAAAAGAGTTGCTATATTGTAGCAAAATGGCCGATATTTTGATTTAAAGTGCCTTGGCAGGTACCAAAAAGATTGATATAACAGGCATTTGTGATAAGATTATTGTCGGTGTTGTATTTATAACTTGAAAGGCCGTTTTTTTAGGTATTTTATAATGAAAATCTCGCTTGACTGGCTAAAAAATTATGTTCAGATCGACCAAAACGCGGAAAGTCTTGCTGAAACCCTTAGCGATCTTGGTTTTCCGACAGAAAGCATCGAATATCTTGATGGTGATACCGTTATCGATATTGAAGTAACATCCAACAGGGGCGACTGCCTCAGTCATATCGGAATTGCCCGTGAGATAGCAGCCGCCGGAGGCGGAGAACTGCAATTGCCCGAGATCAACCTTCCCCAAGACAAGGTCGAAGTGACGGATTTTGTTGCGGCCAGGATAGACTGCCCGGATCTATGCAAAAGATACACCGCACGTATCATTACTGGCATTAAGGTTGGGCCAAGTCCCGACTGGATGAAAAAACGTCTTGAAGCCGTCGGTGTCCGCAGCGTCAACAACGTTGTCGATGCGACTAACTACGCTATGATGGAGACCGGCCAGCCGCCTCATGCTTTTGATTATGATAAATTAAGCGGCAAGCAGATCATTGTAAGAAAAGCGGTTAAAGGTGAAAAACTGATCAGCATTGACGAGACAAAATGCGACCTTGACGAGAGTATGCTTATCATTGCCGATGCAGATAAACCAGTCGCGATAGCAGGTGTGATGGGCGGCCTTGATACCGAGGTATCTGAGACCACTACGACGATCCTGCTTGAAGATGCTCACTTTGACCCGGTAACGGTTCGCACGACCGGCAGGAAACTGGGTATCAGTTCGGAGTCGTCTTTTAGATTTGAACGTCATGTGGATGTTGAAAGGATCGACTGGGCCTCACAGCGGACCGCTCAGCTAATAATCGAGGTTGCCGGCGGTAAGGCTGCAAAAGGTGTTGCCGATGCTTATCCTTGCAAGCCTGACGAAACGCGTGTTCAGATGCGTTTAAGCAGGCTTAACAGCTTGCTGGGTATCGATATAGACAGCGAAAGGGCGGTTGGAATACTTGCCGGGCTTGACCTAAAGCCAAACCTTGATGGTGATGTGGTAACCTGTACGGTTCCGAGCTGGCGGCATGATATTTATCGCGAAGCTGATCTGATCGAAGAAGTTGCCCGCGGGTATGGGTACGGCAATATTCCGGTCCAGAGCAAAGTACAGATAGAAGTGGCTCGCGCCGACAAACGAGAAAAAGTTTCATGCAAGCTAAGAAATTATTTGAACGGCTGCGGCTTTTACGAAACGATCAATATTAGTTTTACCGATGCGGAAACTGCCGAGGTTTTTTCGGGCGGATCGGGAGATCATATTTCTGTTAAGGATGATTCACGAAAATCCGCAAATATGTTAAGGCAAACCCTTATCGGTTCGCTGCTCAATGTGCTCAAGTCAAATTATAACGCCGGTAATATTCCGTGCAGGATATTCGAAATTGCCGATACTTTTGAACCCTCCGGTCAGGAACTTCCAATAGAAAGAACAAAAATATCACTTGCTGTTGACGGGGATTTCAGACAATTGCGAGGGGTCATTGAAGGGTTGGCATCTGTGATAAACAGCGAAGCGAATGTTGAAATAAAACCTGCTGAATTTAAATGGGCTCAGGCTGCGGGCCAGATATTTGTCAGCGGAAAACAAGTTGGTTTTGCCGGCGTGGTATCGGAGCAGGCCGTAAAAAAAATGGATCTTCCACAGACTGTTATCAGCGTTGCTGAACTAGATCTTCAGGACCTGCTAGACCTTCACCTGGAAGCAGTTGCCGTAAAACCATTGCCGAGATTTCCTTCAATAAAAAGAGATCTTTCTCTCGTAGTTGATGAGCCTGTCAGTTGGGCGGATATTACAGGAGCTATCGCTAAAAAGGCCACAGATGAATTAGAGGATGTCGTTTTTGCCGGCATATATCGCGGCAAACCTATCGATCCCGGTAAAAAAAGTGTTACTGCCTCTCTTGTATTCAGAGATGAAGAAGGTACTTTAAAGCATGAAACCGTTGACCAGTTCGAAAACAGTATTCTTAATGAGCTTAAGAACAGTCTTGGGGCCGAGTTAAGGGCCGTATAAAAAATTTACTTTTTAAGTTTAATTAAATTTATAAAAACTGACGATAAATAAAAAGATTCAAATCCAATTTAAGCTTGATTTTTCAAAATGAATTTGATATGATGAATATTAGCGGGTTGACCCCTGCAGTGTTCGTAAGAAGTATATAATTTTGAAAGAACCGATGAAAACCCTTAGGGAGGCCAGACCTTTACGGATCGGGCATGCCTGCCTGACAGGACGCTCGGACGAAAGCAACAGCCGCCCACTTTAAAGTAAAGGGTTCCTTTCAAAAGTACTTCCACGGCACAGGTGGAGGCCTACTTGCATATTAAAGGTTTGTCTATGACAAACCTTTTTTTTATACCCTAACAAGATCAATTCCCACGTTCTTTAAAGCCCTAATTTACAATCCTCGCAGTTGCGAACGTTGAAGACTAATTTACTGTTGACATTGCTTCTATATTATTAACAATACTTGCAAAGAATATTTTTTGGAGGTAATAAAATGCGTAAGTTACTAACAGTATGTCTCATTTTTAGCGGGTTGGCTTTTGTGTTAAGCGGAGATTTATGCCGAGCGGCCGAGCTGTCGGTATATGATTTGAAGTGTGAGTATAAAACGGATCCCATTGGTATTGACCCAGCAAAGCCGCGCCTTAGCTGGAAGATTAGATCCTCCGTTCGTGCGGAAGAACAATCAGCTTACCATATCCGTGCAGCCGGAAACCCGGAGGATCTGGCCTCAGAAGCAAACCTGATCTGGGAAGCAAAAAAGGTTAAATCAGATCAGTCAACGCATGTAGTCTATCAAGGGTCTCCCCTGACATCTCGCCAGCGGATCTGGTGGCAGGTTCGTGTTTGGGACAATCATGGCAATTTGTCAGATTGGAGCGAGCCGGCTTTGTGGGAAATGGGGCTGCTAAAACCAGATGACTGGGCTGCCGATTGGATCGAACCGGTTTTGAAAGAGGATATGAACAGTTCAAATCCATGTCCAATGATTCGAAAACAGTTTGAAGTTGACCGAGAAGTTAAATCAGCTCGTGCATATATAACATGTTTAGGTCTTTATGAAATGCAGCTTAACGGCGAGAAGGTTGGTGACCAGGTTTTTACGCCCGGGTGGACGTCTTATCATAATATCCTACAGTACCAGACATATGATATAACCAGTATGATCAAACCCGGAGCTAATTGTTTCGGTGCTATTCTTGGCGATGGCTGGTATCGTGGTCGTCTTGCATGGGGTAAGTCCAGAAATCTGTACGGTGAGAAAGTCGCACTTCTTGCACAGATCGAAATAGTATACCAAGACGGCAGTCGGGAGATCATAACTACTGATAAGTCATGGAAAGCCGCAACCGGGCCAATTCTTTTCTCAGATATTTATGATGGAGAGCTATACGATGCGCGTCTGGAAAAAGTAGATTGGAGTAAGCCGGGTTTTGACGATTCGTCCTGGTCGTCTGTTACTGTAGCAAATCACAGCAAGGATATTCTTGTTGCACCGGCCGGACCGCCGGTAAAAAAGATAGAACAGATCAAGCCAGTAAAGATATTCACGACTCCAGCCGGTGAAACGGTTGTCGATATGGGTCAGAACATGGTCGGATGGATAAGGCTGAATGTACAAGGGCCCACAGGTACTAAGGTAAAGCTGCGTCACGCTGAAGTTCTTGATAGAAATGGTAATTTCTATACTGAAAACCTCAGAAACGCCAGACAAACCGTCGAATATATTCTGAAAGGTCAAGGCCCGGAGAGTTATGAGCCTTGCTTTACTTTTCAGGGCTTCCGCTATGTCGCGGTCGAAGGCTGGCCGGGGGAGCTTTCGCTTGATAATTTAACCGGGATCGTTGTTCATTCGGACATTACACCTATAGGAACTTTCGAGTGCTCGAATCCAATGCTCAACCAGTTGCAGCATAATATTAAATGGGGTCAAAAAGGAAATTTTCTCGATGTGCCGACAGATTGCCCTCAGCGTGATGAACGTCTGGGCTGGACCGGTGACGCGCAGGTCTTTGCAAGGACCGCCTGCTTCAATGCAGATGTTGCAGGCTTTTTCACAAAATGGCTGGCTGACGTTGCTGTTGACCAGCAGTCCAGTGGAGCTGTGCCACATGTTATACCTAATGTACTTTCAATCGGTAAAGAAAGCGGAGAGTCCGCATCAGCGGGCTGGGCAGACGCGGCAGTCGTTGTTCCATGGACAGTGTATCTTTGTTACGGAGACGAGCGCATCCTCGAAAAGCAATATTCCAGTATGAAAGCCTGGGTGGATTACATGGCCACCAATGCAGGCAAGAACTATCTGTGGCAAAATGATTTTACTTTTGGTGACTGGCTTGCTTTCAGCACAGATTGGTCAGACTACCCCGGTGCAACCACCTCTAAGGATCTGGTCCGGCAGGCATATTTTGTTCGAAGTACAGATCTGCTTATGCGAACAGCCAGGATCCTCAAAAAAAACAGCGATGCCAACAAATATTCGCAATTGCTAAAGAAGATCAAAAAAGCGTTCCTGAATGAATTTGTTACTGCTAACGGTCGAATCTCTTCAGAGACCCAAACTGCATATTCACTGGCTCTTGCTTTTGATTTGATGCCGGACAAATTTAAAGCAAATGCCGCCCAGAGACTTGCGAAAGATGTTGACCATTTCAAACATATCACGACGGGATTCCTTGGGACGCCTGCGATCTGTCATGTGCTTTCGGAATACGGCTATCTCGATCAGGCCTATATGCTGCTTAACAGGAAAGAATATCCTTCATGGCTTTATCCGATAACCAAGGGAGCCACGACCATCTGGGAACGCTGGGACGGCATCAAACCTGACGGTTCCTTCCAGAACAGTGGTATGAACTCATTCAACCATTACGCTTATGGTGCGATTGGCGAATGGCTTTATCGTGTTGTTGCGGGTATCGAGATCGACGAGGCAAATCCCGGCTACAAGCATATTATCATCCAGCCGAATCCGGGAGGCGACCTTACATATGCCATGGCACGTTTGGAATCGATGTACGGACCGATCGAGTCAAAGTGGGAAGTTGATGGTAAAACAACTATGCTCGATGTAGAAATTCCGCCAAATACCAGTGCGACAATAAGAATTCCATCGACCGATTTAAAGGATGTTCTTGAAGGTGGTGAAAAAGTTAAGGAAGCTTCGGGAATTTTGGCTACTATAAATAATCTTCTTGGGGGAGGCAAGAAGGTTAAAGAAGCTTCAGGAATTCTGGCAACGTCTCAAGATGGAGATACTGCTGTCGTTAATGTCGGGTCAGGGCAGTACTCGTTCCAATTCGATCAGTTGAAATAAAGGGTTAACTTGTGAAGAAAGCGAACAAGATCAAAGATCATCTTACTCCCAGAGAGCGGTTTATAAAAACCCTTGATCATCGGCAGCCCGACAGGCTTTGTGTTGATTTTGGTGCCGGCGGCCAAACCGGCATGGGGGCCGGGGCGGTGTACCGTTTGCATAAAGAATTGATCGGCGATCCTGACTATCGTGTTAAGATCGTAGAACCATTCCAAATGCTTGGTGAAATAGATGAAAGGCTAAGGCAGGCGCTCGATCTTGATGTGGTGGGTTTTTATCCTCCAACTAATATGTTCGGCTTTAAAGACGAAGGCTGGAAGCCATTTGATATGCCCGACGGAACGCCGGTGCTAGTTCCCGAGAAATTCAATTACACAGTTGATCGCGATGGCAATATTCTTATGTACCCCGAAGGGGACACCTCTGTGCCGTACTGTGCCTTAATGCCCAAAGGCGGGTATTTTTTCGATGCGGTAAGCAGGCAAAAACCTTTTAAGGAAGAGGACCTTGATCCTGCTGATAACTGTGAAGATTTTGGGCTGTTAAGCAACGAAGATATTAAATATTTTGCAGATAAAGCTTCCGACCTATATGAAAACACTGATTATGGTGTTTATATGACGCTGCCGGGAGCCGGATTTGGTGATATCGCACTTGTGCCGGCGACATGGCTGAAGGACCCCAAAGGCATCAGGGATGTTGAAGAGTGGTATGTTTCTACAGCAATAAGACGTGATTATGTTTACAAGGTGTTTGAAACCCAATGTCAAATTGCACTTAAAAATATTGAACGGCTTGCCAAAGCTGTTGGTGATAAGGTACAGGCTGTTTTTATAAGTGGGACGGATTTTGGCACGCAAAGGGGATTGTTCATTTCAAAACAGGCTTATCGTGATCTGTTCAAGCCGTTCCACAAAGCGGTGAACGACAGAATTCACGAACTTACTAACTGGAAAACGTTTATACATTCCTGCGGTGCGATCTATGAATTGATACCGGATTTTATTGAAGCAGGTTTTGATGTTTTAAATCCCGTACAGTGTTCGGCAGAGGGGATGGATCCCAAAAACCTTAAAAAAGAATTCGGTCAAGATGTTGTTTTTTGGGGAGGCGGCGTAGATACGCAGAAAACCCTTCCGTTTGGGACACCTGAGCAGGTATATCGAGAAGTTTTTGAGCGTATAGAAGTTTTCGCAGAAGGCGGCGGATTTGTTTTTAACAGCGTTCATAATATCCAGAGCAATGTTCCCACGGAGAATCTTTTGGCTGTATTCGAAGCGATCAAAGCCGCACGAAAGTGACTCCAATAATGAATTAAGGATGTGATAGATGGAACTGAATGTTGCTGATATAGTTGTATTTGTTGGTTTTTTTGCAATAGTCATCGGTGTCAGTCTCTTTAAGAGCCGAAAAGAAAAAAGCAGTGAGGATTATTTTCTTGCGGGTCGCGGCCTGACCTGGTGGCTTATCGGTATATCCATTGTTGCCGCTAATATATCAACAGAGCAGTTTGTCGGTATGGCCGGGCAGGGGGCCGGCATTGTTGGTTTGGCGGTTAGCAACTGGCAGCTCATTGGCAGTGTGGGAATCGTTATTATTGCTTTTACACTTTTGCCTCGTTTTCTTAAAGCCGGTATCTACACAATGCCGGAATACCTGGAGTACAGATATAATTCGCTGGCGCGTGCGATCATGGCGATCATCACCGTGGTAATTTATGTTGCAGTTCTGCTGACAGCGGTACTTTATTCGGGTGGTTTAACATTAAAAACGATTTTTGGTCTTTCGATGATAAAAGGGGTATGGCTCATCGGTCTGCTTGCGGCAACCTATACGGTTTGGGGAGGACTAAAAGCTGTTGCATGGGCGGATCTGTTTCAGGGAGGCGGTTTGCTGCTTGGGGGAGTAATCATTTTCTTTCTTGGTTTACATGCCTGCGGAGGATGGGAAAATTTCTCAGTTTGCAATTCAGAAAAACTTCATATGGTCCTTCCTTCAAATAATGCGGGGCTGCCGTGGACAGGTGTTGCTTCCGGTATGTGGATTGTGCTGGTTTATTATTGCGGTTTGAATCAGTTTATCGTTCAGCGAAACCTTGCTGCAAAAACGCTGCGTGACGGTCAACTTGGTGTTATCTTCGCAGGTGCGTTATGGTTGCTGGTTCCGTTTGCTATTGTAATGCCCGGCATTATGTCCTATCAGCTTTACAGCAGCCAGATGAGTGCACCCGATGAAGCTTTCCCAATGCTGATACGTAACCTTGTCCCCCCGGGACTGAGAGGATTTATGTTTGCGGCCATCGCCGGCGCAGTGATCAGTTCTTTGGCATCGATGCTTAATTCGGCTTCTACGATATTTACTATGGATGTATATAACAGAATGGTCAATCGCAATGCTTCGCAAAAAAGTCTTTTGTTTTTTGGACGTGTGATGACCCTGATTTTTGTTGTTATCGGCTGCTTTTTGGCGCCGATGCTGGCTAACCCTAAATTTGGCGGAGTTTTCCAATTCATTCAGCAATTTCAGGGGTATATCTGGCCGGGCGTAGTGGCTGCGTTTTTGTTCGGCATGATGGTTCCTACCGCTCCCGGCGCAGCCGGGGTGGCTGCTTTGATATCAGGGCCGATCATTTATGGCACATTCCAGCTTTTCGCACCTGAATTACATTTTCTAATCCAGGTAGCGGTAGTATTCCAGCTTGTGATTTTGATAATGATATTGATCACGTTCTGTAAGCCGTTAAAAGAGTCAAGAGAACTGCCGGTTCGTAAAGATATTGTGATAAAAACCAGCATCGAAGCAAAGATCTTCGGTAGTCTGGTAATTCTTGCTGTCGCTGTGTTCTATATCGTTTTCTGGTAATAGTAATAGTTGATTTCTTGACAATGTTTTTTTGCTTTATTAAATTTAAGGTCATTGACATTGCCTTATAATGACCAATAATATTTATTTGGATGGGGGTGTTGTTTGCAGGTTCTTTGAAAAGGTCATTTATTAAAACGATTAATAAGTGCCTGTCCATGATTTTCTTATATTACCGATCTCTCGGCAGGAGAGTCAACCTGGTCAATATCTATCCGGATACTTTCTCCATAATGGTTCAAGCTAAACGTGTATATATTGTAAGGAGAGATTTATCGGAACAGTCTCCCTTTTAATTTAACAGGTAAATTGTATGAAAGAGAAAGATTAACTTTAGAGTGAAAGGAGAAAATCATGAAAATTTTGTCACCAAAGCAAACAATCGTTGTCATGGTAATTTTGGTAGTTGTAACCGGGACGGCAAGTGCTGCGCCACTTGTTACTCTTTCCGGGAGCGTTACGTCTGCTAACGGGTACGGACAACTCCGATCTGAGGAATATAATCATTTGGCCGTCTTTACAAAAATGGGCGATGTTGATGCTGACGGTTATGCTGTTTTTGGTTTTGATGATTTTCCGGCGAATGCCAATTACCAACTTCGTGTAGGAGTAATTAAAACTTCGGATTGGACCAATTCAGTAGATGATTGGAACAAAGGGGCATATATGCATGTTGAATGGACTGGCGGCAGTGATGGTCGGGGTTATACTGTGGTCGACGGTGTCTCAGACGTGGCAACGCTTGGGGCTGTAACTATAACAGATTTGCTTGGCGGAGTAGATTCTGCCGTGACCATTACTGATTTACTTGGCGGGGTAGACAGCTTGATCGATATTTATTTAGATTCTTTCTCCATGGGTATTCAAGCCAAACGTGGGTACAATGGCACTCCGACCACTGCGTATTCTTTTGATGATGCCGGGTATGACAGCGCCTACTTTATTGCTCAGGTCAGGAACCTGGATATGATAGATCATGAGATTACGGTAAATGGTTTTGTCGATGCAGTTCCCGAGCCGGCAACAATAATGCTGTTTGGCTTGGGTATATTGGCATTAAGGAGAAGACACAGAGCATAAAAGAATCAAATGGAAGAACTAAGAGGT
>JAFGKL010000116.1 GCA_016928585.1 Sedimentisphaerales bacterium
AGGGGCTGCATCGGCCAGTTCGTTTCGGATAAACCCCTCATACAGCTTATCAGCGATATGGGTGTTTCAAGCAGCACAGGCGACCCGAGATTTATGTCCAACCCGATAACACCCGACGAGCTAAGCGAGCTGGACATTGAGATATCGGTACTCTCCGAACTGAAGAAAACTAACGATCCTCTAAGCCTGCGGCTTGGTATTGATGGCATATATATAAAGCAAGGCTATAGGTCGGGCTGTTTTCTGCCGCAGGTAGCAACAGAAACGGGATGGAATAAGAAAGAATTTCTTTCATACTGCTGCGGACACAAAGCCGGACTCAAGGAAGACGCGTGGAAGGATCCGAAAACAGAAGTATATTTGTTTACTGCAGATATTTTCGGAGCTGATTTTGAAGACATCTAAAAAAACAATCCTTGTAACTTTAGCACTCCTGCTTATCTCTGTATGCAATGAACAGGCTTTCTGTGATGCAGCCGGTGATTCTCTTTCTCGCACCTTGGGGACGTTTGATATAATGAACTCCCTTAACAATTTACCCGCTGTAAAGAAAGTAAGCAAATGGCATAATGCCTACGGACAGGGACTTATAATAACGACAAATCATTATGATATATATACAACACTGATGGAACCGTTGATGCTGCGTCAGATCCCCGCGTTTATGGAATCCGCTCACAGGGCATACCAGCAGCAGCTTCCCAAGCCGATAAAGACGGAAACAAGGCTGAAGATATATCTTTTTGAAAACCGCAATCAGTGGGAAAAATTTACAAAGGAATTTGCAGGAGCCAGCGCCGAAGCATACATGCAAATAACCAAGGGTGCTTATTATCTCAACGGCGCATGCGTAACATACAACATCGGCAGGACGAGCACGTTCTCGGTTTTGGCACACGAAGGATGGCATCAGTTCAACAGCAAACACTTTGCTTTTCGTCTTCCAAGTTGGCTGGACGAAGGAATAGCGACTCTTTTTGAAAAAAGTAAATACGAAAAAGGCAATTTCAGTTTTCAGCCGGACATGAACCTTGGCAGGCTGGGAGCGTTAAAGCAATCTATCGTTTCGAAAAACATGATACCCTTAAGAAAGCTTATTGCTCTCAATCCGGGTCAGGTCGTACACAACACTGATTCGGTCGTAGCATTTTACGGCCAGTCTTATGCACTGGTGCGGTTTTTACGCGAAGATGACTACGGCAGAAGGCTGAGAAAATATCAAAGCCTTTTGCTCGGTGCGCTCAGGGGTACATGGGAAATAGATCCAAGGCTGAAAGAGATCGCAGCAGACAGAAATATACCAATGACGGTTCAGTTTAACGAATATGTTTCCACAAAATTATTCGAATTGTACATTGGTGAAGACTTCAACACGATCGAAAAACAGTACCTGGCCTATTGTAACAAGATAGTTTATAATATCAGGCTTAAGAATAAAAAATGACCAATACCACGCAAGACCCCTTCATACTGGCCTCGGCATCACCTCGCCGAAAACAGCTCCTCGAAAAAACCGGTTATATTTTTAAAGTAATACCTTCAACTGTCGATGAATCTGAATATCCTGTAAGCGGAAAAACACCAGAGCAACTCGCGATGGAGCTTGCATACGCAAAAGCTGTAAGTATCGCAGAAAAATATCCTGATATACTCGTACTTGGCGCAGATACCATCGTGGACCTCGACGGAACAATAATAGGTAAGCCCGCAAACGCCAAAGATGCCGAACGGATCACAAGGGAACTCTTTTCCAGGCCTCACAAAGTCATAACAGCAGTTTCATTTATCAGGCTCAAAGACAATATCAATATCACGCAGGCAGAAACAACAATAGTTTACCCGAAAAAGCTCACCGCTGAACAGATCACCGAGCACATCAAAAGCAACAACTGGCAGGGCAAGGCCGGGGCCTATGGAATACAGGAAAGCGGCGATGAATTTGTCGAAAAAATAAACGGCTCCTTCACAAATGTCATGGGCCTGCCCATGGAATTAGTAGAAAAAACGCTCGAAAAAATCCCCCAAAAACCGCAATAACACGCTAAAAATAGCGATTTCTGCCGGCAACCCCAAAAAAATACAAGAATTTTTAAAAATTAATTTGACGAATTAGTTTCATAGTATATAGTTTATATATAAACTATTAATGAGTTAACTAAAAAGGATGTAAAAATGGGATTAAAAGAAGAATTACAACTGCAAAACCCCATCGCCCTGCTGCCGCATGAAGCCTTGCTGAACATATATTATACGGCTTCTGCTGCAAAAAAACAGGTCACTGATTCACTGCGACCGTTCGGACTAACCGATGTTCAGTTCAACGTTCTTATGCTCCTTAAACATCAATGCGGCGAGTCAGGTGGGCTCAGCCAGGCACGCATCAGCCAAATGATGCTGGTAAATAAGGCAAATATCACCTCGCTTATAGACAGAATGGAAAAAGCCCGGCTTGTTAAGCGTACCGCAGCCGATGACAGAAGATTTAATATTATAATGATGACAACAAAGGGAAAATCGCTGCTGGACAAGGTCGAGCCCATTTATGCCGGCAGAATAAAAAAAACAATGGCTTGTTTAAAAATAGCCGAGCAGAAAAAACTCATCTCTGATATGGAAAAAATTAGAAGCAGCCTTTCATAGAGACAGGAATACTGTAATGGCTTATAGTAGAGAAATACTGGTTGTTTTAATAGCTTATCTGATTGGATGTATAAGCAATGGTTATTATTTAACGCTGCTGTGGACCGGAAAGGACATCCGAAAATCAGGCAGTTCAAGTACCGGTGCCAAAAACGTTGGCAGAGTTCTAGGTAAAAAAGGCTTTTATATCACTCTGGCACTGGATTTCCTCAAAGGAGTGGCGGCATTGTTAATTTCAATAGCATTAAAACCGGCAACCTTGGCAATTTCATTATCTATAGCCGCTGTAACAATCGGTCACATCTGGCCGATTCAATTAAAATTTAAAGGAGGTAAAGGAATCGCTGTTTCATTAGGTGCTATGCTGGTGTTCGATTATTATCTTGTCGTTCTATTGCTCATCACTTTTACTATTTTACAACTTTGCTTAAAAAAATATGTCATCTCGGGATTAGTCGGTTTTGGAACCTTACCGATATCAGCAACATTATTAGATTATTCAATATTCGATTTTTCAGTAGTAACGGCACTATGTCTTATAATTATATTTGCACATCGTAATAATATTTTACAGTTTGTAAATGAAACATTTACTCCCGCAAAATCGGGGATTTGGCGACAAAGGAGCAAAAAAAATGACTGATGGATTGGAATTTAAAATAGCTTCCAAAAACCGGGAATTTGAACAGATCAGCAAAATGATCTATGAAACTTTTGTAGAAGAGATCCCTCGCTACGATCCTAATCCTGATAAAACTTTAGTAGATAAATTCCACAAATACAATACGTATATTATTTGTCTGAACAAGGGATTACTGGTCGGAATGTTATCTATATTAGAAAAGCGTCCTTTTTCTCTCGATCATAAACTGGAAAACCTCGACTCATATTTACCTCCTTTCAATTCTATCTGTGAAGTGCGTCTTTTAGCTGTTCAAAAACAACGTCGTTACAGCAGGATATTGCAGGGATTGTTTACAAAAACGGTAGAATATTGTCTTGAGAAAGGGCATGACATAGCTGTCATTTCCGGGATTTTAAAACAACAAAAATTATATAAGCATATCGGTTTTAAACCATTTGGACCGGTTGTCGGTACTGTTGAGGCAAGTTTTCAACCTATGTATCTCACTCCTGAAGAACACTATAAAGCGAAATCAACGCTGGTTGACATAAAGTCTGCAGAAGGCGTAAATTTGATGCCCGGCCCCGTTAAAATATCACCTGAAGTTATAAAAGCCTTTAATAAACCTTCCATATCACACCGAAGCGAAGATTTTACAACTCTTTATAATGACACTAAAAAGGCCTTAACGGAATTGACTAATGCCAAAAAAGTAGAATTATTAACAGGCTCAGGCACCCTGGCAAATGATGTTATTGCGGGACATTTATCATTAATAGCTGGTAAAGGTCTTATTTTAACCAATGGTGAGTTTGGGGAAAGGCTTATTAAAAACACCGAGCGATTTGATCTGCAATTTGAAGTCTTATCATATCCATGGGGCAAAGCATTTGACTATAAACAAATCAAGCATGTCATAAAAGAAAATCCCAGGATCAAATGGTTATGGTCGGTACATTGCGAAACTTCGACAGGAATGTTGAATAGTATGAACATACTTAAAGAAATCTGCGTAAATAATAACGTACTATTATGCCAGGACTGCATAAGTTCTATTGGCAACTGTGTATTGGACCTGAAAGATGTATACCTTGCTTCAGGTGTAAGCGGAAAGGGATTGTGTTCATTTTCCGGAATATCCATGGTGTTTTACGACCAACTATTGAACACAACAAATAAAAGTTTACCCATGTACATGGATTTACAAACGTATTCTCAAAAGAACGGCGTACCTTTTACGATAAATTCAAATTTAATCAATGCCTTATATACAGCAATTAGAAATTTAGATTTAAAAACCAAAGTCAAAGAAAATACATTACTTTTAGACCTGTTAAGAAATGCGTTTTGTGGCCTTGATCTTTATCCTGTTATAGAAAATAAAGATAATTGTGCTTCGGTATTGACAATCGCCCTGCCGCAACAATTTCACTCTGATCTTATCGGCTCACAATTGGAAACGGCAGGATTTCTGTTAGGTTACAAAAGTCAATACCTAATGGAAAAAAATTGGATACAGGTGTGTTTAATGTCCGATGTCTCGAAAAAATACATTGATTCTATGATGCACGCCTTTAAGCAAATAATTAAACGTCCTGCAAAATGTTTCCAGGGCAGCAAGACCTCTCAAGAATACTCTGTTTGTAAAATTTAAAAAACCAATATTTTTTGCCAAACTAGTTAATATATTAACTATATGGCTGCAAACGAAAGGAGAGAACCATGGCTACGCAAAAAGAAGTTTTGTGCCGGATTGGTGGGGCAACAAGCGGCTTATTAATGAGTCTCGGCCAGATGTACTCTCCTGCAACCGGGTTACAGGCTATAGCACTCATTCCTATCCTTTATTTTGGAACTGATAAAAAGATCGGCTTAAGAATAATGCTTACGTCAGGAATGTATATGGGGATTATGTATACCTTGCCGCAAATAGCAATGCTTCGACTGCCGATACCGATAACCGTTATTTTGCTTTTGGAATTAACCGCAACAATGATGGTTTTTGCGGGTGTTTCAGCGATTTTTCTTAGGAGATCACCAATTGCCGGTTCCATTGCTGTAGGAGCTGCCTTTGTTGTGCTTGACTGGGCCAATTATACCTTCGTTCCGATCTGGGGCACTGCCCAGTCACTTGTACGGTGCTGGTCAAGCTATCCGAATCTCATTCAATTCGTATCATTAGCAGGAATAAGTGCCATAAGCTTTACATTAGCATCCTTACAGTCTCTTGCTGTTAATTTCATTACTCATGTAAAGATACGAACCAGGATACTGATAACAGCATTGGCTGAGATCGCAATATTGTCCTCTGCCAATATTGCCTGTGTATTACCCAAAGTTTCAAACACAATAAAGGTGGCAGCTATCGGCTGGTGTGATGAAGACCTAGTCGAGCATGATATCCAGAAGACAAAAGGATTTAATAAATTCTTTGCTGAACCTGCTTCATATGCCGCCAAAAAAGGAGCAAAGCTTATAGTATCAGGAGAAATGGGGTTTTACATAGATCAATATGATCGACCTGAATGGCTAAGGCGTTTCAGCAAAATTGCCAAAGATAACATGGTATACCTGGCAATAGGATATTTTAACGCCGGCGAAAACAAAAACCGACTGATGTTCATAGACAATACGGGACAGTTGATGTGCGAATACACTAAAACATATCTTACACTATTTGAAGACTCCAACAGGGGCAACGGTGACTTGCAAACCATAGAGATAAATGGCAAACATGTCGGCGGGATGATATGCCAGGACGATAACTTCACAAAATTATCCAGGAAATACGGGCGTATGCCAGTAAGCATAATAGCCTTGCCCACATTAGACTGGGCAACGGTTAAAGATGCACACATGCAAAACAGCATCCATCGAGCAATAGAATCAAGGTATGCAATTGTACGTGCAGCGGTTAACGGAATCAGTGCGATCATTTTGCCAACAGGAGAGATTCTAACGCAAATGGATCATTTTCAAGATGGCCCGGGAGTAATAACAGCAGAAGTCCCTGTTTACAGGATACAGACAATGTTCAGCAGATTTGGCAACTGGCCGGTGGGATTGAGTGCAGTATTTCTGATTTTATTTGTTAAACAAAACTTCCGCAATAAACATCTTTTTACAAATAGCAGCAAAAACACAGCCGCATAATAATTGTTTTAAAATAAAATATTAAAATCAAAATAAGGAGAATAAAAATGGAAAAGAAAGAAATTACAATTTGTTTGGTATGTGGGTTTGTGAGTCTGGTGATGTTCGGTACGGTCATAGCGGAGGAAGCCAAGGGTTCTGACACTAAAGGTGAAAGTGCAGCAGTGAAAGCTTATGAGCTTCGAATGGACGGAAAGATAGAGGATGCTCAAAAGCTTCTGGAAAAGACACTGGCCGAGAACCCTAAAGATGCAGCCGCCTATTATGAACTTGCAAGAATACAAATGCATATGGCATTAGGGGGCGGAAAAATGGAAAACTTAGTTGATATGATGCGCGGTGCGCAAAAAAACGCTGAAATGGCCGTGGAACTCAATCCCAAAAATATTACGTATGCCTCTTTTGCAGGAAACATTAATTTTATGCAGGCTTATTACGGTTTAATGACGGGAGGTCAACCTAAAGCAGAATTAGCAAGGGCAATCGGAGCTTTCGAATCTGCATTAAAATCCAAGCCGGATCATTATCAGACATTGCTCTATCTTGTCGAGCTTTACAGTGATTTTCCTGAGGAGGTCGGCGGAGACAAGTCAAAGGCCGAACAATATGCAAAGCAACTGGAAGCTATGGATGAAGTTTATGGTGCCAAAGCCAGGTCAATGCTGCTGCCGGAAAATGTCGATAGAATTGATTATTGGCAAAAAGTGCTGAAAAAACACCAAGACAATGCCGAAGTGATTGAAGAACTTGGGAAAGCATATTTAAGGGAAGATAAAGTCGATGAGGCAGTTTCTTATTTTAAAAAAGCAATTGAAATTGATCCTGAAAAAGCGTCATTATTTTTGGATCTTAGCATATATTATACTTTCGGCGCAATGGGAGCCGGGGATGATAAAGAATTATTTCAAAGATGTATAAAATCAGGTGATGAAGCTGTGACAAGATACATAAAATCAGGGCCTGTTCAGCCAATGTTAGCGTACGCACTCGGAGTACAATCCAAGTACAAATTTTTTTCAGGTAATAAGGAACAGGGACAGGCACTGTTTAAACAGGCTGAGGCCTTGGATCCATATTTCTCAAAAGCTACCGGAGCTCCACATCCGGACCTGTTTATTCGACCCGGGGAGGTTTCGCAGAACCATAGGTATCTTATGAGGCGTTTTTGAAATTTGTATTTGTTAAAATAATGCTGTTGGAAGTATAATAACGCAAACTAATTTTTCAGAAAGGAGAAAAAAATGTTTATTACACTACTCATCGCAACATTCGTAATAGCGTTCTTGGTATCGTCGATCATGATACTGGTCTTCAAAACACCGATCGATAAAATACTAAATCGAATAATCTCGGATGAAATAAGCAGTGCCTGGACAAGGTACATTAAATTCGCAATATATGTAACTGGAATATCCAGCGGCGTAAGGATCCATTCGCTTGAAAAATACATCACCAAACCAATGGTCGAACATGCAGAAATCGTCCAGCTCAATGCCGAACGCTGGGTGCTGGAAGTCTATCGAACAGTGATAGGAACCCTGGGCGGCATAGCGTGGATGCTGCTGGTATTCTTTATCTTTGCCTTGATAGCTTACGTAATAGCGAGGGCTTTCGAACTGAAGAATAAAGCCAAAAACAAGGAAGAATGAAAAACAAAGAACCTTAGTAATAAGGAGCTTTAAAATGGAAGAGTATATGATTATGTTGATCTTATTGGGAATCGCCATAGTTTTATGCGGGCCGATCGCTCTTATCGTCAGCATTACAACCCTTAATAAGTTAGGAAGACTGGAATATCAGCTTAGAAAAAAGTCTGCTTTGAAAGAACACGGCTTACAAACAGAGAAAACCAAAACACCCGCCCCGCCGCCGGTAATTCCAAAACCGGTTCCTTTGTCGGAAATGAAACCGCTGATAAAACCAAAGCCTGTGCAACCCCAAAAAATACCAATGCATACCCAAACAGATCTGGACCTCAAAAAAGAGGTGGCAACTACAGCAACATCTGAACTTACAAAAAAAGATAATGCCGGGCTCGAACAGATGATCGGTACGAGATTGGTTCTGATAGCGGGTGTTATCACGATATTTTTCGGCGTTGCATTTTTCCTGAAATACGCATACGAAACCTTTTCCATCGGACCAATGGGCAGAGTGATATCGGTAGCAATCGGCGGACTTATCGCACTTATTATCGGTGAAATAACCAGACGTCGGGATTACGAAGTCGTTGCAAAAGGAGTCACAGCTCTCGGCTTTGCGCTTCTGTATGCAGCGGTTTTTTCGGCATACCGTTATTACGGCCTGATAGGAACCCTTCCGGGTTTTGCATTGTCAATATTAATAACCGCCGGAGCCATGGCATATGCCTTTGCGCTGGATGAGATCTTGATAGCATTTATAAGCCTGCTCGGAGGTTTTTTAACGCCGGTGATCGTATCGACCGGAGAGAATAAACCCGCCCTGCTGTTCAGCTATACACTGGTATTAGGCATAGGTGCGATCGCATGCGCCTATAAAAGAAGATGGACACCCGTAAACGTGCTGTCCATGGCAGGATCATATTTGCTTTACGCAGGATGGTATTTCAAATTCTACAGGCCCGGAACACTCGAACAACTGATAAAAAATCCGCAATTGCTTACAGCGATCGGATGGTTGTGCCTGTTCTTTGCGATATATCTCATACTGCCGGTCCTTTACGAATTAACAAAAAAATTACAGACCAATAAAATAAACGTGGTCCTGATCGCGATAAATGCCGGAATAACAATATATTTTCTTTGGGACATTCTGCATTTTCAACACAGGTACTGGCTTGCATCCGGTGCGCTGGCCATGGGTCTGGCACATTTGATCGTGTTATGGATGGCTTATTTAAGCAACAGCAAAGATCAGGAACTTCAGGCCGTCCTGCTGACAATAGCGATATCTTTTATTACACTTGCCCTTCCGCTGTATTTCAAAATGCATGCATTGACAATGGCGTGGGCAATTGAGGCTGTCATACTGACTGTGATAGGACTTAAATACGACAGCATTATCAATCACATCGCCGGCGGAGTAACTTTTCTGCTTAGCTGCGGCAACCTGATATGTCACCTTCCAATGCATGCAACACCCTTTAGACTGATCGCAAACCCCGTCTTCGGTACATGGGTTCTTGTTGCATTATCCGGATATGTATTGCACCTGCTATACCGAAATAGCAAACTGGATGAAGAACTTTCCGGCCAGATCGCCCAGATCGGTTATATCGCAATGATGGTTATCATGGGGTTAGCTTTATCGATGGAGTGGTTTTGTCATTGCAAATACAACCTGCACTTAATTAAGGAGCTTGGCATACATTTCAGCAAGGGCATGATACCGATCTTCGGTGCGACCATGCTTTTGCCCCTTCTAAAGCCTATAAGTCCAAAGGGCCAAATATGCAAAGGATTCACAGCTTTGATCGGCCTTTCCGGATCGGCCTACACGGTCGCAGCATTTAGCATGATATACAGCGAAAACTTCAGGATTTTCGCAAACCATGAATTTGTAATAGCCTTGTTATTTGTAGCGGCTTTGTTTGCGGTAGGAATATTTTTTAGTAGGATCAAAGATGAAAAATATAATTCTGCATTAGCAGAACTTTTCGCTGTCACAGGTCTGGTCGTACTGTGGCTCTTGCTGACCGAAGAAATCTATCTTTACTGGCATTGTATTAATAAATATGCCGAAAGACTGCCAAACTGGAGGTTCCTGGCCCATATGTATATATCGATAATGTGGGCAGCATACGGAGCCGTGCTTATGGCAATTGGATTCTGGAAGAAAAATACAGTTCTAAGGTACATCGCACTGGGACTGTTTGTCCTGCTGCTCGCTAAAGTCTTTATAGTTGACACCAGTGAAGTTGAAAGTATTTACAGGGTCGGAGCATTTCTCGCAACCGGCATGGTACTGGTCGGCGTGTCATACCTGTATCAGTTCTTAAAGAAAAAAGGCTTCTTCGAGGCCCTGCTTAATGAAAATGTTACCCTCAATAAGGACAATAATGCTTAAGACGATTACACTTTCATTGGTTTTGTTGACATTGGTTTTAGCCGGATTGAGCTTTGCCGAGCTTGGCAACAAAGAAAAGGTCCGCGAAAATGTTGTCGATCTTCTGCGCTCGGCAGGCATGAATAAACAGGTTGACGCTCCGGTAACAGTTAAAGCAGGCCGGTCCGGCGTTCTCGGGGTTGAGGACAAGGGAACTTTTTTTATGCAGTACTTTATAGTCGGCCCAGGGAAAAGCTCCGATCCCAATGTAGTGTTAACGGGCAAATTTAATATCCCCCCCTCCGCCAAAAAAGCTGTAATAGTAACCCACGGGTGGATAGACAAGGGGATAGACGACTGGCCGGGGCAGATAGCAAAAGAAATAAGCCGCAGGGTTGACCCTAACGAATGGATATGCGCCGTCTTCGACTGGCATGGCGGAGCCGCAGTGATAAATCCCATCGACGCCGCCAAATATGCGCAGGAAATAGCCGGACCGCGACTGGCCAAAACCGTACTTACATCTGGCATTGAACTGGAACATATCCATTTGATCGGACATTCGGCAGGCAGTTGGGTGATAAATAGTGCCGCACAAATAATAGCAGGCAAAACCGACACGGTAATACACATGACTTTTCTTGATGCGTATGTACCCCCCGGCTGGGACAGCACCCAACTCGGAAAAAACCAAAGCAGCGGATGGAGCGAACATTACTATACGAAAGATTACACATTGCAGACAACAGAAATGGAGCTTGAAACCGTTCATAATGTTGATCTAACCGGTATTGAACCCGGATTCCATGAACATAAGTTCCCTTACCGATGGTATTATGCGACAATAACCGGCAGCTACGGACTCGAAGGTAGAGAAAAAAGAAAAAAACTTTATTTCACTAATGGCGATATCGAGTATGGATTCGGCAGAAGTGCAGAAGCCGGACCGGAAAACTGGCAAAAAAGTCTCACTCTCAAAAAAGGCAACAGCCCGGTCGTATTAAAAAAGGGAAACACCATTATGGAAAAAATAAAATTCTGGGAATAAACTTTAGATCGATCAGTGGAGATTTGATATGGAAAATAATAAGTTTCAGGGAGATAAAAAAGTTCCAATGAAATCGTTATTAGCTAAATTGGAAAAAAAGCTGATAGACAGCACCGTTAGCTTGTTCCCTAAGTGGATCGAAGGCTATCACTTAACACTAATGACGATACTGTGGTCACTCGGACTGATATTATTCGGCTTCCTTGCAAAGAACAACTATAACTGGCTATGGTTATCGTCGCTAATGATATTCATGCAGTGGTTTACCGACTGCTACGACGGCGCACTGGGCCGGCATCGCGATACGGGAATACCAAAGTGGGGATTTTACATGGATCATTTGCTCGATTTTGTATTTATGAGCGCAATGTTCATCAGCTATTCGTTTTTGTTCGATGGCCTAAGCAAAATGCTGATATACTTTTCCGTTCCTGCCTTCGGGTGTTTTATGGTCAGCTCCTTCCTCGCCTTTGGTGTTACAGGCGAATTTAAAATAACATATCTGCGGACCGGACCTACGGAAATACGGCTGTTCTTTATTATATTGAATGCCCTCATAGTAAAATTCGGTGTCGGATTCATCGACGCAGTCGGACTTTACGTCTTTATTGCTTTTATCGCAATGCTGGTAGTCGTTATCTTCCGCACGCAAAAATATATCTGGGCGATCGACATGGTCGATAAAGCCGCAAGGCCGGCCGTTGATAAACAGGATTAGTTCTTTTTGAACATGTTGCCGGGCAGTTGTTTTATCAGCCCTTTTAAACGCAGCGAAATAAGCGAGGAATTTATACTGGCAACAGCCAGCTTTGAATCTGCAATGATGTCTTCAATATGTAACGGCTCGGCGCCAAGACAATCATAAACAGACGTTTCGTTCTGGCTAAGACTCAGATCTGAAACATCGAAAAGTGTTCTTTCCGTCTTGCCCTCCACGGCTTGCGATGTCTGCAGAACATGATCCTTTAAGCCTTCGCCGACAAACCCCAGGGTCTCCATAACATCCTCAACACAGGTTACAAGTTTTGCCCCTTGTTTTAAAAGTTCATGCGTGCCTGCCGTCAAAGGTGAATCGATCCTGCCGGGCAAAGCCATAACCTCTCGCCCGTTATCTAAAGCGGCCTGTGCGGTTATCAGTGCCCCGCTGCGATGTGCCGCCTCGACAACCATAACAGCCATTGACAAACCCGCTATGATGCGGTTACGGGCAGGGAAGTTTTTCGACTCCGGCACGAACGAAAGTGGAAGCTCGCTGATAATGGCGCCGTTTCGGGATATCCTCTCAAAAAGATCTTTGCTCTCCGGCGGATAGACCTCGGCAAGCCCGCAGCCCTGAACGGCAATGGTTCTGCCGCCCGAGGCAAGCGCACCGCGATGAGCGGCAGTGTCGATCCCGCGGGCCATGCCGCTTACTATCGTAAAGCCGGAGTTCGCAAGCAGATTGGCAAATCGCGATGCCTGCTCCAAACCGTATGTACTGCAGCTTCGCGAACCGACAATGCCAAAGGCAAGATTATCGCCGCGAGTGATCGTGCCTTTGACATAAAGGACCGGCGGCGGGTCATAGATATGCCTAAGTGCCGGCGGGTAACGGTCATCCTCAATGTTCATGATCCATACGCCGAGTTTTTCGGCAAGCCCAAGCTCTGCGGATACGTCAAAGGTCTCCCGTGACTGCACAATGGCCTCGGCTGTTTTAGCACCTATTCTGTCGATCTTGGTAAGCTGTTCGGCAGAGGCGCCAAGAGCAGAGTCAATGGATCCAAAGTGCTTAACAAGCCGGACAAAAGTTGTCGGACCCACACCGTCGGCGCGGATCAGGAGAAGCCATTTTTCGATATCGACAGAGTTATTTTCGCACCTGCTCAAACTATCCGCTCCTGAATAGAATATAATACCTAAAACTAATAAATTAACTGTGATCCGTCAAGAGCAGTTTTTGCGATCCAAAGTGTGATATTTATTAGCAAAATTGCTTTTTTAGATTATTTTGGGGGACAAAAAGGCTCAAAAAAATTATTTTTTTGTTGAATTATTATAGGACTTCGCTATAATAGTATATCGTATTGGAGGCAGGAAACTTGAGGAGGAGGTGAGGAGGTTTCACTTCTGAGGAAATGCTTCCGAACTTAAGCGTTGGAAGTGTACGCGATTGCGGCTTTTATAAGCCGGCCGATCGTGTACGCTTTCTTCGCGTTTTTTTTGCGCCTTGAAAGCACGCCTTAAACAACCACCATCGGTATCTCGCTTAGACAGATAGCGCATATAAAAGAGGGGGAAATTTGTCAAAAAGCTGATTAATTCACATCGATATTATTCCGATATGAGGGTGATGATTTTGCAAACAAAGATAGTGCTATAGCGGATTATTAAGGATAATCGGTGAAAAACAAGGCAAAAAAGATCGAACAAAAGAAAGCCGGCAAACCAGGCTCCGATAATAAATACGGGCTC
>JAFGKL010000117.1 GCA_016928585.1 Sedimentisphaerales bacterium
ATAAATGCGATGCTCCTGTTTAATTTGTTAAAGCGGTTCTCCGGGGAGCTTTGGATATGTTTTTTTATCGCTGCTGCTTTTGCGGTCCATCCGCTGCGGGTTGAATCCGTTGCATGGATCGCAGAAAGAAAAGACGTATTGGCGGCTTTCTTTTATTTATTGACCATCACGGCATATCTGCGTTACGCCGGGGAACCTGATTTTGCACGATACATATTTACTATCCTGATATTCACTTTCGGTCTGATGGCAAAACCAATGGTGATAACTTTGCCGTGTGTGTTGTTTATTATGGATATTTGGCCTTTGAATAGATGCAAAGCGATAAAGTTTGATAATGTCGCTTTTACAGAACGAATCTGTAAAGAAACAACTATAACCCGGCTGATAATGGAAAAAATTCCCTTTGCTGTCCTTTCCGTGCTGGTTATCGGCTTGTGGAAATTCTCACTCGGAACAATTACTTCGGTAAAAGCCGTGCCTTTTAAACTCAGGCTTGCCAATGCAGTGGTTTCATACTTTTCATACATCAAAAAAACAGTGTTCCCGGTTAACCTTGCACCTTTCTATCCGTATCCAAAGTCAATACCGATCTGGCAAAGCTTAACCGCTTGCGTCGCTCTTGTAGTCATTACGATCGTTTTGTTAAAGATCGCCAAAAAAAAACCGTATCTTTGTTTTGGATGGCTTTGGTATCTTGTTACACTGGTTCCTGTTATAGGATTACTGCAATCGGGAACCTGGCCTGCTGTTGCAGACAGGTTTACTTATCTGCCTTCCATTGGAATTTACATTATGGTCGCTTTTTCCGCGGCAGATATCGCAAAGCATCACGGGGATCGAATAATTGTATTAAAAACCCTGGCGATTTTGGCTTTGCTGGCAATGATGGCTGTGACTTGGATATATACTTTACATTGGCAAAACAATATCACGCTCTATGGTCGGGCAGTTAAGGTTACAAAAAATAATAGCATAATGCATAATAATTTTGGCCAGGAACTGGTTGACAGGGGATTTCTTGATGACGGAAAAAAACAATTCGAAAAAGCGCTTGCCATAGAACCGGATTATTTATCTGCCATTAATAATCTCAGTATCGTTTTACTTAAGCAGGGCGAATTGGACAGTGCCATTACAGGTTTTAAGCGGGTCATCAAAGGTGGCATTGAACACCCCGAAGAAGTTTATTGCAATCTTGCCAATGCTTACGCCGAAAAGGGGGATACCGAAACAGCGATCAAATACTTTAACGAAGCGATACACATTAAGCCGGACTATGCCCTTGCGATTAACAATCTGGCAATGGCCTTAAAGCAGCAGGACAGGGTCGACCTGGCCGTTATTAAATGGCAGCGGGTTCTGGAGATAGAACCGGATTTCTATAATGCAAATTACAATTTGGCAATGACCTTCGCCGAGCTTAAAGAGTTTGGCCCTGCAATTCGGTATTTGCAGAAAGTTATAAGATTAAACCCCTCAGGGCCAAAGGCTTATGATACACTTGCCGAAGTATACGCTCAGACAGGTGATTTTGAAAAAGCGGTTCAAACGGCCCAAAAGGCTGTCGAGCTGGCTCTGGAACACGGAGATGGCCTCCTCGTTGACCGGATCACTCAAAAACTGCAATTATACAAAGCTTCCCAACCTTAATATACCAGGCCATTGACTTGACAGCCGCTTTACGCTATCATAACCGCTTTTGACAATAACAGTTGATTTTAGAGAGTTTAAAATGCTTAAAAGAACACATAACTGCTGTGAACTTCGATTGGAAGATGTTGGCAAAACCGTGATCCTGTCCGGCTGGGTTCATTCATACAGGGACCATGGCAATCTGGTTTTCATTGACTTAAGGGACAGGGAAGGACTTACACAGCTTGTGTTCGACCCGCAGGTGCAGGCCCAGGCGCATAAAAACGCAAGGCAGTTGCGCAGCGAATGGGTCGTAGCGGCTTCAGGCAAGGTAAGACCGCGAGGCGAAGGACTGGAAAACCCAAAACTCGACACGGGAAAAATAGAGGTCATCATCGATAAGCTTGAAATTCTCAACACCTCGAAAAATCCCCCCTTTGAGATGGATAACGCTCAAAACGTCAACGAAGAATTAAGACTTACCAACAGGTTCATCGATCTTAGAAGACCGAGCATGCAGAATAAGATAAGGATAAGGCACCGTGTTGCAAAAATTACCAGGGACTTTTTTGACGAGAACGGCTTCTGGGAGATAGAAACACCCATGCTCGGCAAGAGCACTCCCGAAGGCGCACGAGATTTTCTTGTCCCCAGCAGATTGTATCATGGACATTTCTATGCGCTGCCGCAGTCACCGCAGCTTTTTAAGCAAATACTTATGGTCTCCGGAACGGATAAATATTTCCAGGTCGTCAGGTGTTTTCGCGACGAGGACCCACGTGCTGACAGGCAGGCCGAGTTCACTCAGATCGACGTCGAGATGAGCTTTGTTGACACTGACGATGTTATCAGTGTCAACGAAAGACTGATCGCCAGGATATTTAAAGAGGTTCTCAATGTCGATATTGCTCTGCCGGTAAAAAGAATGACTTACAAAGAATCCGTTGATAACTACGGTATTGATCGTCCGGATCTCAGGTTCGACATGAAGCTGAAAGATATCACCGACATCGCCGCACAAAGCACATTTAAGGTCTTTACTTCTACTGCCGAAAATGGCGGTATAATAAAGGGTCTTTGTGCTCCCGGAGGAGGAAAGTTCTCAAGAAGTGATATCGAAAAAACTCTCACTGCGTTCGTTGCCGATTACGGCGCAAAGGGCCTCGCTTGGATAAAGGTTGAAAAAGAAAACGATGCCTTGGTTTTAAAGAGCAGTATCGTGAAATTCTTCACTCCGGATCAGCAGCAGCAGATCATTGATGTATTTGGTGCCAATGAAGGCGACCTGATACTGCTGATTGCCGACAAGCCCGACGTTGCTAATAAGGCCCTTGCTCCATTGAGGTCTAAACTGGGAAGGGATCTCGGCCTTTACGATGAGAACGTATTTGAATTTGTTTGGGTAATTGATTTTCCGCTCTTTGAGTGGAACGAGGAACAGGGACGTTACGATTCTCTCCACCATCCGTTTACAAGTCCTACCGAAGAGGATATGGAAAAGCTCGATACCGACCCTGCCAACATAAACTCACAGGCTTACGATCTTGTCGTCAACGGATCAGAGGTCGGCGGCGGAAGCATTCGTATACATAATCCTAGAATTCAGGAAAAAGTCTTTGAACTGCTCAATATCTCAAAACAGCAGGCACAGGATCGTTTCGGGTTCTTCCTGAATGCCCTCGAATACGGCGCGCCTCCTCATGGCGGTATCGCTTTTGGTCTTGACAGACTTGTTATGCTGCTTACCGGCACTGAAAATATCCGTGACGTTATTGCCTTCCCGAAAACACAACGTGGACAGTGCCTGCTTACTGATGCTCCGAGTGCTGTCGATCAGGCTCAGCTTGACGAGCTTAATCTAAGAATGCAGAAGCATTCCCATGAAACTGAGGATTCCCAGGATTAGCGAACTGTTTTACGTAAAGCTGACATTTACGAAGGGAACAAAATGCTTAACAGGATCGGGGCATATCTCGACAAGCTGCTTCGACTGGCAAGGTTAAAGCCGCTTTCTCTCGCCGAAAAATGCAGGCTTCAGTTCGGTGCCGCGGTACTGTTCAGCCTCTGTATCGCCTTGATGATCCCTTTTCTATGGATGGGAAAGCTTACCGAAAAAATTGCGCTTGATGCAGGAAGGGCGGTTGCCGATACTTTTTTTGAAACTCACCTTCAGGTGAGAACACAACCCGAAAAGGGCCTCCCAATGCTCGAAGAAAGCGGGGTCGTACAGGCAGAAAATGAACGGGCAATAAAATGGTTTCGAACTGACGAATCCGGAAGTATTGACCTTGCCGATATCTCAGACACGCAAAAGGATTATGTTCTAAGGCTTATCTTAGAGGAAGACGTATTCGATTTTGCATGGATCGACAAAAACAAAGATCTTTCAAATAATAATTATGTCCGGGTGGTTCGGGCAGGGGATTCCTGTATCGCTTGCCACAACCCTGCGGGCTCGGCCGGAACCTTTAACAGAAACCAGATCATCGGTGCTCTTGTCATCCAAACCCCCGCAAGAGAGATTGTAAAAACACTTATCGTAAACAAAATTTGCGTTTTTGTTGCCGGCCTGCTCGCGGCTGTCGGTGCAATGGTCGCTTTTTATTCCATCGCTCAAAGGATCATACTAAGACCTATTAGACAGCTTCGTGCACTCGTCGGAAATGTCGCTGAAGGAAATCTTGACGCAAGAAGTGCAATCAAAACCGGGGACGAATACGAAAAATTATCCAATGCCTTCAACGAAATGCTGGATGGCCTGCAGGAGTCACAGGAAAAGATCAGGCAGGCTAACGTGCAGCTCGATGCAAAGATAGCACAGTTGTCCGACAGGAACATCGAACTGTTCAAGGCAAATAAATTAAAAAGTGAGTTCCTTGCAAATATGTCCCATGAGTTCCGAACTCCGTTAAATGCAATACTTGGTTTTGCACAGCTCCTGCGTGAAAAACCTGCCGATGCCCCCGAAAAATCAAAACGATATGCCGAAAATATCATTGCCAGCGGAAGATCGCTGCTGAACATGATCAATGACCTGCTCGACCTGGCTAAGGCTCAGGCCGGAAGAATGGAACTCAGGATAGAAAAAACAAGTATCGGCCAACTGTGTGAAAGCCTTGTTTCCTTTTTTATTCCGCTTACTCAGGAAAAAGATCTCAACGTCGATCTCGACGTCGCAGAAGACATACCCGTTGTTATGACTGATGCCGGAAAGGTC
>JAFGKL010000118.1 GCA_016928585.1 Sedimentisphaerales bacterium
ATAATGCCCTGGACGATAACGTTCTCCGTGCCTTTGTATTGATCGGGCAGATCATTGTCATAACCAAACGTGAACTCCCATTCGCAAAGGACTCTGTCGCGGCTGCTTAAAACAAGTTTGCCAAGATCGCTTTTGAAAAATCCTAATATCGCTTCATGGCCAATTTTGTCAGCAACGTGTAAAGGTATCCTGCCTTCGTTAGTAAGCCGATGAATTAATTTGCCAACTGCATCAGGACTTATATCGTTTAAGTCAAGCTCGCTGATGACAAGATGGGTGGCGGTGCCGATCAGTTTGCCTTCCACTTTTTCACCGGCGATGCCCTGGGCACGTAAGACGGCTTTGGGGGTTCTTTCAAAAACATTGCCAAGGTTCAGACTTGCGTATTCGTCCGAGCCGTGTGTAAGTTCGCTGACGGAAGTTTTGGCAGCGATGCGGGTAAGCTCGGCAAAAGGGTATTGCCAAGAAAGATTTCTGCTTATCTCCGTAAGCATCGCCCTGCCGGCCAGAGCGGCCTCGGGAGGTATTTTATCAAGATCGATCTTCTGTGTGCCTTTGCTGTGCAGTATCGATTCCGCTTTTTTGCTTAGCTTGTCCAGGTCCAGCAGGCTTGCGGTAAACAGTTCATGCTCGACGGATGCTGCCGTACCGTCCGGGTCGAACAGGTCCTGCAATTGTTTTTGGTCGCCAAGGCTAAGCAGCAGCCAGTCCAGTGCGCATGCCGCATTTTTCAACTGCCATGTTCTAACCGGCTCGCCGTCAAGTGCCTGAACCTGTTTTACGATCCTTGCACAATCGGTTTTCTTTTTGGACGCGCAGATGATGAGCTTTTCTCTCGCCCGTGTCATGGCCACGTAGAGCAGCCGCATTTCTTCGGCGAGGGTGGAATCTTTTTTCTTTTCGGCAATGACTTCGTGGGCGATGCTTGTAAATTTTGTTTTCGTATCCGGGTCTATGACCTTAACACCGAGGGTATTTGTATCGTCCGTGATGCAGTCGCCTCTTATGTCCGTAAAGTTGAACTTTTTATTTAACTGGGCCAGGAACACCACGCCGAACTCAAGACCCTTGCTCTTATGGATGCTCATTATGCGCACGGCCTGCGCCGAGTCATCATCCGGGCGGGCAGGCGCCCAGTCCTGGTCCTGATCGAGAAGTTTTTCGATGAACTCTACAAATCTTGTAAGCGAGCCGGCGGCAGTTGCCGCCGCAAAACCTTCGAACTGGATCGCCCTGTCGTGCATTTTTAAAAGGTTTGCCCTTCGCTGCCTGCCGTTGGGCAGTGCACTTACGAACGACAGGAACCCGGTTTGGCGGAAGATGGCCCATAGCGTATCGGCGATGCTGCCGCGGGTTATGGAAGATCGCCATTGCTCGATGTTTATTAGGGCCGCTGCAAGTTTTTCTTTAAGCTGTTTGTTCTTCCCCTGTTTGGAATAGTTACAAACATGATCATAATAATTTTTCAGGCTTTCGTCTTCAGCGGCAAACTGTTTTATCATGGCAAGCTCGGTATCGGTTATCTTGAACAGCGGGCTTCGCAGCACGGCGGCAAGTTCGATATCTCTTTGCGGGTTGTCGAGCACTTTTAAAAGCGAAACACAATCAGTGATCTCCGCGGCGGCAAAATATCCCGCTGAGCTCCGGCTGGAAACCGGTATGCCTGCCAGCCTAAGCACCTCGACATATTCGTTGGCGGTTTTGGCGGGCGAACGCATGAGGATGACGATGTCGCCATAGTTAACGTCGCGGTAAGTGTCGGTGTTCTTGTCGTAAATCTTTAATTGCGGTTTGTTCTTTCCGTCGCCGACCATTTGCTTTATGCGCTCGGCAATGAAGGTGGCCTGACGCTGCGCAGAGCTTATTGCCGTGGTGTCCGGCCCGGCTGCATCTTCTTCGTCATTATCATTGTCCGCGGGCTGCTCGTCGGCAATGTGTATTTCGACCAGAGGTGAACTGTCCGAGGTGACCTGATCGATGGGTTTGTAATTGAAGCCTTCCTTTAGAAAAGTTTCCTCGTTGTAATCTATCAGTGAAACCGAGGCCCGCATTATCCTGTTGAAAACGGTGTTGGCAAAGTCGAGCACGCCCTTGCGTGAACGGAAGTTGTCGCTTAAGCCGACTTTTAAGGAGCCGTCCTGCTTTCCGGGCTTGTCGGAAGCGCCCTTAAGCATATCAAGGAAAAGTTCCGGCTTGCCCTGCCTGAAGGCATAGATGCTTTGCTTAACATCACCAACGACGAAGACGTTGTCGGTGCGTCTTATTTTGTCGATGATCGCCTGCTGCAAAGCGTTAATGTCCTGGTACTCGTCGACGAATATACATTTGAATTTTTCTTTCAGACGCTCTGCCACATCTTCGTTTTCGCTTAAAAGCTGCAGCATCAGCCGCTGAAGATCGGCAAAGTCGAGTGTGTTTATTTTTTTCTTTGCCTGGTCGTAGGCCCTGATAAACCTTTTAACAAGTTCGAGCAGTATTTTCGTTTGCAGGCCCGCTTGTGAGCCGATAAGTTTTTCGTATTCCGGGTTGACAAGGGCAAGGTCCAGAAGCGACTGAAAAGTCTCTATGGCTTTTTTGGCGGGCTGCCTGACAAACTCGGCCTCGTCCTTGTCCATGTCCCTGGGCTTGGTGTTGAATCTCGGCTTTTCAAAGGTGCGTATTATTTTGATACAACCTTTAAGATCGCCGGCTTTTATTTTTTTAATGCAATCGTTTACGGGTTTTAAGATGTCATCTTTTATCTGCTGCGTCCATTGGTATGGCATTGACGATCTTTTATCGAGAAGTATCGAATGACTGAGCTGTTCTTTGCACTGAAGGAGTTTCGCCAATACTATTTCTTTTTGCTGCTGCGCAAGCTCGGAAGTATCGGCGGCGGCCATATCCGAAAGAGCCGCGGCCCGGTCGAACCAGTGCTGCTTTGAAACAACGCTGTCCAAAAAGTCGCTTATATTGATGACATTGGAGATGTAACCTTTGACAATATCGTAAACATTCCGCCGGTAGAAAAGTTTTTGCAGGCCGGCAGCGATCGGTTCCTCCGTCCATGCCTGCTCGATAACTTTTTCAAGTACCTCAAGCTTTAATAATTTTTGTTCATCGTCATCGATGATCCTGAAAGCCGGGTCGATGTCGAGCAAATAAAAGTGGTCGAGGATAACCCTCTTGCAGAACGAATGGATTGTGCTTATCTGTGCGGCGTCAAGGCCGAGAAACTGTGCCGAAAGGGACGGAGTGTAATTTTCTAAAAGCCTCGCACGCAGACGCTGAGCAATGCGGGAACGCATTTCTTCGGCGGCATCGTCCGCAAAGGTAAGCACCAGCACCTGCGAAACATCGATAGGATCGTTTTTGTCGGTCAGGATCTCCACACATCGTTCTGCAAGGACGGCGGTTTTGCCGGTACCTGCCGAGGCGGTTACCAGCACGTCGCGTGCGCGGGTGTTTATCGCGATCTTTTGGTTGTCGGTCCACTTATTCGGCATCGGCAGCCTCCATCTGATCGAGAACCTGCTGTTTGTCGAGCCCGGCCAACACATTGTAAGCGTTTATCTGCCAGCCAAACCTGCAAACGGCCTTGTAGTCGCAATAGCCGCACGGCGATTTTTTGCCGAGCCGGTACGGCGTTATATCCGCAACGCCGTCAAGTATTTGTCCGGCAAGTGAAATTATTTTCTGCTTAGTAAAGGTCAGAACTTTTTTCATATCCTCCGGCTTTAAAATGCCGCTATTGAGAAAATTCCCATAAGGGCCGTCTTTTGATATGTAGAAATTATAGTACTGGTCCCAACCGGTCCCGGCGTTGCTGTCAAGGTCATCGACGAATTGCGCATTAAAAAATCCTCTTGCCTTGTGGCCGAATTTTTCACCATCGTCTTTTATCCCGGCATCTATCGGCAGATAAAATGCTCCTGCCGGATCGTCTAT
>JAFGKL010000008.1 GCA_016928585.1 Sedimentisphaerales bacterium
GGTGCCGGCAAAATGGGCGGGATCCATGCCAAGGTATACGACAAGATCGAAGGATGTGAACTTGTTGCAGTAGTGGATAACCAAAAAGAAAGAGCTGTCAAACTGGCCGAGCAGTATAGTTGCAAAGCCTTAACGGACTGCAATGAATTGATCGGACAGGTGGATGCGGTTACGATCTCTGCGCCGACGATATACCATCTTGAACTGGCAGAAATATTCATTAAAAATAATATTGCGGTTATGATCGAAAAACCCCTTGCGGCAAATGTCAAACAGGCAAGAAAAATCGTCGAGTTAGCTGAAAAACACAAGACGGTCGTGGCGGTTGGGCATTCGGAAAGATGCAATCCTGTTGTTCAGGCGATGAAGCGTTTGGATATTGAGCCAAAATTTATCGAAGCCAACAGAATAAGCCCATACCCGTTCCGTTCGAGCGATGTTGGTGTGGTGCTTGATGTCATGATCCATGACATAGATATTATCCTCTCACTTGCCAACAGCAAAATTAAGGACATAAGCGCTGTCGGTGTTAATGTCATTGGTGACCATGAAGATATTTGCAACGCAAGAATAGTATTTGAGAACGGCTGCATTGCCAATGTTACGGCGTCAAGGCTTGCGATGAAGACGGAGCGAAAAGTTCGCGTTTTCAGCAGCCAGGCATACTTAAGTCTTGATTATTTTAAAAAAGAAGGCGTGATCATTAAGGCCGCACCCAATGTCGATTTTGTCAAGTGGATCAAGGAGCATCAAGCCCAGCCGGACTTCGACTTCTCACAAACGAACTGGGCAGACATGCTGCACATCGAACAGCTTGATATTGAAGACGCCGAGCCGTTACTTATCGAGCAGGAATCATTCTTAAAAGCGGTTGCCGAGCACGCTGCTCGCCCAGAGGTTACCGTACAGGAAGGTCTTGCGGCTATGGAATGTGCCGAGATGATCCTTGATAAAGTCAAAAAACATAAGTGGGATTAAATTTTAGTTTTAATTCGCTGACGAGTTTATGAGCCATTCTCGTAGGCTCCGGCAAACGGTACTTAACAGCACAGGCCAAAACTATTTTTCTTGCGTCATCAGCCGTGCATTTGTTTCCGGGCGAAACGAACACGGGTTTTACGTTGGTTCGGGTTCTTAGAACGGCGCCGATAATTTTTGTTTTATCCTTAAGCGGTTTATAACTTCCTTTCCGAACCTCAACATCTTCAAAGGTTCCCCAAAGTCTGCTTTTTGCACAACCTATGGTTGGCTTGCCAAAGAACAGACCAAGGTGACATGCCAGGCCGAGCCTTCTCGGATGGGCAATACCCTGGCCGTCAATAATGAAAACGTCAGGAGAACTTTTAAGTTTCTTTACAGCATCGATGCAGGCAGGAGCTTCACGAAAAGATAACAAGCCGGAAATATAAGGGAAGGTTACATCGATCACTGTGTGTGCGGTTTCTACGATCTGGAAATCGTCAAATTTCATGACGACAGCAATCGCATAAATCTTACAGCCGTTCTTACTGAAAGCGCAATCGAGCCCTGCGATCAGGCGGGGTATTTTTTTTAAAGGTTTAAAATTGACCTTTGCGGCCAGTTCTTTTTGCAGGATCCTGGCCTCTTGCATGGAAACATCCCAGCGGTGGAGCTGCTTTATTTTCATAGGGATAGCGGCCTTAAGTTTTTGTGAAGAATTTTTTGTAATCATATCAGTAAGCCCGGTGGTTGTCGACAATCTCATTTTGGCCTGAGGGGGTGTTTTTGGGCCGTAAACGGCCTTTTTAATAAAATAAATTTACTTTTTAAGCATCTTCCTGTACAATGGCGCAATCGGTCTGTAGCGCCGCTTCTGAATGGACAGCTCAGTACTGTTCGGCAGAAGGCGGGGCTCTGAATCTTTTGATCGCTTAGGACAGGTGATAAAAATTGCACAAATCCATAAAAATAATCGGTGCCTGCGAGCACAACCTTAAGAGTATCGATGTTGAAATACCCCGGGACAAGCTCGTTGCGGTAACCGGCATCAGCGGCTCTGGAAAAAGCAGCCTGGCGTTTGATACGGTTTATGCAGAAGGTCAGCGGAAATACGTCGAGTCTTTAAGTGCCTATGCCAGGCAATTCCTCGAGCAAATGCAAAAGCCCCACGTAGAGCATATCGAGGGCTTGCCCCCCACAATAGCCATTGAGCAAAGAAGTGCCAGCAGCAATCCGAGATCCACAGTGGCAACAACCACCGAGATCTACGATTATTGCCGGGTATTGTTTGCCCGTGCGGGCCAGCCCCATTGCTGGAAATGCGGAGCCGAGATAGCCAGCCAGCATTCGTCACAGATCGTGGATTCCATTTTATCCCGCCCGGAAGAAACAAAAATACAGATATGTGCGACATTGATACGGGGACAAAAAGGCGAACATAAAGAAGTTTTTTCGCGTGTTCTAAGAGAAGGTTTCATACGTGTAAGGGTTGACGGAAATATTTACGACATCAAGAACGTTCCTTCGCTTGATAAGAATAAAAAGCATGAGATTGCTGTTGTGGTTGACAGGCTGATCATCAAGCAGTCGATACGGATACGCCTTGCCGATTCGATCGAGACGGCACTGAAAGCCGGTGACGGGTTGATTGTTGTAATGGTTCAGGAGCCCAGTGAAAACAAAACCAACGGGGGCAACGGCAAATGGGAAGATGTTATTTACAGTGAAAAATTTGCCTGCACCAAACACCCGGAAGCATCGCTCGAAGAACTTTCACCAAGACTGTTTAGTTTTAACAGTCCTTATGGAGCATGCAAAAGTTGTGACGGCCTGGGAACAATACTGGAATTCGATCCGGACCTGATCGTGCCGGACAAAAAAGTCTCACTCGAGAACGGAGCGGTTGGCGCCTGGCGGAAGGGCGGCAAACGTATGAATATCTATTATAATCGCCTTATCAAGAAATTCTGTAGAAGCTTTGGGATAAGCAAGTCAACGCTTTACGAAGATATTAGTGCGAAAATAAGAAATATATTAATGTACGGAACATCAAAGGAGGACGAAAAAAAATACGGAGCGTCCTTTGAGGGTGTCATTCCTAATCTTAGCAGAAGATGGCAAAATACTTCAAGCGAATACGTAAAAGCCAGGCTTCATAGTTATCTTTCGGAGCAGTCCTGTACGACATGTTTGGGTACAAGATTAAGGCCGGAAGCAACCGCGGTTACTATTGGCGAAAAAAATGTCAGCCAGATAACCGAGATGAGCATCGAAAAAGCGATGAAATTTTTCTCTAAGCTGAAATTAGACGAGGAAAAAGCAATAATCGCCGCCCAGCCCTTAAAAGAGATAAGAGCCCGCCTAAAGTTCATGGTCGATGTTGGCTTAGGATACCTTACCTTAGACAGAAAAAGCAGTACTCTTTCCGGCGGAGAGGCACAGAGGATACGTCTTGCAACGCAGGTCGGAAGCGGATTGGTAGGCTGTTGTTATGTACTCGATGAGCCTACTATCGGGCTGCATAGAAGAGACAATGATAGATTGCTGGGCATACTGAGACGGTTGACCGACATCGGCAATACAGTGATTGTTGTTGAGCACGACGAAGATGTTATAGAAAATGCGGATCACATAATCGACATCGGTCCGGCTGCCGGAGCGCATGGCGGCGAAGTTGTAGTGGAGGGTTCGCTTGAAGATGTATGCAAATGCAAAGAATCGATCACGGGTAGATATCTTAGCGGCGAAAGCAGGATCGAGTTGCCCGCTAAGCGCCGCAGGTATAATTTAAGGCGCTGTATTGAAGTCAAGCAGGCCGGCGAAAACAATCTCAAGGAAATTAATGTTAAATTCCCCATCGGAGTTTTTACATGTGTAACGGGAGTATCGGGCTCCGGCAAGAGCACGCTTGTAACAGAGATACTTTTAAAGGGTCTCAAACGCAGGATATACGGTTCTCGTGAAAAACCGGGCAAACATAAAAATATTCTGGGCATATCGCAAATTGACAAAGTTATCGAAATAGACCAGTCACCTATCGGCAGAACTCCGAGAAGCAACCCGGCAACATATACCGGCGTGTTCGATCTTATAAGGCAGCTTTTTGCAATGACCCGTGAGGCAAAAATTCGCGGCTACAAGCCGGGAAGATTCAGTTTTAATGTTAAAGGCGGGAGATGCGAACACTGCCAGGGACAGGGAACCAAAAAAATAGAGATGCATTTTTTACCGGATGTATATGTTATATGCCAGCAGTGCAAGGGCTCACGATACAACCCGGAGACACTGCAGATAACTTATAAAGGGAAAAATATCGCCGATGTACTCGATATGCGGATCGACGAAGCGAAAACATTTTTTGCGAATTTTCCAAAAATACAAAGATTAATAAAGGCTCTTTGTGATGTCGGCTTAGGCTATATGAAGGTCGGCCAGTCATCAACTACACTTTCGGGTGGTGAGGCGCAAAGAGTGAAGCTTGCCTCGGAACTTGGCAAGCCGGGCACCGGACACACGATGTATCTACTGGATGAGCCGACAACGGGCTTGCATTTTGCGGATATTCATAATTTAATGAACGTACTGCGGCGGCTTTGCGATCTCGGTAATACCGTTGTTGTCATCGAGCATAACCTTGATGTTATAAAAATGGCCGATTATATAATTGACCTCGGGCCCGAAGGCGGTGATAAAGGGGGTAAAGTGATTGCAGAAGGGCCACCGGAAAAAATAATTGAGGTCAAAAACAGTTATACCGCTAAATATCTTAAGGAAAAGTTAAAATCAGACAGAAACTAACGGGAGAAGCAATGAATTTTGAAACCCTGGAATGGATCGGCGGCATTGAAGGATACTTAGAACTTATCGATCAGCGAAAACTGCCGTCCGAATTTATAAAGCTTAAATGCGAAACCGTCGAACAGCTTTGGGATGCAATAAAAACATTGGCGGTTAGAGGCGCCCCGGCAATAGGAGTTGCAGCGGGCTACGGAACGCTTCTTGCGATGCAGACTTACAACGGCAATGATTTAGAGGAAGCCCTGAAACATCTTGAAAAATTGGTGGACTATCTTAGCGAATCCCGGCCTACAGCAGTTAATCTTTTTTGGGCACTTGACAGAATGAAAGCTTTTGCCAAAAGTTTTGTATCTGGCGGTGCCGGCAGCAC
>JAFGKL010000119.1 GCA_016928585.1 Sedimentisphaerales bacterium
AGGCAGTCCGCCACGCTCGCGATAATTATTTAGCTTCTTTGGTTTTTTCCTGTGCTATCTTCTCGATCTTTTTCTCTGCCGTCTGCAATATTTCCCTGCAGTGTTTTATAAGTTCCATCCCTTTTTCGTATTGCTCAATGCTCGACTGCAGCGGCGTTTGACCGCTTTCGATGTTGTCAACGATCTCGGTGAGATCTTTGATAGCATGTTCAAAATCCAGCTTACCAGAATCCTTTTCTTTTTTTATATGTGTCATATTTAAACCTGTTTTTCTTAACTTACTATCTCTCCTATCCAATTTATACCTTGTCTAACTCAGACAACTAATGAATCAGGAATTTATCACCTTAAAGGTGCTTCTTAACCTCACTTTCTATTACTTCTTTTTCCTTTAGCTCCGTCACCAGCACATCTCCGACTTTAACATCCTTTGCCGAAGAAACAACACCGCCAGTCCTTTTATTAGTAGTAATGCTGTACCCCCTCTTTAAAACCGACCTCGGATCCATCGCCGTTAATCTATTCTCTAACACGGTAAGTTGCAACTGTTTTTTCGTATATACACTCTTTATCGCCGCCTCCGCATTGTTTTGCAGCCGGTTAAGCTCGACATTCTTTTGTCCCATCAGCCAGTGCGGCTCCATACGCAATAGTTTTTCTTTTAGAGCTTCTATCTTCTGCCTTATGCCGGCAAATATTTCTTTCACGGCAGCGCTAAGCTTCATAGCAACCTCGTCAAGCTGCTGCCTGGGATTATTCAACACCCACAATGGATTTTTGAATATCGCACTTGCAAGTATCTTTTCCAGTTGGCCTTTGCAAACCGCAACTCTGCCCGAGATATAAAGATCGAGATGTCTTTGAGCGGAATTAATTCGCTCCAGCACCTCTTCAATATCCGGAACCGCAATAACTCCCGCCTTCGTTGGCGTAGATGCACGTGCATCGGCAACAAGATCGGCTATCGTAATATCAACCTCGTGCCCCACCGCACTGATCACAGGTATTTTCGAATCGAATATCGCCCTGGCAACCGCTTCTTCGTTAAACGCCCAAAGATCCTCAAGCGATCCGCCTCCCCTGCCGACGATCAAAATATCAAGGTTTAGTTTTTTATTACGCTTGTTTATATCGCGTATCGCAGTGGCAATACTAACAGCCGCCCCTTCTCCCTGAACCGTTACCGGGTACAAAAACAGTCTGACACATGGCCATCGGTCATAAACGCTTGCAGCGATGTCTTTTACTGCCGCGCCAGATTCGCTTGTGACAATACCGACACGCATGGGATATGGCGGTATGGTCTTTTTATGTTTGTCTTCAAAAAGCCCTTCCTTTTGCAAACGCTTTACCATCTGCTCATAAGCCAATTGAAGTTCTCCCACACCTGCCTGTTGAAGCCGGTCAACATAGAATTGATATTTGCCGCCCGGAGCATAAACATCGATATTTCCCGTTGCAAGCACCTCAAGACCGTTTTCCGGCTCTAACTTCAGTGCCTTGGCCTTACTTGCCCACATAACGCAAGGTAGTATTCCCGATTCGTCTTTAAGTGAAAAATAGCAGTGTCCGCTAAAGTGGCGTTTGTAATCGCTGATCTGTCCGGTTACGGTCATCCTCGAAGGCAGATTTTCTTCAAGGGCAACCTTCACCAGGGAATTGACCTGGGCTACCGTATAAATTTTTTTCTCTTTTGCCGCCATAGCCGGAAATGTAAAAAGTGCCTAACAATAAACTTTTGCCGCTAAATATCAAAAATCGTTATAATATTCGGGTTTTCCATCGTCGCTGTCGTAGCTGACGTCGTCATGACCGGCTTCTTTTAGTTGAACCCGTTCGATGAGTTCCGTACTTTTGGTAGTGCTGTCAACAGTGGCTACTATACCGTTAAGTCTGACATCACCGCTTGCTAATTCAAATGTATAAGGCATCTGGGTACGGAATGCCTTTATGACGTTCTCAGCCTTTCGTCCAAGCACAGAATCGCTGCTGCCTGTCATGCCGATATCGGTGATATAACCCGTTCCTTTTGGAAATATCTTCTCATCAGCTGTGGCAACATGCGTATGCGTCCCAAAAACACAACTAACTTTCCCGTCGAGGTAATAGCCCATAGCCATTTTTTCGCTGGTCGCTTCTGCATGCATATCAACAAAAATAATATCCGCCTGTTGTTTTGCCTTTGGCAAAAGGTTATCGATAACCGCATAGGGACATTCTGAAGGCTTCATAAAGATCCGCCCTATCAGGGCCACCACACCAACCGAAACCCCTTTTGTGGTATGATAAACTGCAAAGTCTTTGCCGGCAGCATTTGGAGACATATTAGCGGGACGAACCATAGCATCTGCGGTTTCCAGTGTCGGTATGATATCCTTTTTCTTGTATGTGTGGTCCCCGAGAGTGATAAGATTAACACCGTATTTCAGGAGTTTTTCGTATATCTGAACGGTAATTCCCGATCCGCCGGCGGCATTTTCGGCATTTGCGATCACACAATCGATCCCATTCTGCTTTACGAACTCCGCAAGCTGCTGAGAGAGGATGTGCCTGCCGGGCCTTCCGACAATGTCACCAATGCAAAGTATCTTAAGCTTCATATCGAACTTTC
>JAFGKL010000120.1 GCA_016928585.1 Sedimentisphaerales bacterium
AAACTTCCAGAACGCGGTAATATAACAATATCGACATTATTGTCAACTCTTTTCCAAAAAAACGACGTTTTCTCCGACTGTGAACAAAAAATCCACCTGTTAATCCACAATCCGCATTTTTAAGCTAAAAGATTTATTAATTGCCATCGCAAAAGTTTGAGGTATCATCTTAAAAAGCTTAATAATCGTTATTATTTACACAAAAAAGGACAAATGAGATTAGTTGATTTAGTTGATATTGACCCGTTCATAGGTTCCGAAGAAAGCGGGGATTCCACGGGCGAAAACAAGTTCAGGCTGCCCGAAGTCATCGGCATCCTGCCAATAAGAAGTGCAGTAGCATACCCGGGAACAGTTATGCCGCTCGCAATAGGCAGGAGCCGCAGCAGGGAACTCATAAATGAAACAACTCCGCACGAGACCATTTTCGGACTCGTAACGCAAAAAGACCCATCTGTTGAGGAGCCCGGCCCTAATGATCTTTACCAGATAGGTACGGCAGCTTCGGTACTGAAAGTAATAAAAATGCCGCAAGGCTCAATCAACATTATCGTTCACGGTATCGCCAGATTTAAGATACTCGAATACGTAAGTACGAAGCCTTACCTTAAAGCCAAAGTCGAATTTATAGCGGTCAAGACGCGTAAGACCAAAAAACTCCAGGCACAAATGGTAAATATCAGGGATATCGCCGGCCGAGTGGTCAACCTGAGCCCCAATATTCCTGACGAAGCTTCTGTTTTACTTGACAATATACAAGATCCTTCGGCACTTGCAGATTTTCTTGCGGCTACGCTCAATATCCCGCTCGAAGAAAAGCAGATGCTTCTGGAAGAGCCAAACGCATCAAAGCGACTTGAAAAGGTTGCGCTCGCCCTTGCCAATCAGCTTGAGGTGCTGGAGCTGAGCCATAAGATACAGGGGCAGATCCGCGATTCGGTGGATAAAAGTCAAAGAGATTTTTTCCTGCAGGAAGAGCTTAAGGCGATCCAGGCAGAGCTCGGGCAAAACGATAGGAAAACCGAAGACATAAACGAACTCGAAGCAAGGATCAAAAAAGCTAAAATGCCCCCCAAAGTCACCGAGGAAGCAATGCGGGAACTTGACAGGATGAGCAGGACACCTTCAGCCTCGCCGGAATACAGCGTATCGAGAACATACCTCGAGTGGGTTTGCGATCTGCCGTGGTCAATGAGCACAATTGACAGTATGAATATTGTCAAAGCTGAAAAGATACTAAACCGGGATCATTACGGCCTGGTGAAGATCAAAAAACGTATACTTGAATTTTTGGCGGTCAGAAAACTCAACCCAAAAGGCAAAAGCCCGATACTTTGTTTCGTCGGACCGCCAGGCGTCGGCAAAACAAGCCTTGGCCAATCGATCGCAAGAGCCATGTCAAGAAAGTTCATAAGGATTTCCTTAGGCGGAATAAGGGATGAAGCTGACATAAGGGGACACCGCAGAACATATATAGGAGCTCTTCCGGGAAGAATATTACAGGAGCTTAGAAAATGCGGCCACAATAATCCTGTCTTTATGCTGGACGAACTCGATAAGATCGGGCAGGACTTCAGGGGTGATCCTGCATCGGCGCTGTTGGAAGTGCTCGATCCGGAACAGAACTATACCTTTACCGATCATTATATCGATCAGCCGTTCGATCTGTCCGGCGTAATGTTCATCGGGACGGCAAACTATACGGAACCTATCCCCCCTGCTCTTATGGACAGGATGGAAATAATAGAACTGCCCGGCTATACCGAAAGGGAAAAGACCAGCATTGCCAAAAAGTATCTTATCCCGCGTCAGCTTAAAGAACATGGTCTCAAAAAAACGAATCTTACAATAAAGGATGAAACGTTAGGTGAGATCATCAACAGCTATACACGTGAAGCGGGAGTAAGAAATCTAGAAAGAACAATTGCCTCTGCCTGCCGGCATGTTGCGATGAAAATAGCAAAGGGAACCTCCAAACGGGCAACAATCGGTAAGGCACAGCTATCAGAGATACTGGGGCCGCACAAGTTCGAATCGGATATTGCACTTAGAACGGCAGTGCCGGGCGTAGTAACCGCCCTTGCGTACACGCCGATGGGCGGTGAGATATTATTTATCGAATCGGCAGCCATGCCGGGCAAGGGAAAACTTATAATTACCGGCCAGTTAGGCGAAGTAATGAAAGAAAGCACACAAGCCGCGTTTTCAGTAGTCAAGGCCAATGCCGACAAATTGAACATAGATACAAAGCAGCTCTCACAATATGACCTTCACGTTCACGTACCGGCCGGCGCAGTACCGAAAGACGGACCAAGTGCAGGGATCGCAATATTTACTTCATTGGTATCTTTATTTACAAAAAGACCTGCCCTTCCTACCGTTGCTATGACAGGTGAGATCACGCTAAAAGGACTTGTGCTGCCGATAGGCGGGTTGAAGGAAAAGGTATTGGCCGCAAAGCGAGCGGGAATAGAAACCGTGATCATGCCGGCAAGGAATAAAAAGGATCTCATCGATTTGCCGAAAGAAGCAAAATCAAAGATGAAATTTGTCTTTGTTAAAAAAGCAGACAAAGTTCTAAAACATGTACTGAAATAGCACCT
>JAFGKL010000121.1 GCA_016928585.1 Sedimentisphaerales bacterium
AGCCGTTTTGACCGAAAAACTCTGTTTGCAAGTTATTTAAAAATAAGCTAATATAATATGATTCTTATGTTAAGAGTATTGTATGAGTGACAGGACTAAAACCAGTAATTTGGCAAAAACATTATTGTTGGTGCTTTCAGTTTTAGTAATTGGTCTTATAGTTTTTGTTATAAAGGAAGTAAAGCCTCACAGGCTTGGGTGCAGACTTGTTTGTGCTACAATAGTTAAAGGTTTAGGCACATCCTTAATGGTTTATGAAAATGATTTTGGTGAAATTCCTGAGAACTGGTGTGATGCTCTTGTAGATGAGGCTGATGTTCATCCGAAAGTTTTTATTTGCCCAAGTCGGCGAAAGGAAACAGTAATTGGCGAATCGAGTTATGCTATAAACAAAAATGTAGCAGGTAAACAATTTATTGACCTTCCGCCGGATATTGTTGTTTTGTTTGAAACGGATGCAGGATGTGATAAGTCGGGCATAAGAACTCCGATAAAGGAACGCGAATACTTTAACGACGGACACAACCTAATATCGAAATATATTGACGGCGAAGCGAAAGTTTACAAATACCGGTGGAACCAGATCGGCGGGCCGGAGATACTAACTACGGAGCATCATGACAATATCGGATGCAATATCCTTTTTGGTGACGGGCATGCAGAATTCATACTTACAGAAGACATGTCATCCCTGAAATGGGAAGTTAAATAGCCTGTTTTTATCGGCAGAAACCTCATTTGCAAATTATTCGGTAATAAGTTATTATAATATGCTTGTGATATTAGTATAAACCTTATTGCGGAGCAGTGAAATTGAAACAGTCTGAACAGAGACGTTATCTTGTGCCGATCGACACGGCGTCAACGCAGCAATTGTTTACCGACTGCCTTGTTATCGGCGGCGGTATAGCCGGGCTGCGTGCGGCTATAGAAGCATCGAACAACTGCAATGTAACCTTGGTATGCAAAGGGTCATTCAGCGACAGCAACACCTGGAACGCGCAGGGCGGAATAGCTTCGGTCCTAAGTACCGAAGACAGCGTAGAAGAACACGTTGCCGACACGTTAAAAACCGGCTGCGGTGCGTGCGATGAAGATATTGTCAGGCTTGTTGTTAAAGAGGGCCCCAGGCTCATCAAGCAGCTTATAAACTGGGGAACCGACTTTGACAAAGTTGACGATCATATCGATATTACACTTGAAGGCGGCCATAGCCATGCGAGGATACTGCATGTTCACGGCGATTCGACGGGCAGGGGCATTGCCGAAAGTCTTATCCGCAGGATGAAGGGCGATCCGAGCATCAATATGATCGAGAAATTTTTTACGATCGACCTGATAACCAATGAAAACAATGAGTGCATAGGTGCGATAGGCTTTAGGGAAAAGAAAGGTTTTGAGATCATCTGGGCAAGCAAAACAATTCTTGCAACAGGGGGCATCGGGATGCTGTACCGTGAAACGACAAATCCGCAGGGGGCAACCGGTGACGGGCTGGCGATGGCATATCGCGCAGGCGCAGTGCTTAGGGATATGGAATTCGTGCAGTTCCACCCGACGACCCTTTATATCGCGGGTGCATCGCGGGCACTTATAACCGAAACACTGCGTGGAGAAGGCGCGATACTTCTCGATTGTGACCACAAGCGTTTCATGAACGAGTATCACCCTGCGGGCGAGCTTGCCCCGCGCGACATAGTCAGCCGGGCCATACTGGACAGAATGCTCAAGACCAATTCAACGCACGTGCATCTTGACATCAGGCACTTTGATAAAGAATATTTTTCAAAGAGGTTTCCGCTTATCAGCGAACTTTGTAACAGTTTCGATATCGACGTAAGCAAGGACCTTATACCCGTAAGACCAAGTGCCCATTATATGATAGGCGGTGCAAAGACAGACATCGATGGCAAAACAAATATTCCTAACCTTTACTGCTGCGGAGAAGCGGCCTCGACAGGCCTTCATGGAGCCAATCGTCTCGGCAGCAACTCTCTGCTTGAGGGTCTTGTCTTTGGCGAACGGGCCGGTATGTCGGCATCGAGCGAAATACCCGGCAAAGGCAACGGGTTTAAATTGCACCGTATCAAATACGAAGTTCCTACGTCCGACAGGAGCAGGCTCGATACGGATGACGTAAGGGCCTCGCTAAGAGCACTGATGTGGCGCAACATTGGGATCATCCGCAGGGCTCAGCCGCTAAGGGAATCGCAGGAGATAATAGGCTTTTGGCAAAGATATGTTATGGACAAGGTTTTTGACTCTCCCTACGGCTGGGAATGCCAGAACATGCTGACGACGTCTTTGTTGATCGCTCGCTCGGCAGAAATGCGTCAAGAGAGCAGGGGAGTTCATTTCCGGAGCGATTTTCCGGAAACCGCCGACAAAAAAATTATCGAACATATAGAACTTAAGCGTGAACAATAGCTATGCTTTTTGTTATAATATAAATAAGCGAGCCGGGCGATCGCGGGCCCTTCGGGGTCTGAGGAAAGTCCGGACAGGACAGGGCACGGCAGTGGCTAACGGCCACCTAAGGCAACTTACGGGAAAGTGCCGCAGAAAATACACAGCCGATGGAGCAGTTTCTGCTTACAGGCAATGGTGAAAAGGTGAGGTAAGAGCTCACCGCGGTACCGGTGACGGTTCCGGCATGGTAAACCCTGCCGCCTGCAAGACCAAGTATGCCGGTTGGTTCGTCCGGCCCTGACCCGGGGCAAATCCGGCGGGTAGGTTGCGTGCCGCTTGTCGGCAGAGCCGGCTGGTAACAGTCGGTCAAGTTAAATGATCGCCGTCCTTTCGGGGATACAGAATCCGGCTTACAGGCTCGCTTTTTTTTGTTATTAATTATCGGGGCATGTCCCTTCTATTCGATCGGTCAATTTGATTAATGATCCAGTGTGACGTATGTATAATCGGCGCGGGCCCTGCTGGTCTGATAGCCGGCATCTTCGCAGCCGAGCAAGGCGCCAAAGTAATTATCTGCGAAACAAACACCGTGCCCGGTAAAAAACTTTTGCGTACCGGCAGGGGAAGATGCAACCTTACACATTCCGGAAGCGTTGACGATTTCATAAAGGCCTATGGACAGTTCGGCAGGTTCCTGCGGCACAGCCTGTATGAATTCGGTCCGAGTGACGTACGTGATTTTTTTCAAAAACTTAATCTTGCTACCAAGGTCGAAGCAACGGGATGTGTTTTTCCCGTAACCGACAGGGCCACGGACGTATCGAGGGTTCTTGTCGATCGTGCAAGAAGGCTTAATGTTGTTTTTTGGTACGGCAAAAGAGTTATCGAAGTCGAAAAACGTCCCAAAGGTTTTTGGGTCAACACAGAAAATAAAAGGATCGAGTGCAGATCGGTAATCATAGCGACCGGCGGTGTAAGCTGGCCGTTCACGGGTTCGACCGGTGACGGCTTTGACCTGGCAAGCGGGTTTGGCCATGAGATAGTCGAACCCAAAGCCGCACTTGTAAGGCTGATTACCGAGGAAACTTGGCCCAGCCAATTGCAGGGCGTCGGCATAGAGCGGGCCGGTCTTGCCGCAACGGTCAAAGATAAAAAAATAAAAACCTCCGGCGCCGTTATGTTCACCGACGACGGCATAGGCGGACCGGCCGTCTTTGATATAAGCAGGCTGCTGGCAGATGATCTTGCGAGCGGAACAGAAAGTATCGAAATGTTCATCGATCTTATGCCGAACATAAAAGACAGCGAACTTGACAAGCTTCTTACTGAAAAGTGTGCCGCTTCTGCAGCCAAGGAACTGGCAAGGGTTCTTAGCGATGAAATGCTCCCGAGAGCGATCGTACTAAAGCTGTGTCACTGGATAGCCCCGTCAACTACGATACTTGCCGGCCAACTGCCTAAAGCCAAGCGCAAAGAGCTTGTCCGGCTTATCAAACACCTGCCCGTAAAAATAACATCCACTCGCCCCATAGAAGAAGCTACCATAACAAGGGGCGGCATCAGCACCGAGCAGATCGACCGAAAGACAATGGAATCAAAACTTTGCAAAGGGATGTTCTTTGCCGGCGAAATAATAAATGTTGACGGCCCGTGCGGGGGATATAATTTACAGATAGCGTGGTCAACCGGCGCACTGGCCGGCAAAAGTGCAAGTAAATGATTCTGTTAATCTTCGCCGTCGGGTTTTGGTATTGGCTTAAGCGCGCCCGGCTGGTTGTCGCGTAACTCGTCAAGTTGTTTTTGCATTTGCTGGATCTGGTAATTCAATTGTATCAAAAGTTCGCTGTTAATATCTCTTGTCGGGAAAAACCGTATTGTTTGACCAGGGGTTAATTGCGTAGAGCCCTGGCCCTGATTGCTGCCCTGTGTACCTAACACTGCTGACTGGGTAGAAGTAGAAGGGGATACAAGTCTGCGAGGGTTACGAGTTAATTGTATATGGTTAAACAAAAATATCCCCAATAAGAGTCCCGCAGCTATCCCTGCGGCGAATTTTCTGGAGGCCATGGCCGTTATCATATATGGCAGACGGATCCTTTTGCGTTCGTGCCAGGCATCCTCAAAGATGTCCTCGGCCGATCTGCCTTTTTCAATAACCTCGGAAGTGACGGCCTGTTGATTTAGAGTGTCAAGTTCTTTTAACTGGTTAAAAAGATCCTTTGCCTGCTGGTCCCTTTCAAGAGCCGCATCGAGCATTTGTTTTTCGGCGGGGGATATTTCGGCGTCAAGGAATTTTCCGATCAGTATTTCGAGCATTTGCTGTGTCATTTTTCAACCTTTCAATTGGAGCGGCTCTTTGCGATGAGCCTTTGATGTATCATTCTTCTTGCACGGACGAGCCTTATCTGAACAGTCGTAACAGGCACGTCGAGTATCTCGGCCATCTGTGCGTAGCTCAGGTCCTTTGAATATTTCAATAAAAGCGCTTCACGATATTTTTCCGGCAGCAGATTCGTTTCGAACATGATCTGCTGATATTGTTCGTTCAGTTCGAGGTTCTCAAAATCTTTTTCTGCGTGCTGGTCGGGAACTTCCCGAGCGATTTCGTCGGAGAGGAGGATATTAAGATTTCGTTTTTTCGTCATTCGGTACTTAAGGGCCTGTCGCTTTGCAAGCACGGCAAGCCAGACACGAAATCGCTCGGGTTCCCGGAGGGTATGTACTTTTTGTATTACCGTAACGCAAATGTTTTGGAGGATATCGTCGATATCGTTTTGATTTTGTACGACCGAAGCCACAATGCCCTTAAGCCACTGCCAGTTATTCGTTATCAGCGTCTTTATTGCGTCCTTGTCGCCTTTTCTTGCGGCACAGGCCAGAACAGCTTCATTTTGTGGTTGTTTTGCTTTCAATTTACTCTTTTCTTTGTTAAATACCGGCCCATATATAAAATTCGGTTAGTTACAACCAGCAGTTTAGGATTTATACCAACCCTGCTATGTATATATAGATACGCCGGCCGGCCGGTTCATACATAAAAAAGCGCAAATATCCCGATATTTTATCAAAAAACCGCTAATTCTGCGATTTTCCCCCGTTTTTTGACTGTTTTGCCGGATGAAAGTTATTTTTTACCGAAAGTTACCCCCGGCCAGTCGTCAGTCCTGAAGGGTGAAGCCGGAAGCATTTCCAGGTTATACAGATTGCCTGTGGCGATGTTGTCCCACGCGTATCTTACTGCGACGGGATTTTCGACTGTTTCGCTGTAAACAACAAGGCTGTCGCCTTCGATCTTAGCGATTGCCGGCTCGAATTGTTTGTCCGAACCTGCGATTATAAAATGCTGCGGGATCCCGCCAAGCGCCATAAGGCCGGAGCCGGTATGGTCAAAACGGATACGAATTTTATTACCTTCTGTCTGCATGGATTTATAGATCGGTCCGGAATAAACAATATTCTGCCCGTAGTCTTTTGCCAGTGCCCAAAGAGCAAGACGCTTGCCGACAAATTGTTTATTGCGGGGATGAATATCAGCGGCATTACCGATGTCTGTGGTAACGGCCATACCGGTATTAACTAAAGAAAGAGTCATTGTTTGAGCTTCCTGAAGTTCGGGGCATACAGGTTCCGTGCCATAGTTATACGGCGCGATCTGTGTAAAGTAGAATGGGAAATCTCCCTGACCCCAAGCTTGTCTCCAGCAGTTTATCATTACAGGGAACAAGGTTCTGTATTGATAAGCCCTGCCTGCGTTTGATTCTCCCTGATACCAGATGGCTCCGCGGATCCCGTAAGGTATGACCGGGGTCAGCATGCCGTTATATAACATTGTAGGTGAATACTGGTTTTTTCGGGTTGCGGGTGTTCTCGGCATTGGCGCAAGGCCCTTAAGATCGGATCCGATCCGGTATTTCCATTTGCCTGCAAGTGATATGGCTTCTTCGGGATTTGATGCGGGATAAATTTTAAGTTGATCTTGTCTGCCGTAGATGCCGCCGTCTCCGCCCGTATCGATAACGCGAACAGTAATGTTGTTCTCTCCCGGTTTAACCGCAGAAGCCGGTACCTTATAAAGTCGAGGAACGGCCCAAAATCCGGATTCATTCTTTTGCCCCGTTTCAGTTCCGTTGAACCATGTAGTATCCATATCGTCGATCGGGCCGAGTTCCAGCACCATGTCCTTACCCATCCACCCGGCCGGTATGGTTACCTGTTTTCGGAACCAAACGATCCCGTCGAACCCTTCATGGCCTGCACTTTCCCATGTTGTGGGCAAAACCATTTCCTGCCATTCGGATTCGTCAGTATCAACTTTCTCCCAGGCGGAATCTATGCCGGCATCGGAAGCATTCAACCCTTTATGCCATTCATCAAGGTCGTTGATATATTTCTTTTCTATCTTTTCGGCGTCGGCATTGTCTTTAAGTCCTTCAAGGAGGTATGCCAGGTCAGGATGATTTTCAAGAGCGGTCTTGCTGGTCCATGCTTCAGCAGGAGTTCCTCCCCATGAAGTATGAATAAGACCGACGGGGATGCCGAGTTGCTCGTTTATTTCACGCCCAAAGAAATATGCAGCAGCGCTAAAGGTCTCTGCTGTGCCAGGCGAACATTCGGACCATACCCCGTTGCAGTCTTTTTGCGGGCTTTCCGCGAATATTTTTGGTACGGTAAACAAACGAATATCGGGCCGGTTGGCATTGGCAATTTCATTTTCATTGTTTAAAACAGAGTTCAATCTCATTTCCATATTGGATTGACCCGAGCAAACCCAAACTTCGCCGACAAGAACATTTTTAAGCTTGATGGTGTTTTTACCTTTAATGGTAACGGTGTATGGTCCGCCGAATTTAGGCGTTTTAACTTTTACCATCCAGTTACCTTCGTTGTCTGCGGTTGTTTTTTCAGAGAAGAGACTCCAGCTTGCTTTTACGGAAATTTTTTCGCCTGGGTCGGCCTGGCCCCACACAGGAACGGCGGCCTGCTGCTGTAGAACCATGTTATCCCCGATAACAGACGGAACCGACACATCGGCCATGGCTTGAACGCATACGATTATTACAACGACAGTTGACAAAAACACCTTTTTTGATTTCACGGATCGATCTCCTTTATCTGTTTAAGTTGCCGAATTATAAAACATCGAAAGGATTATAAAACGAAAAGAACCCAAAATCAATGCCTGGTATTAGAAAACTCCTTGACTCCGAACCCTGTGTACTTAAAATGAATCGGGTACACACTAAAGGAAAATGCTCATATCGAGCAGGCTCATAATTATCTGCCTTTTTGTGTTATCATCTTAGGAATGCTATGTATAAGGGACCAAAGCAAACTCGGCGGTCATTTTTGAAAGCGGCTTCTCTGGCAGCGATTGCAGGATGTATTACAGGCAGCGTGTTTGCTTCAAAAAGTCGTAAAAAGCCCAACATTTTGATCATTCTTGCTGATGACGCTACATATAATGATTTACCATTGTACGGCGGAACGAATGTTACAATGCCGCGATTGAAACAGTTTGCTTCCGAGGGTAAAACATTTAATAGGGCCTATGTTTCGATGTCGATGTGTCAGCCGTGCCGAACCGAACTTTATACGGGTTTATATCCGATGCGGACCCAAACCTGTTGGAATCACTGTTCGACACTTCCGGAAACAAAAAGTGTATGTCATTATTTGAGTGATTTAGGTTATCGAGTCGGACTGACGGGAAAGCTGCATGTAACCCCGAGACGTTGTTTTCCGTTTGATAAAGTTGAGGGTTTTGAAACTAACTGTGTTGCGCCTACGGCAGATTACGATTGCAGCGGTATTCAGCGATATATGGAAACCGATAAAATACAGCCATTCTGTTTGGTTGTCGGATTAGTTGTTCCGCATGTGCTGTGGACGGTTGGTGATTCAAGCCATTTTAATCTCAAGGAGTTGAAGCTCCCGCCGAATTTTGTAGATACTCCTGAAACACGTCGGGATTTTGCGGCTTATCTCGCTGAAATAGAGGTACTTGATAAAAAAATCGGTGATATTCTGGATACATTGAAAAAAAGCGGTTGTGCGGAAGATACCATTGTCATCTTTTCTTCTGAACAGGGCTCCCAGTTTCCCGGGTGCAAGTGGACCAATTATGAGTGTGGAGTCCATACGGGTTTTGTGGTGCGTTGGCCGGGGTATGTTAAGCCGAGCACTCGAACAGATGCCATGATTCAGTATGCAGATGTATTGCCGACCTTAATTGAGGCGGCGAGCGGAACGGTTAAACCGAACCAGCATGACGGCACCAGCTTTCTGGATGTCCTTCTTGACAAAAAGGATACACACCGACAATATGTTTATGCCATGCACAATAATCTGCCGGAAGGTTCTCCTTATCCGATTCGTTCGGTAAGGGACGAGCGTTATCGTTATATCCGAAATCTGCTGCTGGAAAAATTGCATATTCAGAAATATATTATGGGAAAAAGTCACACGCATTATTGGCAATCCTGGATGTTGGCCGCAGGAGAAAATGAAAATGCCTATAAGCTTGTGAGTCGTTATATGAAGCGTCCTGCCGAGGAGTTATATGATAGCCGGCAGGATCCTTATGAACTGAATAATCTGGCTGATAATGAGCAATATGCAGATGTAAAAAAGCGGTTATCTGAAGAATTGGATCGCTGGATGAAAGAGCAAAAAGATCCCGGTCCGGCTTTGGATACATTGGAAAAGCTCAATCAATCAAATCATTCTGCAAAGAATTAAATCAGGATTAGCCGAAACGTCACAACCTCAGGCCCCTTGAGCCGGCCTCGAGAGCCCTAAAACATGTAAAAATCTTGACATTCTGCTGAAGATCAAAGAAAATCGAACTCATGAAGTCTAATAAAAGCAGATCGATGCCTGGTGGGCTCATAATTACAGTTCTTTTTTATATTATCGTCAGTGCCTTTGCTCCGGCCCTGGCGGGCCAAAAGCTTGAGGACTTCCGTGCGCACGACCCGTATATCCTTGCCGATAAAAAAAGCCAAACATACTACCTCTATACCAGTGTAACATCCGGTGCATTACCCCGCGGCCGGGCCGGTGTTGTTGCATATACCAGTAAAGATCTAAAGACATGGGACGGCCCGCAGGTGGTCTTTGAAGTTCCCAAAGACGGCTGGGCCAATCCCGCACATGGCGCATGGGCTCCGGAAGTACATCTGTATAACGATAAATATTATTTGTTCGTAACCCTGCATAACCGCGACAAGATCATAGCCGAGCCCCCGAAAAGCTGGCGACTTACCCACATGCGCGGCACGCAGATATTCGTAAGCGATTCGCCCGTCGGCCCGTTCAAAGCTTTTCAGGACAGACCCACTACGCCGGAAGATTTTATGACGCTTGACGGAACACTCTTTGTCGAGGACGGCGTTCCGTGGATGGTGTACTGCCATGAGTGGATACAGGTCATCGACGGAACATTTGAGGCGATTCGTTTAAAGCCGGACCTGTCTGCTGCTGTTGGCGAGCCTAAGTTATTGTTCTGCGCATCGCAGGCCCCATGGATAACTCCCTGGCAGGCAAAACCCGACGACCAGCCCCGCGAGTTCGTAAGCGATGGATGTTTTTTCTACCGGACAAAAACAGGCAGGCTGCTCATGCTTTGGTCAAGCTGGCAGGAAAATAAAAAATATGCCGAGACGGTTGCTTATTCTCTGTCCGGCAGACTGGCCGGCCCGTGGCGACAAGCCGAGCCGCTGCTGACAGACGACAGCGGCCACGGAATGATATTTACCGCCTTTGACGGCCGTTTGATGCTTGTTTGCCATTGCCCAACAATGAGCCCCGAATCACGCGCGAGACTTCATGAACTTATCGACACCGGCGACGGACTTACCGTAAAATAAACAAATCCACCAAAAAACAAAAACGGGATTAATGCTAATGTTTTTTGATTTGGTTTGATTCTCGGGGATAGCTATAATTGCATGACAAAACGATTTTAATACTTATTTCCAGAATTCAGGCCTTTTGAGTGTAACCTTTCCGATTTTGAGATCATCCGGAAATTGACAGTTTTCGAGAAGTTTTTTAGGCATTTTATAACGAAAATCAGCATTTTTACGTAATTCAACACTGGATCTTTCGATAGGCAGCATCACACCAATTTCTTTTTCTGGCGCTAGCTTGTGTACGGTTTTTATGGCAGGTAGCAAGTCGCTGTCAGCCGAGATGATCAAAGCCCTGTCGTATAGATCGTCAACGGCATCACTAACGATTTTCAAGGCGATATTAACATCTGTCTGTTTTTCTTCGTGGGTTTCAAAGTACTGTTGGCACTTATGACATCTGATTTCCTTTTTTAAAAATCTTCCTTGGATGGTTTCAACTCCTGCGGACCTTAAGGCCTTAATATAGATCTCATGACGCTTGACTGCGCCAGGTTTCCAACTTACTAAAGTTGTAAAATAAAAAACACCTGCAATTGAATCCTTAGAGCGGATAACAGACTCTGCGAGCTTTCGATAGTTGAGCCATTTATATTTGTGATAAGCGGGCTTTTTCTGGAGAGCATAGTAAACATTGAAACCATCTATATAGAAACAATATCGACTCATTTTAACTCGTTTTGGGGGGCGCAAAAAATAACCCAGGCATCCGAAGAGACCTGGGACTCGATAGTTTAACTATCGAGGATGTAACAGTATTATCGCAAAAATTGGCCATTTGTTCAAGTAAAAAATTAATTTTTTTAACATAATAACACTAATTAAAGCGCATTCAATAATCAACCCTTTTTTATCGGAAATTATGCTAGGCAGATAGCCCATGAATGGCCATTTTAAAAGATCATACCCACAAATGGGTTTTTATTGTATAATTGCGAATCGGTTATTTATTGAGGTATAATTTGGATACTAAACAGCTTGAAAAATACAGTTCCGCGATAACGCTTTCGGATATGGAGATATTCGTCTTCCCGGAGCTGATGTATGGGCTTCTTCTGGCCAACATTATCAGCCCGATCATCTGGCAGTGGCGAGATGCCGATTGCTTCAAACGTCTCGAAGGCAAAAGCCCCTACAAAAAACTCATGCGCCTGAAGCAATTCATCATGGACGAGTACGAGTTCAACCTCGACCTTAACACGTGGGGACTCACCCATCAGGCCGAAGAGCTGGAACGCTTTAAGGACGTTATTCCTCCCGAAGAGATCGCCAAGAGCAATGCGCTGTTCGGTTACACCGGCGATAAATATTATTTTGATGTCGACATACGCAAGCACTTTGGCCTGGACAAATACGATAACGACATAATCCCATACTGGAAAACCGAAACCGTCGAAGCCATGAACGCTTTTCGTTACAAGCCCGGCTACACTACCGGTGCCGGGGAATGTGTTTCACTGGCAGCGCTTTATGCCGCCGCCGCCTTTGTAGTTTGCGGAATACCGCTCGAAGATATCTACATGGTGCTTACCCCGCTGCACTCGCAAAACTTTTTTGACATTCAGGACGGCGTACTCAGCAACAACAGGCGCATCGTAACGAAAACAATGTGGTTCAACGGCACCGCCATCAGCGACAAGGCCCAGCGGGCACTGCGCAACGAGCAGGTAACGATTGTCGCCCATAACACAGGCTACGTTCATTGCCTCGGTAATGCCACCATAGATAAAAACGCCTATAAAAAATTCACTCAGAAATTGAACGCATACCTGTCAACGGATCTTAATTCACTAATGCTTGCTAATTTTTTGCGGAGCAACCCGGGATATCAACCGTATTTCCAGTTCTGCAATCATCATCGCGGCGAACCCCGTTTCGTAAAGGCAGAGACCATGTTCCGTTACGAGCACGGCAGCAATTTCAGGATCTCCGATGAAACCTTTGCCAAGCTGCTGGCCGACGTCTCGGAAGAAGATTTTTCCATCTACAAATATATTGACCGCCTCTGCTGCGAACAGCTTATGGCATTCATTGATTATGAAAACATAGATGTCAAAACAGCAGAAGGGCAACAAAAATTCGCTGCCTACCTGCAACCATTCCTGCCGGATACGGACAAATTCATAACCGAGCTTTGCGATTTTATCCATCTCAAGGCCCGACTGCCGGTGCTTAAAGACGGCTGCAAGCAGGACCCGCCGATCAAAATAACAACCGAGATGAACAGGCAGCAGGTTGTCGATTATCTGCAAGGCATCCGCGGCGAAAGCACCACTGCCGACCTTGCTTTCTATGCATATCGCGATATGGAAAGCTGCGACTGGCAGCCGTTCTTAAAGGCCGCCGTCGAGAGAAACCCCGTCTCTATAGAAATGGCTAAGGATAAAGATGTTCGACAGGTTTACGACATGCTTAACTCCATGACTAACGATTCCATCTATGACGGCAAACGGCTTGCACAACCTGACGAAGTGGCAAACTTTGCAACAGGTGACGGTGCGGAAAAAGCGGTTTTCCTTGCCAATATAATAAAAAATAAAAATCCGCAGGGGGATATCGAAATATCGTTTGAGAACCAAAAGATCATCGTAACCTCTAAGGACTTCGACAGCTTCGAATTTTCGTCAAATAAGGGGTTTATGGAAAAGATCACCTTATGACTCACGGACGAAAAATAGATGCAGCAGCCACATTTGCGATATTAGGTTCGATCACTTGCTGGACAGTAGGTCCGGTATTCATCAAATACCTTTCGTCTTATATCGATTTCTGGACGCAGAATTTTTTGCGTTATTGTGCCGCCTGTCTGTTCTGGTTGCCGTTCCTGTTCTTTAGCATAAAAACCAAAAAGCTCGACAAGCGAGTATGGAAAAAAGCATTTCTTCTGGCTTTGGCAAATATGGGGGTGCAGAGCTTTTGGGCGGCGAGCCTTTATTATATGTATCCGGGCTTTTCGAGCCTCTTAGCGAAGTCATCACTTATCTGGATAATTGTTTTGTCGTTGATATTATTCGCCCAGGAACGTGTTCTGCTGAAAAGCAAACGTTTCTGGGCAGGGATGCTTCTTAGCATAGCCGGTGTTATCGGCGTTCTGGTCAACAAGGAAGGTTTTACTTCCGGAGACAGTCTTATCGGTATAGTTCTTTGTTTGATATATTCGTTCTTATGGGCGGCCTATACCATAACCGTCAAGCTTGCCTTCAGAGATATCGACGTGCGCAGCGGCTTTTCGGTAATAAGCATCTACACCGTCATCGGCCTGGGCATTTTAGTTTTTATTTTTGGTCAGCCGTCACAAAGTTTGCAGATGCAGCCCCGGCCGTGGTTTTGTGTTGTCATCTCCGGGGTATTCAGCATAGCCATTAGCCACGTACTTTATTATTTCTCCATAAAGCGAATTGGTGCGATGATACCGTCTTTGGCGTTGCTGGTCTCACCGTTTACGGTGTTCACGGTTTCATATTTGGTCTTTGGCGAAACGATGAGCGTCCTTCAATGGCTCTTCGGCGTGGTTCTCCTGCTTGGTTGCGCCTTGTCCATTTGGAGTCAGGACCACATTGTCGGCCAGGCCGCCTCCTGAAAAGGTCCTTAGCCATGAGCGAACCGGCTGAAGTTATGTGCTTGTGATCTGATCGGTTTTGGGTATACTAAAAAAACCGTAACTAACAAAATTCTAACAATTTGCCAATAATACGCTAATATAAATAAGGCATAAAAAGGTTATGGCAAAAGAAAATATTCTTATCGTAGACGACGAAGAAGATGTGCTTGAGCTGGTTCGGTATAACCTCGACAAGAACGGCTACAAGACCGATACGGCAGACACCGGTGAGGAGGCACTGGTAAAAGCAAGGACTAAATTACCAGATATGGTGATCCTTGACCTGATGCTTCCCGGTATGGACGGTTTAGAGGTCTGCAAAAAATTAAAAGGCGATGCCAAGACGCAAAACATCCCCATCATAATGCTTAGCGCCAAGGGTGAAGAAGCCGATATTGTTACCGGCCTGGAACTTGGTGCTGACGATTATGTTACAAAACCATTTAGTCCTAAAGTCCTGATCGCCAGGGTTCGCCGGATCCTGCACAGAACTATTGCTCGTGATCTGGAAAAGTCTCCGGTGAAAATTCACGAGCTAATAATAGATCCTTCTCGCCGTCAGGTTCTGGTCAAGGATAAACCCGTGGACCTTACCTTTACCGAATTCAATATTCTTTATGCATTAGCTAAAAGGCCGGGTTTGGTTTTTACGCGATACCAGATCGTTGATGTGTTGCATGGTGATGATTACCTTGTTACAGACAGGGCCGTTGATGTTCAAATAGTAGGACTTCGAAAAAAGCTTGGCTCTTCCAGCAAATATATCGAAACTGTCCGCGGCGTCGGATATCGCTTCAAGGATTGATCAATGGTGAAAAAGCGATTATTGTGGCAGATCTACCCGTCCTTTCTGCTGATCATTGTTATTTCGGTAGTCGGCGTAGCGTGGTACGGGTCGCAGTCTTTACGCAAATTCCACCTTGATCAGATCGCTGCGGACCTTAAATCCCGGGCACATTTGATCGAAAAACAGATATCGGTCAATCTTGAAGATCACAATTTCAAAGAGATAGATATTTTTTGTAAACAGGCAGCGGCGGCCAGTTCCACGCGAATTACGGTCATCCTGCCAAATGGGGAAGTAATAGCGGATTCCGATGAAATTCCCGTCCGGATGAAAAATCATGCAGATAGACCCGAGTTTCAGGATGCCCTCAATCAGGGTTCGGGTAACTCGATCAGGTTTAGCGAGACCCTTGGCAAAAGAATGATGTACCTGGCGATCCCGATAGAGCAGGGCGGCGAAGTCATTGCCGTCGTAAGAACATCTATGCCTGTTACTGCGATTGATGAAGCACTTAAAAGTATTTATCAAAAACTTTTCTGGGCGGGTGTTATCATCGCAATTTGTGCCGCGGTGATAAGCCTGGGCATATCCAAGAAGATAAGTCGTCCCGTCGAGCAGATGACCGAAGTTGCAAAATATTTCGCCTCAGGCGAGCTCGACCGGAGGTTGTCGGTGCCTGATGCGACCGAACTTGCCGACCTGGCAAAAGCCTTAAATGAGATGGCCCGTCAGCTTAATACAAGGATCGACACAATAACCAAAGAGCGGAGCCGGATAGAGGCAATTCTTTCAAGTATGATCGAGGGAGTTCTGGCGGTTGATCCGGCAGGGCACATCGTCAGCATTAACGAAGCGGCAGCAGAACTGCTCGGCATCGATGCGGCCAGATCAAACGGGCTGAATATCGAAGAGGTTGTTCGCAATCCGCAGCTTCATCAATATATTAAAGACACTCTCGAAAATGATCAACCGGCTGAAAGCGATTTCATATTGAATGACGGCGGGCGTTTTCTGCAACTGTACGGTGCCGGGCTGACGGATGACAAAGGCAGCAGAAGCGGTGCGGTGCTGGTGCTGCACGACATTACCCGTACCCGTCAACTTGAAGAAGTAAGGCGGGATTTCGTTGCTAACGTATCTCATGAGCTTAAAACACCCATAACCTCGATCAAGGGTTTTGTAGAGACGCTTCAGGAAGGGGCCGTCAATAACGCCGAAGAGGCCGGGAGATTTCTTGAGATCATCGCCAGGCATGCCGACAGGTTAAATGCAATAGTGGACGATCTGCTGAGTCTTTCAAGGTTAGAAGAAGACGGTGAAAAAAGAAGACTTGCTTTTGAAAAAACAAGTGTAAGGCCGCCTCTTGTTTCGGCTATCGAACTTGCTAAGGTAAAAACAGGTCCTAAGAACATAACGGTCAAGCTAACTTGCGATAAAGAGATTGTGGCAAAAATAAATTCTGATCTTATCGAACAGGCAGTTCTTAATCTTATAGACAATGCGGTTAAGTACAGTCGGGACAGGAGCAAAATACAGGTTAGCGCCGAGAAAACAGAAAATGAGGTTCTTATTAAAGTATCCGACGAGGGCTGCGGAATAGAGAAAGAGCATTTTGGCCGCATCTTTGAACGGTTCTATGTTGTTGACAAGGGTCGCAGCCGCAAACTCGGTGGCACGGGGCTGGGCCTGTCGATAGTAAAACATATCGCCAATGTTCATGGCGGGTATGTAACAGTCGAAAGCGAACTTGATGTCGGCAGCACCTTCACGATACATTTACCCATAGACTCGTAGAATTGGCAATAATGAAGCTTAAAAAAATAACAGTAAATGATCGTATGCAGCGAGGTTATAGCTATTTTCTATCCGCACCAACCGGTAAAAATTTCCATCCCGACTTCAAACCTGAATTGACTCCGAAACAAATGTTGGAACTTGGTGTTTTTGGCGGCAAATATATGACTGACTGCCAAAAGGAGTTTCCGAAATCCTGGTTTACTAAAGCGAAACTGTCTTCTGAAAAACACGATCCGTCTTTGAACTATTTTAAAATTGATGCATCAAAGCCTTTGTCTTACTGGAGGCAGAAGAAATGGATATATACTGAAGATCCAAGAGGGTGGTTTCAGTGGTACTGCCGATACTACATTGGCAGACGTTGTTCCGACGACCAGCGTCAAATCAAGAGATGGAAGGCAATGCAGAGACATATAGCTCAGATCCGTAAGAACTGTCGAAAAGGTGACGTTAGTTGTCGACCCAAACAAAGACAGGCATTGCTCCATTGGGCTTACGATAGCAGGAAAATGTGAGCTGTAAAAACACTCTTTTTTTTCCGAAATACCTTTCCTAACAAAAGTTTAACTTTATTTTCATATCCCTCTAACACTGCTTGTGTAGATTATTTTCAGGACAGGATTAAATTATAGGAGTTACAATATGAAAAGTTTACTATCTGTTTGGAAATGGTGGAGCCAGTTATGGCACTGGGACCACGGGGCAGAGGGAAGCATAAATTCTCATAAGTGGGAAAGTAAATTTGAGGCATATAGAAGTTTTTCCGGGAATTAATAATAAATCCGGTCATTTGTTTTATCATTCAGGAGAACAAAAATGGATGAGTTGATCGCTTATATTTTGTGTTCGATTGGAATAATATACCTTTTTTGGCGCATCGCCATTTTTTTAAAAACTCTGACTCGGCTGATCGGGAGAAGCAGAGGATCATTAAACGGGTTAACCAAAGACAAAATATCAAAATTATGTCACTGTAAATTCACTGTTTTTAACAATTCTTAGTGAAGCAGTTTTTTTACTATAAACATAATTCTCACATCACTTTCACATCTGCCTAACACTCCCAGGATACCTTTTTGACAGAGAAGTTCTTCGGGGCCGGCCCGAAGAATGGAATTAAAGGTATTCTTCTATGGAGGTACGAAATGAAAAAAGGAATTGTATTGGCAGTGTGTTTATTGACTCTGGCTTTTGGAGGAGGTCTAAGGGCCGATGATATTTCGGAATTGAAACAACAAGTCGATCTGTTACAGCAAAAGATAGAACAGCTTGAGGCGAAGCAAAACCAGCAGGGCGAATTAATGGAAAGCCAAATTGCCAAGGCGGTTGACGAGAAGCAAATTTCAGCTTTACCGGACAGCCTGAAATGGGCCGAGAATATAAAGTGGAGCGGAGATTTTCGATACCGGCATGAATCAATAAACGATGATACCGCTACGGCAAAAAGAAACAGAAACAGAATAAGAGCACGCCTGAAAATGGAAGCAAAGATCAATGATGAGTGGGATGGAGTTTTCCGGCTGGCCTCAGGCAGCAGCGACTCTCCGACATCTACCAATCAAACGCTTGGCGACGGCGCCAGTGATTCTTTCAGCAGCAAGGAGATATGGCTGGACTGGGCGTATGCCGATTATCATCCTGCGTGGAAGCCCGGCCTGAATATCCTGCTGGGTAAAATGGCAACACCTTTTTATACAGTCGGCAAAAATCAGCTCATTTACGATGGCGATTTAAGTCCTGAAGGCGGTGCGGCAATTTACAAATGGGATGTTGACAATGAAACAAGCGCGCAGTTAACAGGCGGTGCTTTCTGGATTCGTGAAAGAGGCACAGATGTCGATACCAGCCTTTTTGGCGTTCAGGGTTTGTTGAAAAGGGAGCTTTCCGACGACAGACATGTTCTGGGTGGTGTCAGTTACTATGATTTTAGCAATATAAAAGGTGAAGCATTGGCCGGTATAGGTGCCAATGGCAACACTATGACCAGCGGAGTTTACAGCAATGACTATAACCTTGTCGAAGGTTTTGGTGAATACGGATTTAATGTTGGCGAAGTGCCGGCTGCTGTTTTTGGTTCGTATGTTAAGAATATTGCTGCAGAAACTAATGGTGATACTGCCTGGCTTATCGGTGCAAAATATAACAAGGCCAAAAAACCCGGTTCGTGGGAACTTTCCTACAACTATAGGGATGTTGAGGCTGATGCCGTGGTTGGCGGACTTTGTGATTCCGACTTTATTGGCGGAGGCACCGACGGTAAAGGTCATGTAGTGGGCCTCAAGTATCAATTAGCAAAAAATCTTCAGCTTGGTCTTAATTACTTTATGAACGAGCAAAACAGCAGCACCACAAAAGACGACTTTGATCTGTTTCAGGCTGACCTGGTTTTCAAATTCTAACAATATTCACCAAACTCTAACATTGTCCTAACAAAAATCTAACAATTAGGGCGTAAACTTTACAGAGAACTAAAAAAGGAGATCTCAAAATGAAAAAAATTATCGTATATGGTCTGATCATGCTAAGTTCGGTTTTAACCACCGGACTGATCGCTGCCGAAAAACAAACACTGCAAATAGACGGCTCGACAACTGTCGGCCCGATCGCAGATGCTTTCGCCGAGGCTTTCAAAAGTAATTACCCGGCTTTGGAGATCACCGTCAAAAAAACCGGAAGCGGTGACGGTGCGGCGGCTTTGGTAGACGGCAGATGTGATATAGCCATCATGAGCCGCTTTATGAAGGAAAAAGAATTCAAGAAAGCCGTAGAGAACGGGATATTCCCCGTAGCTCATGTAGCAGCGATGGACGGTGTTTGTGTTGTCGTTCATCCTTCCAA
>JAFGKL010000122.1 GCA_016928585.1 Sedimentisphaerales bacterium
AGGAAAGCGGAAGAAGAACTTGTCAACAGAAAGCACCGCCTCGGCATTGATGCCGATCAAGCCGACGAGTTCAAGATCAAAAGCAAGATCATCATCCTTTTGACCGATGGCTATAACAACACCGGCGAATATGCTCCGCTGGAGGCCGCCCAGCTTGCAAAGAAATGGGGCATTAAGATCTACACGATCGGTATCGGTTCGCCTGGCTCGGTAAGGGCGGGCTTTTTTAACCTGACAATGGGTCAGGACCTTGACGAAAGACTCTTAAAAGCTATCGCTGAAAACACGGGCGGGTTTTACGGCAGGGCGGACGATGCGAAATCGCTCGTGGAGATCGTCAAAAAAATAGACGAACTCGAAAAAACAAAAGTAAAGTCAATACAATACGCCCGATTTTCCGAGCGTTTTCATATATGGGCATACGGAGCTCTTTGCCTGCTGGTTTTTGAAATACTTTCAGCCTGTACGATTTTCAGGAAGATCCCGTAAATGGTTTTAGGTAATGAAAAAGCATTGTGGTTGTTGTTTGCCGTCCCGGCGGTGCTGGTGCCGGTCTATGTATGGTCCTTCTGGCGGAAGGCTGCAATGCTGAAAACCCTTGCCGAATCCGACATGCTGGAAAAGATCAATACCACTGTCAGTAAAAAAAAGCAGTTTGTAAAATCGCTGCTTCTTATCGCTGCATTCATAAGCATCGTAATTGCCATGACCGAGCCGAAATGGAACCCGCGTCCGAGAAAGATCAAACGCCAGGGCAGAGACGTTTGTATTCTGCTTGATACTTCACGATCGATGCTGGCCGAGGATATCAAGCCCTCACGACTCGAAAGATCGAAGATCGCGATCTCCGATCTGCTCGAGACCCTGTCAGGCGACAGAATCGCTATTGTTACATTTGCCGGCAACAGTACGGTCAAATGCCCCCTTACCCAGGACTACGCGTTTGTGAGAATGGCCCTTGACGACATCTCTACAGAAAGTACAACGCGGGGCGGAACAATGATAGGCGATGCGATCAGGAAAGCGGCGGAAGTGGTTTTTGAAAATACCGGTGCCGAATACAAGGACATCGTGCTGATAACCGACGGCGAAGATCACGAAAGTTTTCCTGTCCAGGCCGCCGAAAAGGCCGCCGAGCAGGGCATAAGGATCATTGCGATAGGGCTTGGCGACGACAAGGAAGGCTCGAGGATACCCATTACCGATGAAAAAGGAAATAAAACTTTCCTGATGTATGACGGCAGGGAGGTCTGGTCAAAAGTTGACGGCGAAACGCTAAGGCAGGTTGCTTATGCCAGTCCGGGCGGCAAATATCTTTCCGTTGTGCCCGGAACCACACTTGACCTGGGGGAGATATTTTCGATGCTGATAGAATCCGCAAAAAAACAACAGCTTGAATCCGTAGCGATGATGGAATACGATGAAAAATTCCAGATCTTTATTGCGATGGCTCTTATACTTATTGTTTGTGAAAGTCTTACAAGTGAAAGAAAAAAAGGTGTATAAAACGATCGTCATGTTAATACTGGCAGTAACGGCCAATGCTGCAGCAGAGTCCGTTCGTTCTAAAGTTGACAAAGGCAACGAGCTTTATCGGCAGGGGGAATTTAACGCGGCAATAGAAAAATACGATCAAGCCATTGCCGATCCACAGGAAAGACCCGAGCCGAAGTTTAACAAAGCCAACAGTCTTTATAAACTTGAGGATATAGAAAAAGCGATAGAGCTTTATAAGCAGATCGCAGCCTCGTCCTCCGATCCGAAAATAGCGGCTGACGCAAAATATAATCTTGGGAATTCGTTTTTTCAAAAGGCCATGAAGGACCAGCAGGCCGAGCCGGACAAAACACTTGATGATGTTAAAACAAGCATCAGCTATTTCAGGGATGCCCTTGACATGGCCCCTGAAAATGCAGATGCGGCACAAAATATAGAAACCGCAAAAGCCCTGTATAAACAGTTAAAACAACAACAGCAGCAGCAACAGCAGGATAAGAATTCGCAAAAAAACGATGATCAGCAGGACCAGAAGCAACAGGACCAGCAACAGCAGGATAAACAGGATCAACAGGACAAGCAGGAAGATAAACAGCAGGATCAACAGGACAAACAGGAAGATCAACAGCAGCAACAGCAGCAACAGCAGGACAAGCAGGAAGAACAACAGCAGCAGCAACCCGAGGATCAGCAATCCGGACAGGATCAATCCCAGCCACAGCAACAGGAAATGGCTCCGGATGAAACGGCACAGCAAATTTTAGAAAAAGAACAGCAGCAGAAAAAAGAAAGGCAAATTTTACAAAGTTCCGGCTGGCAAAAAGTCGAAAAAGACTGGTAGTATGCGATCATTGAACCATTACATCTTATTTTCGTTCGTATTATTATTGATGCTTGCTCCCCAGGCTTTCTGCCAGGTGCAGGTTTATTCTCAGGTTGACAACTCAGAGGACATTTATGTAGGTCAGGATTTTGCTTTCCACATAATTATTGAAAATGAAGACCAGCCGGGACGGGCAGATTTGTCTCCGCTTAAGGATTTTAACCCCCGAAGCTCCGGCAATCGCGACCTGTCCCAAACCTCGGTGAACATCATCAATGGAAGGACCACAAGAAAAACTATTAAACGTTTTGTAATGAGCTATGTGCTTATCTCGAAAAAAGAGGGCAACATTACTATTCCGTCGATTAATGTTGACGTTGGCGGCACTGTTTATAAAACCGATCCGCTGCAGATAAACGTCCTGAAACCGGACCAGACCGACAAACTTGAACTTAGGGTTGCATTATCAGAAAAGCAATGCTATCTGGGCCAGCCGATAATTTTAAACGTCAAGTTCCTTGTCTACGCAGAAGTAGAGAACTTCCGGTTCGATATCCCGGCTCTAAACGGCGGAGATTTTTATATTGAGGATCCGGATGTATCGGATCCTGCGGCAAAACCCTTTGCTTTGGCTAATGGAGTTAGAGTTCTGACGACACACAGCAGGGTACTCGTTGGTGACAGGGAAGCTGTTTTGCTTGAGTTCGACAAGGTTCTTATTCCAAAGCGTCCCGGCTTAATAAGTATTGATCCCTCAACTGTATCGGCCGATGTAGTCGTAGGAATGATCAGGTCAGATAGTGTGGTTGACAATCTGTTTGGCGGACAAAAAAGATACAAGCGTTTTATGGTTTCGTCCCAGCCGCTGCAGCTTAATGTTATGCCTTTGCCGGAAGAACAAAAGCCTGATGGTTTTTATGGCTTATTGGGAAGGTATACGATCTCAGCTTCTGCCGAGCCTACCACTGTAAACGTTGGCGATCCTATAACAATGATCATTAAGGTCGGTGGTAATAAATTCTTAAAACCTGTTGCCTGGCCGGACCTTGAGGCGATTCCGGAATTTGCCGAAAATTTCAAGATACCAGATCAAAAAAGCTCGCCGGCTGTGGAAGACGGATTTAAGGTTTTCACGCAAACCATCCGTGCTAATAACGACAAGGTCTCGCGCATACCGCCCGTACCGCTTTCTTTCTTTGACCCGCAAAAGGGACGCTATGTTACGGTAAGTACTGATCCTGTCCAGCTTAAGGTTGCTCCCACTAAGGTTTTAACCGGTGCCGATCTGGAGGGAAGGGAGTTTGTACCGGTAAACAGGGAAGTCGAAGCGATAAGAAAAGGCATCTCGGCCAATTATGAATCCCAGGATGCTCTTGTGAATATGGGATTTTCTCTTTCAAGTGCTGTTTTTTCTTCGTGGCTGACGTTTGTATGGATCGTACCTTTGCTGCTGCTGGTTTCAAGTATATGTGCAAAACCGTTCGTTCATGTTACCCCCGAAAAACTTGCCGCCAAAACAAAACGGCTTGCTCTTTCCAGGACGGTTAAGGCTCTACACAGGATCGCTTCGGCAGATTCGCGACAAAAACACGACCTGCTCATTGCTGCTATGACCGGATATATCGGCGACAGATTTGAAAAGATCGCAGGTTCATTGACCCCGGATGACTGCAGCAGGATTATTACTGACAGTACCGGCCAAAAAGATCTTGCCGATAATTTCAAAAGTATTATTGAACAATGCCAGGGTGCACGCTTTGCTTCGATGGAGATAAACATAGACAGCAAAAAAATAACCGAAGTTATCGAACTTATAAAATGTATCGAAAAGAATATAAAGAAATGAACGCGAAGAAGAATATTTTAATTATATTGCTGCTTATAATGGCCGTTGATGCCGGTGCCCGGCTGACCGGTGACGATTTTTTTGCCGAATATAATCGTGCCAATGAGTCGTTCCGAAGGGCTAACGAATCGTCGGGTGACCCCCAGGAGGCCCAGAAGCTTTATGAAAAAGCGATCCTTAGCTATGAGAAAATAATCAACGAAGGCAGAATACAAAATTCAAAACTTTATTATAACCTTGCCAACAGCTACCTGCTTAGTAACAACATCGCAAAAGCAATACTCAACTACAGACGCGCAGAAAAACTCGATCCTTCCGATGCAAACATCCAGAAAAACCTTGCTTTCGCCCGAAGCAGAAGAATAGACAAGGTGAAGCTGCAGACTGAAAAGCGTGTTCTGCATACGCTGTTTTTCTGGCATTATGATTTTTCAATAAAAACAAGATTCATCATAAGCTCTGTGTCATTTGCCATCGTCGCTTTATGCTTGACGGCTATGTTATGGTTCGGAAGATTTGCATGGGGCAAAGTGATTACGACTATAATAACGATTATGCTGATCTGCTGTTTTTCATCGGTTCTTATAGAAACCATACAAAGCTCTAAGAACATCCCGGGGGTGATCATTGCAGAAGAAGTTATTGCAAGGCAGGGCGACAGCGACAATTATCCTCAAAGCTTCAAGGACCCGTTACATGCCGGCACCGAGTTTGAGCTTATAGAAAGCAGAACAGGATGGCTCCATATAAGACTTGCGGACAATAGCGATGCATGGATACCGAATACGTCAGCGGATTTAATATGACCGCTATTCGTGTCGAAGTGCGATAATAGGATCGACCTTGGCCGCACGAGCCGCCGGATAAAGCCCGAACAAAATACCGATACCTGCACTTATGATAAGCGGCAGCAATATGCTCGTTAAGGTTATAACCGTCGGCATTCCGGAAACAGCAGTGATAAGAACCGGAATAAGCACGCCGATACCGACACCGACAAGACCGCCAATGGTCGAGAGTACGACTGTTTCGATGAGGAACTGGGTTATGATCTGTTTTCGCTGTGCGCCTATTGCTCTTCGTATGCCTATCTCACGCGTTCGTTCCGTAACCGAAGCAAGCATTATGTTCATGATACCTATGCCGCCGACAAGCAGACTGATACCTGCGATCGAGCCGAGTACAATGTTAAAGGTTCTTTTGGTCGCCTCGGCCTGTCTTAACAACGCGAGTGGTACGCTGACTATATAATCTTTTTTCTTGTGAAATTTGCTCAGCATTTTTTCCAGGCCGGCCGCCGTTGACTCAACATGATCTGTGTCATCCACCTGGACTATTATCTGGTGCAGCTCGACCATTTCAAGCGTTCTCGTGCCGGAGGTCTGTTTATAAAATACATCACCGAAATATTTTTTGGCTAACTGCAGCGATATATAAACATCGACCTGCTGATCGGGTATCTGAATATTACCTGCCTCACCGCTTTCGCTTTTAATAATTCCTACAATCTCAAAATAATCTCCCCCAATACGTAAAGACTGGCCGATAGTGTTTTTTGTTGCCAGGATCTTTCGTGCGCCGAATTCCGTAAGCACTGCCACAGGTGACTGCTCCTGGTTGTCTGCTTCGTTGAGAACCCTCCCGGCGATTATGGGTCTTTGAACAAGATCGAACCATTGCGGAGTGGTACCTACAACACGAAGTTCCATCGATCGTTCGCCAAGACGGGCCTCTTTCCTGATAAGTTTTACGGGGGCTGTTTCCCTGATTGTGTTGAAGGTTTCTTCAACTCGTAATTGATCTTCATATGTAAGGCCGTAAATGCTCATGTGAGAGTGCGTCGTACTTGCTGCTTCGTCATCTGCCGATTTGACGGAGGTTATGATTATATTATTGCTTCCGAGTTTGCGTATCTGCTCTAAGGCCTCTTTGCTTGCTCCCTCGCCGACCGAAAGCATCGCAACAACACTTCCAACCCCGAACACCACACCCAGCATCGTAAGGAACGAGCGGAGCTTATGGAGAAGAAGATTTTCTATTCCGAGCCATATATTTCTTACGAATCTACTTTGTCTCATCGCCGCCTCCGTCAATACGATCGATAAGACCATCCTTCATGTGAAGCTGATACTGAGCGTGTTTTGCGATGTATGGCTCATGCGTAACCATTATAATGGTTTTTCCCAGCCGGTTAAGATCGATTAGCATCTGCAGGATCTGTTCGCCTGTGGTGCTGTCGAGATTTCCGGTAGGCTCGTCTGCGAATATAATATTAGGATCATTGGCAAGCGCCCTGGCAATGGCAACACGCTGCATCTGTCCGCCTGAAAGTTCGGTTGGCTTGTGGTTGAGCCGGCTTTCAAGGCCTACTTGCTCGGCAAGCTCTTTCGCACGCTTGGCGCTTTTGTCTGCTTCCCAGCCCAGATAATACAAAGGCAGTTCTATATTACGCTGAACCGACAATTGCTGTATCAGGTTAAAGCTCTGGAAAATAAAACCAAGCCTTCTAAGGCGAAGTTCACTTAGCGAATTGTCGTTAAGTGTGCTTACGTCATCGCCTTCGAGAAAGTAACGCCCCTTCGACAGCCTGTCAAGGCAGCCCAGTATGTTCATCATGGTGCTTTTGCCGGAACCGCTTGGGCCCATTATTGCCCAAAAGCTCCCGCGTTTAAAAGATACCGTAACGCCTGCAAGGGCGTTAACCTGCTCGGTGCCCATCTGGTATATCTTATGGGCATCTTCAAGCCTTACCATATCCTCTGACGAATGTGTTTCAGATTGTTCGATCACTGTCCCTGTCCTTGGTCCTGGCCCATAAATCTTTTGCGCAAATTTTCTTTTTCTTCCGGGGTCATATTTTGGAAGGCTTCCCTCATTTTTTGTCTTTGTTCTTCGGTTAGGTTGCTCATGTCGGGTCTCTGTTGTTCAGTGCCTTCCTGTTCTGCTCTTGGTTGCCTGGCACCGCCTTCGGATCCGTCCTGGTTTGATCTTCTTTGTCTGCGGCTTGAGTCTCTTTGTCCCTGCCGTTCTCCGCTTTGACCCTGATGTCCGGACTGGACATCAGGACCGGCTTGACTGGACATCTCTTCTCTGCCGGTGGTTATACCAGATTCCTCTTCGCTCTGACTCTTATCACCTTCTTCTGAAACTTCGGCCGACGACAGGGGAGGGGCAAGCAATACTTCTTGTCCTTCGCTGAGACCGCTTGATACAATGATCATACGATTGTTATCAAGCCCCGTCTCGATCGCTACTGGTTCGATATTTTTACCGTTTAATACGTAAACGGTAGGTTTTCCGTCCACCTTAAGGACTGCCTGAACGGGAACATATAAAGCATCTTCGTATTTAGCGATTATGATCTCCGCCATACAACTCATCCCTGTACGCAAATCTTCGTTATTACCGTCGATATATATGTCTGTGTTATAAACCTTAAGATCGGGATTCATCCACATTCGCTGTGGATCGGGCAGCGGGGCGATTTTAGCAACCGTGCCAGTAAAAGATTTTCCGGGAAGTGCATCTATGGTTATTTTTGTGGGCAATCCAAGATCTATCTTGTCAAGATTTGTCTCATGGATATAAACTTCTGCTTTCGATGATGATGTCGTTGGCAAATATATAAGTTCTTCACGCTCACGGATTTGCTGACCCTCATCAAGGGGTTCTGAGTTGCCGCGCCAATTTCCTCTTGCACTGGTAGCGTAGATAACAAGGCCCTCTGATGGTGCGTATATCTTGGTTTTTGTTATCTGTTCCTCTATCTTATCCAGTTTCGTTTGCTGACGCTTAAATTCCGATTCTTTTGCCCGAAGATCCGCTTGTGCCTGAACAACATCGGATTTTGCTTTGCGGTTTGTTCTTTCAAGGGCCATTTCTGCCTGGCTTACATCACTTTCAAGTTCGGCAACATTTCGCTTATAGGTATAGTCCTTAAGCAGTTCAAGATTATTATTGGCGATCTCAAGGTCCACCTTGTCTCTATTAGCCTCTAATTGATCAGCTTGCAGTTCGGTCTGAGAAATGAACTTTTCTTTGTAAAGTTTTTCTGACCATTCAAGTTGATCTTTTGACCGTGAAACACTTTCTCTGGCAAGCTCGATACTGGATTCGGCCTTTTTAAGTTCATTGGGATATTCGCCCTCGATGTACTTCTTCAGGTCCTGCTTTGCGAATTCTAAGGTCAACTCTGCCTTGTCAACGTCGCTTTTTGCCTGGTTCTCCGTAACAGCAAGATTCTCTCTTGCCCTGATAAACTCTGCTTCGGCATTTTCGACACGGATCTCTTGGTCGATCTTATTATCTAATAATTCGCTTCCGTCAAGCTCTACGAGTAATTCGCCTTTTTTAACCCGTGTTCCTTCGGGGATGAGCCATAAGATTGTAGTACTGCCTTCTACTTCGTTTTTCAATATCTCCTGTTCGCGTGCCTTAATAGTACCGGCTTCCAATATGCTGATAGTAAGAGGCCCGCGTTTAACATCAAATGTAGCAATATCTTTCTGATCAAAGCCTTTGTCGCCGGAGAGACCGAACTTATAAAACCCTCCGGCAATTAAAGCGACAACAATAATGATTATGATTATAATTGCTGATTTATTCATTTTTTGCTACCTCCGGCGAATATTCCGTCCATAAGCCTTTTTCATTTATTTGTAATACTCCCATGTCTCTTTGAAGTTCGAGTTCGGCTACCCTGTAACTTACCATTGCAGAGGTAAGACTGTTTTGTGCCTGCAGCAGTGAATCCTGTGCTTCCAGTAAGTCCCTTATCGCTGCTCGTCCCGCTTCAAGGAACATATTGACACTGCGGACTCGCTTTTCTGCAAGTTTTACCGATTTGGTTTGGATAAGCAGACTTTCTCTTGCTTCGAGAAGAGCTCTAAGATTATTCCTGATATCTAATTTTATTCTGTCTTCCTGTTCCTGAACATTTCTTACGGCACGCTCAAGATCGATATATGCTTTACGATAATTATTTCGTTCCTGTGTCCGCTCAAGCGGCAGATCAAGTGTCATACCAACTGAGAAAACTCCCACATCGACTCTTGCCTTGGTGTTCTTGGAAGTTGGGGACCCTGACCGGCTAAGCCCTAACTGTGCCCCGCCTTCTATAGTAAGTTCTCCTCTGAGGTCATCTGCACGAACCACTATGGCCCTTTGTGAATCATAGACCCTGCCAACGGTAACACGGAGATCGAGCCTGTTTTCAAAAGCAAGCTGTATAGCTTTTTCTTCGTCTATTTCAAGAGAACCTCTGTTTTCCATATCCGGCTCAGCCAAAACGATTTCGGATTCAACAGAAAAAACGTCATTCTGAGAAAGGCTTTGCTCTTCCATCCTGGCAAGGAAACCTTCTACACGGGAGCTGAGTCCGGCAAGTTCGCTTCGATCAAGTTCGATTTGGGCATCAGTAGGCAGGTTCAGTAAATTCTTAAACGAGTCAAGCCGGCTTTTATAACTTTCCTTGGCTCTTATCCAGTTATTTCGTGCTCGCAACTCGTCCTGAACGGCCTGGTCAACTTCAACCTCGGTAAGTCTGCCGGCGTCTGCGCGTCTGCGGGCCCGGATTGCAGAAGCGATCAGCCTGCGGTAGTTGTCCTCGTTGTTCTTTACTTCGTCCAGTTGGCTTAGTACGCCGAGATAGTCGCTTGCCACGTTGACAGCAAACGTCTTTTTAAATCTTTCGAATTCATACATTGCATAAACTACGTTACGCTGTGCCTGTGTTAACGGCTCGGTTACGATATGCCTGCCGCTGCCGCGAAGAAGGGGGATCCTTATAGACAGGTCACCAACGGAGCCGAAGGTTGAATCTCCGACGTTTCCGGTTGCATTTCCTCTGTCGGCGAGAAGCTTGGCGGTATCGATTGCTATTGCTGACGTTATGGAAGCTCCGTTTTCGAACTGTTGACTTATTCCGAAGTCTCCCGTTGTACTTGAAGTACTTCTTGTTGTTTCAAGCTGTTTGTCTTTGACAACATTACTGTTAAAAACACCCGATAGGATAGGCCGGAATGCATCTTCTTCCAGATCAAGATCCAGGGCTGCCTCAAAGATACTTTCTTTCATGCTTTGGTAGTCGAAACTGTTTTGTGCGCCTATCTGCAGGGCTTCTATAAGGGTCATCTTAACCGGCATACCTTCTTCAAGCATTACGACCGGATCGATCAACTGATCCTGTGCCCGGGGGTAATTCTCTTCAGGCCAATGCTCGATTTTTTCAAGCCTGTCTGTACCAAGTGACTCCGGCCCTACGTAGGGCAGCCCCTGTCCTTCGAAAAGTCTGCGACGAAGAATATCGCTTGGCCGTTCTATGCTCATAGGTCTGTTCATGCCGAATAGTGTCATATTATGCTGGGCAATAATTTTAAGCGCTGCCTCATCTGCTTCTAATCGGTGTTTTTCCGGTTTTTGACATCCGGTAAAAACAAAAAGAACTATCGAAAAAATTAAAATATTACGGCATATTTTCATCAAAACCCTCACCAACACCAACTCCGTTTAAGAACAGGTCTATTAAAACTTCAAAGCTTGGGATCTTTACATTATGTTCATGCAGATCTCTGCCTCTTGTCCTGAGCATATCAAGTAAAAAAGCGGCCATAACTTCCGATGATATGTCATTTCGTATAACCGATAGCCATTTTCCTTCTTCAAGGATTATAGCTACGGATTTTATAAGCTTCTGTTTGTGCTGGAACCATCTTTCAAGAAGCTCTCCCTTGGCCCATAACGCTTTGGCTGTTTCGCTTTGAATTATATTGAACATCTGTTTTCGTCTGCCGAAAAAACTGTTTATCTCCCTGCAGGCGTTTAATAATTTCTTTTGATAGGGTATTTTCTGGCTGGACTTATTGTCGATTAGCTCGCATAGTTCGTCGAAGCCGGACACTGCCATCTGAAAGAAAAGATCGTCTTTATCGGTAAAATTCTTATAGATGGTCCCTTTGCCGACTTTGGCCGAGCGGGCTACTTCGTCAAGGGTGATCTCGTAAAGCTTCTTGCGCGCAGCGAGTTTTTCAACTGCGTCAAGAATTTGTTTTTTTCTCTCACTTTGTGTCATATAGTATTTTTTAGATAATTTAGCTAAGTCAACATTTCCAGTAAGTCGAGAGCCTTATCCGCACATGATCCAGTAGAAACACATATGTTTTCTACTTTCAGATGGTTGTAATAAGGGCTTGAGTACCTCCTCGGCCAGAACTGACCAGTCAGTACTATATTATAGACGATTTTCAGCTGATTTTTGTTACAAAAATATTAAAAAAGTGTATAAAAATGTGAAAAAATTCAGAGTTTTGCAAAAATTTGCAAAAAAATGCGCACGACTATAAACCTGATCTTTTGATATGTTTGCTATGTAAGTCCTGTAAAAAAAAGAAGTTAAAGCGGTCTCCATGAACGTCCGTCGTTTTTTATCAGGGTATCGGCATCAGCAAAACTTTCGGCTCCGGATGGATATTCTGACGGCTCAGAACCGTCATTTTTCCATTTTTCAAGCAGGGGCTCAACAAGCCCCCATGAAACCTCAACATCGTCCTGCCTGGTAAACAATGTTTGATCTCCGGTCATACAGTCTAAAAGGAGCCTTTGATAAGCCTCAGGGGCCTTTGTGCCGAATATATCGCCGTAATTAAAGTTCATGGTCAGCGTACTCATACACGCCTTAGAACCCGGCCTTTTGGCTTGAAAACTAAGCTCGATACCCTCGTTGGGCTGGATCTTTAAAACCAGGACATTGGCAGGTAACTCATCTATGCCGAACAGGTTAAACATCGAATGCGGCACTTTTTTAAAGGTTATGGCTATCTCGGTAAGCTTTCTTTTCATTCTTTTGCCCGTTCTCAGATAGAAGGGCACGGATTTCCACCGCCAATTATCGACATACATCTTCGCAGCCACATAAGTTTCTGTCTTGGAATCGGGCTTAACCCCTTCCTCCTCTTTATAAGCGCAGACTTTTTGACCGTCAATTTCACCACCTGAATAACGACCCCTTACAATATTTGTTGACCAAGCATCCAAATCAACCAAACGAATAGAGCGTAAAAGCTTAACTTTTTCATCACGAATATGGTCAGCTTGGAAGGATGCGGGTGGTTCCATTGCTACAAGAGCAAGCATTCCGAGCATGTGGTTCTGGAACATATCACGCAGAGCACCGGATTTGTCATAATAGCCGCCCCGGTGTTCAATGCCCAGAGATTCAGCAATCGTGATCTGAATATGATCAATGTATCTTAAGTTCCAGACAGGTTCAAAAATGGCATTTGCGAACCTGAACATCAGGATGTTTTGTACGGTTTCTTTTCCGAGATAATGATCAATGCGATATATCTGTGATTCGTCAAAACATTTATGTATTTTTTTGTTAAGCTCGATGGCACTTTGCAAGTCTCTGCCAAATGGTTTTTCGATAATGAGCCTGACTTTTTGTTTTGGTTCGTTATTTTGGTTGCATGAAAGGCCGGATGAGCCAAGATTTTGCACGATCGTGGGGTAAATTTGCGGCGGAACCGATAGATAGAAAATATGCCCTTCGTCGATACCGTATTTGTTATCAAGCTCTTTGAGTTTGTTTTTTATATTGGTGTAGAACAAAGGGTCATTGTAGTCTCCGCTTATAAAATAGATCCTGTTCAAAAAGTCATTGGTCTGTTTGTCGTTATTAATATCGTCAACAATAGCTTCCTTACAGGTTTTTCTGTATTCGGAGTCGGACGCGTTTTTTCTGCCGCAACCTACGAAATAAAAATTATCAGAAAGCAGATTTTGTTGGAACAAGGCAAAAAGGCTGGGAATAAGTTTTCTTTTGGCAAGATCGCCAGAAGCTCCGAATACTATAATTCCGCATGCATCTCCCGGGGTTTCTGCGCAAATGTTTTCTTGCTTACCTATTAAAGGTTTTATTTGAGGCATCAGTTTTGTCCTTTGATCTTATCCAGCAGTTCTTTGAGTTCATTAATATCGTTAATCGGCCGATTGCAAATATAATTTTCGCACACAAAAGCAGTAGCCTTGTTGTTAATTGTATTCTGGTTTTTTATAAATGGTATGATTTTTTCAATTCCATCCTGATCTTTATCATGGAGCAATATAACGGCATTAGGGAGGAATTTTTTGCGAACAAGCCCGATCATTTCTTTTGTATCCTTATTTTGGGCGTTACCTGCGATGATGATCTCCTGCTTTGGGCCTAAATAGAAATCTACGGCGTTGATCATAACTGTAAGGACGCCGGGCCTGCCAAGAGGTGCTGAAAAAGCTTCAAGTGTTTTTTGGGCCTGTTCTTTCATCTTACCGTCCATAGTGATTTGGGCGAGACGCAGAAGATTAACCGCAGCAATAGAATTGCCGCATGGAATCGCACCATCGTAATCAGGTTTTGATCTTGTGATCAGTTTTTGAGCATCTATGCCGGTGAGATAAAATCCCCCGAATTCCTTATCGAGAAACAACTCCATCATTTGAGAATTTAGCAACATGGCTTCTGACAGCCACCTTGGCTCAAAGGTTGCCTGATACAGATCGATAAGAGCCATTGTTAAGAACGCATAATCGTCAAGCACTCCCAGGTCGACGGCTTGATCCGTAATGTAGTAACGTTTGAGTCTTAAGTTCTTTTTTAAATTGTTGAGTATAAAATCAGCAGAGCGTTTGGCTGCGGCGGTATATTCCGCCCGGTCAAGAATCGTACCGCCAAGGGCAAATGAAGATATCATAAGACCATTCCATGCGGTAATGACCTTTTCGTCCCTGAAAGGTCGTGTTCTTTTTAATCGCACCTCAAATAATTTGCTTTTTGCATTTGATATAATCCGCTGGACATTGTCAATGGACATGTTAAGTTCGCTTGCTATAACATCAGGAGATTTTGTAATATAGAGGATGTTGGAACCGGCAAAGTTTCCTTGATCGGTAAGTCCGAAGTATGAGTTAAATATTTTGGCATCATTTTTTCCGATAATATTTTCGACCTGTTTTTTGCTCCAGAGATAAAAAGCACCTTCTTTTCCTGCGCTGTCTGCATCTTCGGCGCTATAGAATCCACCAGCAGGGTCAGTCATATCCCTTAGGACATAGTCAAAGATGTCAATTGCTGTTTTAGCATATTTTTCATTACCTGTTGCCAGGTATGCCAATAAATAGGCTTTTGACATAAGTGCCTGATCATAAAGCATTTTTTCGAAGTGCGGGGTGAGCCAAATGGCATCGGTTGAATATCTATGGAATCCTCCTCCGAGCTGGTCATGTATTCCGCCGTTGGCCATTTTGTCGAGAGAAGTTGTTGCCATTTGCAGAGCATCGGTGTTGCCGGAGCGGTTGTAATATCTAAGAAGCATAATGATGTTGTCTGTTTGTGGGAACTTTGGGGCGGAGCCGAAGCCGCCATTGGC
>JAFGKL010000123.1 GCA_016928585.1 Sedimentisphaerales bacterium
AGCCCAGCATGTCAAGACCAACCATCGCCTCGGCAAGCTTATTAGCCCCACCATAAGGAGTAGGATCGTCTGGGTGGCATTTGCTTGCATCATACAGATCATCGTTGTCACTGCTCTCAGGATAATCCCCGAATTCGGTCTTATACATCTCGAGCCCAACATCTATACTGTGGAACTGGGCACTTTGCTGTATCTCCTTGGAAAAGTCACGTACCAGCGCAAGGGCCGGGACGAGCAGCGATATCAAAATCGCAATGACTCCCATTACAGTCAAAAGTTCGACAATCGTAAAACCTTTTCTTCTCATTTTTTTGTTCGCATTCATCCGTATTTCCTTTCCAAATGTTATTATTTCCAAATCAAATTTTCCTCAGAGCCTAAAGCTCTACTCCAAAAGTTAATACTTATATTACATCATCACCGTGATCATTTTGACCATCGGCAGGAACATCGCAACAACGATAGTGCCAACCAGGGCACCAAGCACAAGTATCATGATCGGCTCAAGCAACGACATCATTGACGAAACAAGAACATCGGCCTCTTCGTCAAAATTATTGGCGATCTTGTCAAGCATCTTGTCCATATCACCGGTTTCCTCACCTACATCGATCATATTTACTACAAGAGAGTCGACCGTTTTGGACTGCCTTAGAGGATTTGCAAAGGTATCGCCCTGCCTGATAGCCCCATGCACCTTTCCCAACATTTTCGAATAGACCTCGTTACCTGAGGTCTCGCGTGTAATATTCAACGCCTCCAGGATCGGTACACCAGCACTTATCAGTGTTCCCAGAGTTCTGGTCCACCTTGCTACTGATGTTTTGTAAACAACCTTTCCGACGACGGGCAGCTTAAGGTTAATAGAATCGAGAATGAATCGACCCATTTGAAACTGCCTTATGAGCTTTAGTAACGAAATTATCACAATCGGCGAGATAACGACAATCATCCAGCCACCGGCAACCAACCAGGTACTGATGTTCATAAGCGCCTGAGTAAGTCCCGGCAAACCCGCCTCGCCGTCACTCATGTCCATCAATACTTCCGAGAAAGTAGGAATGATAAAGATCATAAGCCCAAGCACGATCCCCAATGCGGCGGTCATTACTACCGCAGGATATACCATGGCACCTTTTACCTTGGATTTTAATCGCTCGGCCTTTTCCATAAAGTCCGCGAGGCGTGCAAGAATAATGTCCAAAACACCGCCCACTTCTCCGGCAGCAATCATGTTAACAAAAAGCCTGTTAAAGCACTTTGGATGCCTTCCCATCGCCTCAGAAAGCGTCGATCCGCCTTCGATATCATCGGCAACATACCCTATAACACGCTTTAAGGTTCCTCTCTTTTGCTGCTGTTCCAGAATGCGAAGTGAACGAAGTATCGCAAGACCGGCGTCCTGTAATGTAGACAACTGACGTGCAAACTGGCATAAAGCTTTAACCTTTACCTTACCGCCGGCACCACGTCTTCTTTTTGGCTTTGATGCAGTTTTAGCCTTGACCTTTTTTGAGCCGCCCTTGGCCTGAACCTTTGTCGGAAAGAAGCCCTTATTTCGTATCTTACTTATGGCTTCCTTGCTGCTAAGGGCCTCTATCTCGGCCTTAACCTCATTTCCCTGGTCGTCAAGTGCTTCATAATGAAATATAGGCATAACTTATCTCCACCTAAATATCATAAAAAATTATCCGCCATTACTCTTCGGCGGCTATTGTTTCTCTTACAACTTCTTCTATTGTCGTAATTCCGTCATATATGATCGAAAGGCCGTTTTCTCTGAGTGTTCTCATCCCGTTGCGACGTGCGGCATCACGCAAGACATTCGTAGAAGCTTTGTTCATTATCATCTCACGAAGTTCATCATTTAGGACCATAATCTCGTAGAGCCCTATTCGGCCCTTATAACCGGTATTATTGCAGTTTTTGCATCCTTTGCCGTAGTAGAACTTCTTGCCGCCTACCTCTTCGGCAGTCACTCCAAGCTCCATCAGCATTTCTTCTGTCGGCTCGAATTGTGTTTTACAACTGGTGCATATTTTTCTTACAAGGCGTTGTGCTACAACGCCTTCCATGGTTGCAGTTATTAAGAATGTCTCCAACCCCAAATCCACAAGTCTTGCTATTGTACTGGGAGCATCATTTGTATGGACCGTTGAGAGCACAAGGTGTCCGGTAAGAGAAGCCTGGATAGCTATCTCAGCCGTTTCAAGGTCTCGTATCTCACCAACCATCACTATATCCGGGTCCTGACGCAGAATAGAACGTAAACACTTTGCAAAAGTAAGACCAATATCCTCATTCATCTGACATTGTATAAGTCCGTCAATATCATATTCGACAGGGTCCTCGTTAGTGATTATTTTTGTCTCCTTATCGTTGAGTTCCTTAAGGGCAGAATAGAGAGTTGTTGTTTTGCCGCAGCCGGTAGGGCCTGTTACGATAACAATGCCGTTAGGCTTATGGATCAATTGTTCAACCTTAGCCAGATCACTTTCTACCAATCCAAGTTTATCGAGCTGCAGGTCCACCTGCGTTCTGTCAAGAATACGAAGTACAATGCTTTCACCAAACATTGTAGGCAGAACACTTACACGAAGGTCGATGGGGTTGCCACCTACGACAAGAGGAATACGTCCGTCCTGAGGCAGTCGCCTTTCGGCGATATCGAGATTTGCCATAACCTTAATACGGGAACTAAGTGCAACAGCTACATGCTTTGGCGGCGGAACCATTTCATAAAGAACACCGTCAATTCGATAACGCATCTTGAATTCGTCCTCGAAAGGTTCAAAATGTATATCGGAAGCCTTATCTTTAATCGCCTGAAGCAGAACAAGATTTAAGAGCTTCTTAACCGGTGCCGATTCAGCCGCATCTTTCAGTTCGTCAAGGTCAATACTTTTGTCACGACCTTCAAATGCTGCAAGATCAGTATCGCTTTCTATCTCACCGATCAGTTCGTTAATACCGCCGGATTCATCCTCTTTGTAGTATTTCGCCAAGGCATCTTCAACCGCATCCGGTTCGGTAACTTTTGCTTTAATCTCAAAACCCATTAATGTCCGCAAATCATCCGTGGCTCTGAAGTTGTCCGGGCTATCAACCGCAACGGTAAGTTCATTTCTCGATTTGTCGAAGGAAAGCGGAATAATTCTATACGTATTTGCTATTTGCGGAGTTATTTGTTTGATCACCTCTTCAGGAATCGTAAGTTCGTCCAGATTTACGTATTCAAGCCCTCGCTGGCCAGCCAGTGCTATGCAAAGCTGCTCATTGGTAATAAGATTAAGATCCAGGCATACCTGACCTAATTTAACATCTCCCCGCTTTTTCTGGACACTGAGACATTCGTGGACCTTTTCACGAGTTAAGATCCCCATTTTAATGAGAATCCTTCCAAGGTGTCTTCCTTTTAACTGCTGTACAGGAGGCATCTTTGCCATTTAACTGTCTCCCAATAAATCCGAAAAGAATTTACTAAAAAAACCACACATACGGCAACCTTTCGTATACTATTATATCCCAAAAAGTGCTTTTTGACAAGAAAAACCCTTATTAGACACCTGGCATCAGGCACTAATGAATAGCTTAAATCTTCATTTATCACAATACATCATTTTTATCGGTGATACGGCCGATTTACAGCACAAAACACATAGGACACATGGTGTGCGGTACTTGCAATTAATAGTAACCAACAACCGGTCAATTATACATACGCCCCATTCCGCCTTTAGGTGCAAAAAAAGTTAGCCTAAAACCACCCCATTTTTCAGCATCTTATGATAAATGTTCATAAAAACAAAGAAACATCAATCAGGACTTTAAAACCGGCCCTGCATCTTCCAACTCCCCTCCGCCACGTTTTTTCTGCAATTCCTGAGCCTTTTCCATCATAGCAGCAGGTATACGAGCCTTCTCGATCATCACATCAAGAGTTATCTTTCCGCTTTCATAAAGCTGCCACAAATGGTCATCCAAAAGCTGCATACCAACATTTTTGCCTGTCTGTATGCTCGATTCTATTCTATAAACCTTATTTTCACGTATAAGGTTGGCTATTGCAGATGTTACGACCATAAATTCATATGCCGCGACCCTTCCTTTGCCGGTCTTTACCGGACAAAGCGTCTGGCTGAGTACAGCAATAAGATTGGTGCTTAGCTGAACTCTTATCTGTTCTTGCTGACTAACCGGGAATGCATCAATAATACGGTTAATTGTCCCCTGACAACCCGTTGTATGGAGCGTGCCAAATACAAGGTGTCCAGTTTCCGCCGCACTTACAGCCGCTTCCATCGTTTCCAAGTCTCGAAGTTCTCCAACAAGTATAACATCCGGGTCCTGTCGAAGCGCTCTTTTTAGTGCCTCAGCAAAACTTGGGACATCAAGGCCGACTTCCCGCTGATTGATAACCGCCTTTTTATGCTGATGGTAATATTCTATAGGTTCTTCGACGGTTATGATATGATGGTCCATGTTTTCATTGATATAGTTTATCATACTTGCAAGTGTGGTTGTTTTTCCGCTACCGGTCGGACCTGTAACAAGAAACAATCCCCTGGGTCTGCGGCAAAGAGCAGCGCAAACGGTTGGAAGCCCTATTTGATCAAATGAAAATATCGTTGACGGAATAAGACGAAGTACCATCGCAATGTTGCTTTTTTGACGGAATATTGCGGTTCTGAATCGGCCGGCATCGCCAAATGCAAAACCATAGTCAGTTCCGCCGTTCTCCTGGAGTTCCTGCTGGTTCTTTTCAGGCGTAATACTTTTCATAAGCGCTACGGTGTCATCCGGAGTAAGAACCTTTGTATCCAACGATCTTAAGCGTCCGCTGATACGTAATACCGGCGGCCTACCTACCGTTAGATGCAAATCCGACCCGCCCATCTTAATACACGCTTCCAATAATCTGTCAATGTGAAGAGTTGCCATTATAAAACCTCATATCCTTTATTCTTCTTCAATATCAACCAATAGGCCTTCGGCCTGCGTTATTCTCGCGACTTCTTCTGGTGTCGTAATACCCTTGAATACTTTTCTTTTGCCATCATCAAGCAAGGTTTTCATACCCCCTGCTCTTGCGGCCTTTCTGATCTCACTTGTTGGAGCTTTCTGGAAGGCAAGCTCTCGCACCTCATTTGTCATCTGCATCAGTTCAAAAATAGCCATTCGACCCTTATAACCTGTATTCTGGCATCGGGCACAACCGGCACCCTTATAAAGCGGGTGTTCCTTTATCTCACTCGGCTTAATATCCAAAAGCCTCAGAGAGTGTGGGTCCGGGTCCTTGTCAATCGTCTTGCAATTTTTGCATATCACCCTTATAAGCCGCTGTGCCATAATTGCCTGAATAGAACTGGCAACAAGGAAAGGCTTTACTCCCATATCGATAAGACGAGTTATCGCACTTGGAGCATCATTTGTATGAAGTGTACTGAAAACAAGGTGGCCTGTAAGTGCCGCCTGTATAGCGATATCTGCTACAATTCCATCTCGAATTTCACCGATCAGGATGATGTTAGGTGCCTGACGCAACATTGATCGAAGTATCTTATCAAATGTCAGATTGATCTCTGTCCTTACCTGGCACTGGTTGATACCCGCTACGTTATACTCAACCGGATCTTCTGCTGTTATGATCTTTTTATCCGGTCGGTTAAGTTCCTTGAGTGCCGAATAAAGCGTCGTAGTTTTACCACTACCCGTCGGTCCCGTTACCAAGAATATTCCGTTTGGTTTTTTTATGATACTTTGGAAAAGGTCGTAATGTTCCCCTTCAAATCCGAGTGCCTGAATACCAATATTAACCGATTCCGGTCTTAAGATACGAAGCACAGTACTTTCCCCATGATAAGCCGGCAATGCGGAGACACGAAAATCAATATCCTGATTGTCAATGTTTCGTTTTATCCTTCCGTCCTGCGGAATACGTTTTTCGGTAATATCCATCCCGGAAAGTATCTTTACACGTGCAATCAGCGGTGCCTGCATATTTTTGGGTATGTTGTCTCGTTCGATACAAACACCATCAACACGGTAACGAACCCTGACACGGTCCGACATCGGCTCAATATGAATATCACTTGCGTTAATGCGAACCGCCTCATCAATGATCAAGTTTACCAGCCTAATGATAGGTCCGTCATCATCTTCACCTGCAGCCTCTGCTCTGCGGATTTCACCTTCTATTGCATGGCCCTGTGCGGCAAGCTCAGCGGCTGTTGCATCAATACTTGCTCTATAACTATCATCTCCTGTGCCAAATGTGGAGCCCTCTTCCTCCTGACCTTCTTCCTGGCCTGTCTCATCATCGCCACTAAGATTATCGATATATTCCTTTACTTTTTCAGGGATGGCATAATAGCACTCAAGGTCGGCATTCAGGCGAAAACGGAGTGTCTCAAGTGTCTCAAAATCGTTGGGGTCGGTTACGATTATTTTCATCAGGCCGTTGCTTTTTTCCAGCGGCAATACTCCATGTTTTTTGATCAGTTCTATTGGTATCAGGCTTAAAGCATCTTCCGGGATCTGATGTTTTTCGATGTTATAGAATTTTAATCCCAACTGCTTGGCTAAGGCTTGATGTACTATCTTCTCACTGGCAAAGCCCATCTCAACTAATGTTTCGCCAAGGCGTTTTTTATCGGCCTTTGACTTCTTTAGAGCTGTTGTAAGATTTTCCTTGCTCACCAATTTGTGGCGATAAAGTATCTCGCCCAATTTTTTTTGACTTTTAGCCATTTATCCCTGTAATATATAGAGAAGAACCCCGATTGAAAGCCCCATTGTATCAAATTTCGCGTATTTTGTCAATCCTTAAACTCCAATCTAAGAAGATTTAGGGCTGTAAGTACTGTTCGTTGCCTGACATACTCTCTTGAATGCGGAAAAACGAATTTGTGTATTTTCTTCGCACCTCCATTATATATAACAATATATACTAAACCAACGGGCTTTTGTTCGGTTCCTCCGCCCGGACCGGCAATGCCGGTTATCGATATTGAAATGTCGGAGCCGGACCTTTGACGTGCCCCTATAGCCATCTCAAGAGCGACCTGTTCGCTAACAGCTCCGTATTTGTCGATAGTATCCCCATTAACACCCAATTGTGATATTTTCGCCTCATTGCTATAAGTAACCCATCCGTAAGTAAAATACCCAGTGGCACCGGGGACATCGGTTAGCATTTTCGCAAGCAGTCCTCCCGTACATGATTCGGCGAGCGATATGGTTTTGCCTCTTTTGAGAAGCTCCTGGGCAACCACTTCTGCAAGGGTTTTTTCTTCTTTGCTGTAAACAATGTCACCCAATATTCCGCATATCCTGTTCTTCTCGCCTGCTATCATATCTTCTGCCTGTTCTTTAGTTTTTGCAGCAGCAACAATATGAAGTGTTATTATTCCGCCGCTTACCGTACAGTTGACAAGCGGGTTTTTGCCGCGTGCCATCACATCGCCCAATTTTTCCGCGATTACCGATTCACCCGTTCCGAAGCATTTCATCCTTTGCGTCAAAACTACCTGGCCGTGTCCATACTTTTCAATCTTAGGCAAAACCAATTCTTTAAACATGGGCATCATCTCCGTAGGAGGACCGGGCATTGCAACAATCATTTTGTTTTTATAATCAGCCATTATCCCAGATGCAGTGCCTACAGGATTGGCAAGTGCTGTTGCAGATTCCGGAAGATATGCCTGGATATTGTTGGTCTTAGCCATTCTGATGTTTCGACGTTTAAAGAACTCCGATATCTGAGAAAGTAATTCGTCGTTGAGTTTCAACTCAACCCCCAATACATCTGCGATAGCATGCCTTGTAAGGTCGTCATCTGTCGGGCCAAGCCCGCCGGTTATAAGTACAATATCGGCTTTGTTTAGTGCTTGTTTGATGGTATCCGAAATGATCTTAACGTCATCACCAACTGTAAAGATGCTGATGGTCGGTATCCCCACTGATAGCAACTGCCTGCTGATCCACGAACTGTTAGTGTCGAGAGAAACCCCTGAAAGAAGCTCGTTGCCTATGCTGATTATGCCTGCACTCTTCATCCCTGCTCAACCGCTAAACGTTAAAACGAAAATTAATAATATCACCGTCCTGAACAATGTATGTTTTACCTTCAAGGCGAGTTTTACCCGCAGCCTTACACTCCTTTTCGGAACCATGCTCCTGCATGTCCGTATATGCAATTGTTTCTGCCCTGATAAATCCTCGTTTGATATCGCTGTGTATCTTTCCGGCAGCATCAAGTGCGCTGGTTCCACTGCGTATGGGCCATGCTCTGACCTCATCTTTGCCTACCGTTAAAAAGCTTATCAATCCGAGTGTTTTATAACAGCTTTGCACAAATTTAGCTGCTGCTAACTTCTTTATCCCGAGATCTGACATAAACTCGACTCTGCTTTGGTCATCCAACTGTGCAAGTTCATTTTCCAATTTTGCACAAAGTGTTATGACTTCCAGTCCGCTGGCCGCATCGCCTAATTCGAATTGCCTGTCAAGCTCATCTTCACCAACGTTAATAACCACCATCATCGGCCTTAGTGTTAAAAATCCAAGTGACTTGATAAGATCAAGCTCATCATCGTCTTCGATCACGGAGCTTATCGGTTTTTCTGCTTCCAGCGATTCCTGAAGCTTTAATTGAAGTGCAAGTTCTGCCTTGTCTTTTGATTGTGTTTTCGTGGGCTTGTGTACTTGTTTTTCAAGTTTTTCGATTCGCGTTATAACAAGCTCAAGATCCGAAAGAATAAATTCTGTCCTTAGTTCAAGAAGGTCCTTGGCAGGATCGTTACCATCAAAACCTTTTAATACCGCAATGAACATATCGACAGTGCGACAATGGCCAAACAATCTTCGTGCTGCTGTTCTGGAAGAATCATCGGCAAATGACAGGCCTGGCAGATCAAGAGTGTCTATCGTGGCATGGACCGTTTTTTTGGGCTGGTACAACTCCGTCAGCCAATCGAGACGCTTGTCCGGAACCGGAACCATGACCTCTTCGATATTGATGGACCCGGTTGAGGTTAGGTCCCTGCCGCTGACCGCAGACAAAAGCGTACTTTTGCCCGAGCCTATCAAACCTATTATCGCCGTTTTCACGATAAAACTCCTATGCTATGCTGTTATTTGTAAACTGTTTGTCCATTAGCATCATAAGCAACAACCGCGGGGAAATCCACCACTTCCAATCTTCGTATTGCCTCAGTCCCTAAGTCCTCATAAGCTATCACCTCGGCATTTGTTATTTGTTTGCTCAGCAATGCCCCGGCACCTCCCAGTGTTACAAAATGGACGGCACCATATTTTTTAAGTGCATCTCGAACCTGATCGCCGCGATATCCTTTGCCAATCATTCCTTTTAATCCCTTTGCAATAAGTTTGGGACTAAAAGCATCCATTCTCGATGACGTAGTAGGTCCGGCAGCTCCTATCGGTTTGCCTTTGGGGGCGGGCGTAGGGCCCACAAAGTAAATGACCTGTCCCTGTAATTCGATCGGCAATTCCACGCCAGAATCTATTAGCTCACAAAGACGTTTATGTGCCTGATCCCGGCCGGTCAATATGGGGCCGCTTATCAGCACCTCGTCCCCGGCTGAGAGGCTTTTTATGTCCTTGTCACTCAATGGTGTTGTTATTTGTTTGACCTCTTTCATAATCGTTCCCTGATTTTAAACCTGCATTTTAACAACCATTCCCGTTATGTGCTAACCAAAAATTTACCATAAATACAGCTTTAATTGTCCAATCGATTCGAAAACCTTAACTCCGCATTTTTCGAGCCTGTCCCTGGATTGATGGCCATCCGTCAGCAAGACACAATCGCAACCAAGTTCTTTTGAAACTTCAAAATCGTGCACAGTATCGCCTATCAGTAATACCCGGCCAGCATCAAGCCCCATACCCTTTATCAGTTTTTTTCCAAGATCGATCTTGCAGTTGGCATAATAATCGTTGAGCCCCGACAAACTCTCAAAAAAGTGCCTGATGCCTGTTTGCTCAACGATCTGCTCGAGAAGCTCTTGGTGATACGCAGAAAGTATTGATTGTTTCAGTCCGGCTTGTTCAATTGCCTGTAATACTTCTATTGCATTGTTCCGTAATTTACATTGGCTTCGATTGCTGTTATATAACGATATATACTCGTTAGCTATATCATCGAAATCTTCCTGTTCGAAATCAAAGGTCAGCATTTTGTAGAAGTCGATAACCGGAAATCCAAACTCTTTACGATAATCTTCAAGGGTTATGGTGTGCAGGCCACGTTTGACCATCATCGTATTTAATATTTCAACACAAAGGTGCGCATCGTCAAACAGGGTTCCGTTCCAGTCCCAGATTATATGTTTATATTTCGCCATTTTCGTATTACAGTTCCTTGTCCATGTTGTAATAGTTCAGACGTTTGCCTTTTACTTCAAGAAAGCTTTCACTATACGTGTTATAGCCTATTGCATCATAAAACTTCTTAGCTGGGACTGATGCGTATAGGCGTATTTCTTTTAGTCCATTATCTCCGGCTCGTTTTTCAAGCTCTGCCATTATCATTTTGCCAAGGCCGCGACCCTGTAACGCAGGATCGACGTAAACACGCTTAATCCGCTCAGCAAGAAGCGTACCGGTACCAATTATCTTGTCTTCAAGCTCTACTATAAGAATAATACCCTCGGAAGCATCCTTTAGAATCTCGGTTTCGTTATGCTCGTCTTCCCAATGTGTAATCGCCTCGTCGCTGTATACAGGACGGTAGCAAACATCAATCGTGTCCCAGATAAGCTTTAGTAATGGGATAAGATCGTCGGGATTAAATTCTCTTAATTTGTACCTGTTCTTGGCCATAGCCTTCCTTCGCTGTTTGTCATTATAAACAGCTTTGAACAATCTTTCACACATATTATACATTTTAATTTCCCTTATCCTTTTTATCGATCACAACCTAAAGAACCAATCTACCAAAAACCTGCTGTACTTCATTTTTTCCAACTCAGCTTTGCCCCTGGCTTTTTCGATCTCTGCGTTTTGTTCGGCATAAGAACAGAACTCTGCTTCGATAGCCTTCTTAATTTTCTGTTTCTTTAACCGTCTCTTTCTCAACAAAAACCAAAATTTTTTTCTACATGATTTCTTTGCCATTTTTCTTTCTCGCTTAAAATCCCTTTAATACTCCCTAATAATAAAAAAAGCCTTTCAGGACCGAAGCACCTGAAAGGCTTTATCAAAACATTTTATTCGATCAAATCCTCCCTAGGAGCTATCCTCCTTTTCCATTTGCAGATTAATAAACACACCAAGATCGTTCACGTCGGTCCTGCAAAGGATGGCGGCGCGCATATAACCTACCGGAAAGTTAATTTCCGTCAGAAAACATAAATTGCTATGCCATGACTTGATCATTTAATTTTACTCTTCCTAAAAACCAATAAAAAAGGCCCGGCTGCTTTGGCAACCGAGCCTTGAAATACAGTTTTGTTAAAACTTATGCCTCAATGGCATCGATCACAACCTGCAGATATTTCTGTCGATGGCCTATTTTCCTGGAGCTGTTCTTTCTCCTGCGAAAGTGCATCGGATATAGCTTCGGACCCTTGACTATTGAGTCATCAGCCGTTGTTTTAAAGCTCGCAACAACCTTAGCACCGTCAAGATAAGGGTCACCAACCTTGATCTGCTTGCCATCACTGACGAACAGCACCTTATCCAGATCAATGGTCTTAGCATTGGCTGCTACTTCCATTAACTCGATATTAATCACATCACCCTGGGAAACCTTGTACTGCTTCCCGCCTTGTTCGATAACTGCGTACATCATAAACTCCTTGCAAATAACTAATTACAATAGCCGGGTATTTTATAAATTTACGGCGGAGTTGTAAAGCGTTTTATTTAATATTTCTTTTTTTTATAAGCAATTATTGCAAAACAAGTTAAATTAATGCAAAATACGGGCTTAAAATTAGGTTTTAGCGATTTTAGACGGAGATAGACATGCAAATTGCTATGGTTCAGGACAAGATAGTACCCTTTGAGGACCTTGCCCCGGTTTATCTGGACAGAGGAACTTTCTTCGGCGACGGCGTTTATGAGGTACTACGCAGTTATGACGGGCACATATTCGCCCTTGAGGATCATCTTAAAAGATTTGCCAGAAGCCTAAACGAAACCAATATTACCGGTGTGGATATCGATGACATCCGCACTAAGGTCGTAGAGGCTTTTGAAAAAGCCAAGATCGATAATGCAAAGATATATTTTCACATCACCCGCGGGTCGGGGGTACGTGACCACACAAGCATTACAAATATAAAGCCCAATTTCTTTTTGACGGTAACCACTCTTGAGGATGCAACCGAACAAAAGACTAACGGCATTAAGGTATCTACCTTCCCCGACTGGCGATGGAAACGCTGCGATATCAAATCCCTGAATCTGCTTGCCAACGTGCTTGCCAAATTCGATGCCCAGAAAAAAGGCTGCAGCGAAGCAATCCTCGTAAACGACAATGACCAGATCACCGAGGGGTCCTCTTCTGCTTTCTTTGCTGTCATCCAAAGTAAACTTGTCACTCATCCGCTTGGCAAGGACATCCTGCCGTCAATAACAAGAAAAATCGTACTCGAGATCGCACGGGATACAGACCTTGAGGTACTTGAGAAAACCATCACCCCCGCTCAGGCCAAAAATGCAGACGAACTTTTCATCGCGGTTACGACAAGAGATATCGTCCCTGTGGTCGAATTCGACGGTCAAATGACAGGCGACGGGACACCCGGGAAGTACACAAAACAGCTCATGCAAAAATTCGCTGAAATGGTCAAACGGTTTTAATTCCAGCAAATATCTTTATTTGTAATTTTTTATAAATAAAATGAACCACCCAAGTGTCTTAAAGGACTAGTTATACAGAAAGATGCAAAGTCCTAAAGAACAGATCGTCAATGAACTTCTTGTCATGGATGCTCAAGGCGGCGACGCCAAGGCTATGGAAAAACTCGTAAGTTTTTGGCAAAAACCCCTTTGGCAGCACGCTTTCCGACTAACGGACGACAGTCAAGCTGCATGGGATGTTACTCAGCAAACCTGGCTTGCCATCATTAAGGGTTTAAATAAACTGCATGACCCGGCAAAATTTAAGGCATGGGCATACAGAATAACGACAAACAAATCCATTAACTGGATAAAAAAACGTGAGGCCTCAAAGTATGTCAGCATTGAACAACTTGGCGATCATCAACAAAAAGAATGTGAAGAGTACGGTGTCAAAGAATTGCTGGAAAAGTTAGGTATAAAGAAAAAAACGATCCTTTGCCTGTATTATCTTGAGCAATTAAGTATTTATGAAATCAGTATTGCCCTGAATATCCCACAGGGCACTGTAAAATCCCGCTTGTTTAATGCAAGGCAGGAATTGAAACAGTTATGGGATAAATATTTTGATAATTGACTTATGAGGTGAAAAAATGGATAAGGAACAAATCAAAAAGATAATAGATAGTATGCCGGATTACGATGAATCGAGAGAAGATACGCTCTTTTCGATGGTCGGACAACTCTACAGCAAAAGAATGCTGCCTAACCTTATTGTCCATGTTGCATACTCTTTGCCTTTTATAGCTTTGACTGTTTTTTGCGGTATTAAGTTTTTCTACACCGATCAGATACAATTCCAGTTGATGCATGCCGCCCTCTTTGGCTGCGGTGTACAGGGTATTATCTTCAGCAAAGTCAAGTACTGGCAAATGCTTCACAAGCACAATCTCAGCAGGGAAATAAAAAGGCTGGAACTTCGGATAGCCGAATTAGGTGAGGCCGTAAAAAGTAAATAAAGACAATATGTTTTAATGTAGTGTGTTCAGAAATATCAGGATAACTACGCAAAGGAGATCATGAAAATGGATGCTTCAGCAGATATGAACCAAAGAGTGAAAAAGTTTGATTTTATAGACTTGGTGTTAGTCCAGGGTGCTGCAATGTTTTTTGGTCTTTTTATAGCAAAATTAATGCCTCAATTAATAACCATAAGCATATGGTGGTTTATCGCTCTAACTTTAGTATGTACGGCAAGGCCATCTTGTATATTTTGGTTTAAGAAGTAGCCCAAAAAATCCAAAATAACTAATTGACGAGCGGGAAATTACCTTTATACTGGTCCTTAGATAAAATCACTGTGCTGTCTATACCACAGGAGGATATTTTTGGTCAGAAAGGTTTCAACCCCATGTTAGAGGGCGATAACGAAATATTTCAATTCGCAATATCAAGAGAGATAGAAGCTTATAGACTCTATGATGCCCTTGCTATGCGAATGAGCGACCCGGAAAAAAAGAAAATGTTCGAAGACCTTGCCGCTGAAGAACTTCAGCATAAGGCCGATCTTGAACTGGAATTGATGAAGACAGGCGAAGTAGTCAATGTCATCAACACGGATAATTTTGACACGGGCGAGTATCATATTGAAAGTGATACTGAGTTCGACATGGGATATAAAGAAATACTTCAGCTAGCTATCGAAAAGGAGAGTTCCTCCTTCAGGCTTTATGCTAATCTATCTTCACAGGTGAAAGACGAGGCTTCGGCTGAGACATTGCTTAGACTTGCTGAGGAAGAAGTAAAACACAAAGTTCGGTTCGAGTTCGAATATGAGAACCTTTTAAAACGATCCTGAGGAAGTTTTATGGAAGATGTAAAAATATTCACCACGCCAATCCTGGATAACATAAAAATTCTTGAATACAAAGGTCTCGTAATTGTCCGCAACGTTCGTGCAATGAGCCTCGTTCATGACTTGATGACCCGTGTTCGGGATGTTGTAGGCGGAAGATCCGGTTCATATCAGGACGTTATGAAAAAGATAGAGGATGAAGTATTAGACGAAGCAAAAGTAAAAGCTGCTGAATTAGGTGCAAACGCAATCATTAGTTTTCGGCTCGACTTTGACAGCATAGAAGGATTGCTAATGGGATCAGGACAAGGAACTGCCGTCGTTATTGAAAAGAATTCGTAGCCTGTGATCTTAACTAATGCTCCGTTTTTATAGTTATTGCATTCTTCATAACGGTAAAGATATCTGTGTTATCTACATAATCCCCGGAAAACTGCCAAACGTCTGCCGCTTTAGGATCATTGTCATCAATAAGCTCATTAAATTTTTTACTGCCGTTACCAATAGCAAACAAGGGAACAAGTACATTCGTATGGTAGTCATGAAAATACTTCGCCGAGGGCAACTTTCCTAAACCGTTATTTTCAGGTAAACCAAAAGGTATCTCGCTGTCCGGCCCTGCTTTCGGTCCCCATATCTGGCCGCATTCATGATCCGACGTTACAATAAGCAATGTTTCATTCCAATTGCTGCGATCGTTAACCCAGTTAACAACAGCCTCGACTACCTTGTTAAAATTGACTTGTTCCTCAACGGCACGCTCAAAATCATTACCATGATTGGCCCAATCCACCGCTCCGCCTTCTACCATTAAATAAAAACCGTCTTCATCTTTTGCCAGAACATTAATAGCTCCACGTGCCATTACTTCCAGCGTTGGAACATTGATGTTATAATCCGCTCCTTTACTTCTCCCCTGCTGGAGTGTATCGCTAACCTGTGCCACTCCCAACACACGCTCATATTCAGGATTATTATTGTTAGCCAATGCTTCAAAATCAAATTTGCTGTCAATAAAAGTCCAACCATAACTGCCGCTGGCAATCTTATCGAATGCTTCCATATCACCAAAATAGTTCGGATGCCATTTGGTTTTCGACAACAATTTGCCATTACCGTCATATTTTGGATGCCCTCCTCCCATTATAACATCCAAACCGGTATGATATATCATCTCGTTGGCTATCTGCGAATAATTCTTACGGGATTCATTGTGAGCCCAGACTCCAGCAGGTGTTGGATGCGGAAAAGGAACACTTGAAACCGTTCCTATACTTTTACCAAGCGAATCCGCAAATTGGGCAAAAGTAACCAGACATTCGCCTTTTTTATCCATCCCTATTCTGCCATTAATTGTTTTTATTCCGGTATTTAACGCCGTCATTGCAGCTGCAGAATCGGTAACATTTCTGGCATATTTAAAATCACTCCATATCTTTTGCTGATCATATCCAACAGGCCGGCCTTGTTTATCAAGCGAATATGTCGTACAACCCAGTTTTATCGGAAAGCTATCATATATCTGCCGACCTAATTGGCCATACTGGTAGTAGCTCGCACTGTCAAACATATTAAAACCCGCCCCGTCAGAAATCATCAAAATCACATTCTTTGCCGGCGCAGCAAAAACGGTTATGGAAAACAGCAGTAAAATCAGACAAATATGATACGCTGTGTGTAAAAACAAGTTGAAAAGAGGCTTCATGCTTTCTCCTTTAAAAACACGCTTATTTAAAGTCCTTGATTGTATCAAAACCGTTTTTAACAGGCAATTCTTTTCCAAATATCATTGTTTGTGGAAAAAAGATTTTGCCAATTATACAATAACATGGTATAAAATCGGGTTTGAGCCTTAAAACATTTGTTTTTAGGGTGTTAAACTAAATCTCAATTCACTAACTGACTTTTTTAGTCTTATATTAACACTGGAGAATTTTAGCAATGTCAAGAAAAATGGTTCCAATGGACGGCAATGCAGCAGCAGCCCATGTTGCACACGCCACAAATGAAGTAATCGCGATCTATCCGATCACCCCAAGCTCACCGATGGGCGAAATATCCGACGCAAAATCAGCCGCAAATCTACCAAATATCTGGGGGACAATCCCTTCCGTTACTGAAATGCAATCTGAAGGCGGTGCGTCCGGCGCAGTTCACGGCTCTCTTGCAGCAGGGGCTTTGACAACTACCTTTACGGCATCACAGGGACTTTTGCTTATGATCCCTAATATGTTTAAGATCGCCGGCGAACTTAGCCCTACCGTTTTTCATGTTTCCGCAAGATCGCTCGCCTGCCAGGCACTTAGCATCTTCGGCGACCATTCCGACGTTATGAGCGTCAGGCAAACAGGCTTTGCAATGATCTGTTCCGGAAGCATTCAGGAAGTAATGGATATGGCGCTTATAGCTCAGCAGGCAACGCTTGCATCAAGGGTGCCCTTTGTGCATTTCTTCGACGGCTTCAGGACAAGTCATGAAATACAGAAGATCGAACAACTCACCAACGAGGACATGAAAGCCATGATTGATGATAAGCTTGTTTCTGCTCACAAGGCAAGAGCACTAAGCCCTGATCGCCCAATGATAAGCGGAACTGCACAAAACCCTGATATCTATTTCCAGGGAAGGGAAACGGTTAACAAGTTCTATCAAGCAACTCCACAGATCGTAGAAGAGACCATGCGTAAGTTCGAAAAAATCGTTGGCAGAAGCTATCACCTCTTCGATTATGTCGGTGTCCCTGATGCTGAAAAAGTTATTATCATAATGGGTTCCGGTGCTGAAACGGCCCACGAAACAGTTGAGTATCTCGTTGGTAAAGGCGAAAAAGTCGGCGTTCTTAAAGTAAGACTCTTTAGACCATTCAGCGTTAAACATTTCATTGACGCCCTGCCTAAAACCGCTACTAAAATGGCCGTTCTCGACAGGACAAAAGAGCCGGGTTCCATTGGCGAGCCGCTTTATCTCGATATAAGAACAGCTATAGGTGAAGCAATGGGCGACGGTTCCGTCAAATATGACCGATATCCAACCATTATCGGCGGCAGATACGGCCTTGGTTCAAAAGAATTTACTCCCGCTATGGTCAAAGCTGTCTTTGATAACCTGGATGCAAAAGAGCCCATTACCGGCTTTGCAGTCGGTATTAATGACGACGTTACGGGTAAAAGCCTTCCGGTCGATGAATCATTTGATACAGAAAAAGACGTTTACTCGGCTATGTTCTACGGGTTAGGTTCTGACGGTACCGTAGGCGCCAATAAAAACTCCATCAAGATCATTGGCGAGAATACCGACAACTATGCTCAGGGCTATTTTGTTTACGATTCCAAAAAGGCCGGTGCAATGACGGTTTCACATTTGAGGTTCGGCAAAGAGATCATCAGAAGCCCATATCTGGTGACCAAAGCAAACTTCGTAGCCTGCCATAACCCTAGCTTCCTTGAAAAATACGATATGCTGTCAAATGCAAAAGAAGGCGGAACTTTCTTACTGACAACAATACATTCAAAAGACGATGTATGGGACACCCTGCCAAAAATGGTCCAGCAGCAAATCATCGATAAGAAGCTGAATTTCTATGCTATAAATGCTATTGCTCTTGCCGAAGAACTTGGTCTGGGTGCAAGGATCAATGTCATAATGCAAACAGCTTTCTTCAATATCAGCGAGGTGCTTGATTTTGACAAGGCCGTCGATGCTATCAAGGGAGCTATCAAAAAATCATACGGCAGTAAAGGAGACAAGGTCGTCAACATGAATAACTCGGCAGTTGACGGTGCTGTTGAAAGGCTCTTTAAGGTTGATGTGCCAGCCAAAGCAACGAGTTCTATCGAAATGGCCAAGCTTGTTCCTGATGACGCGCCAGAATTTATAAAAGAAGTTACCGCAGAGATCATGGCCGGGCGAGGTGATTCTGTACCGGTAAGCAAGATGCCATGCGACGGGAAATTCCCAACGGCTACAACAAAATATGAAAAGAGAAACATCGCAGTCCATATTCCCGCCTGGGAACCTGATATCTGCATTCAGTGTGGCCAATGTTCTTTAGTCTGCCCGCACGCCGCCATCAGGATCAAGGCCTACGAAGCAAGCGAACTCGACAAGGCCCCTGCCGCATTCAAAAGTGCAGATGCAAAGGGCAAGGACCTTGCAGGTATGAAGTTCACCGTGCAAGTCGCACCGGAAGACTGCACCGGCTGCCAGGCATGCGTAATTAACTGCCCCGGAATCGAAAAAGACGCCAACAAACAACCGACCGGCAAAAAAGCTATCAACATGACCGACCAGGAACCGCTCAGAGAGCAGGAAAGAGAAAACTTCAATTTCTTCCTGTCAATACCGGACACAGATCCGGCAAAGTTCAAAGTCAACTCGGTTAAGGGCAGCCAGCTTGTTCCGGCTATGTTCGAGTTTTCCGGAGCCTGTGCAGGCTGCGGTGAAACTGCAAATGTAAAGCTTCTTTCACAGTTGTTTGGTGACAGGGCCCTGATCGCAAACGCCACGGGCTGCTCATCAATTTACGGCGGAAATCTGCCAACAACACCTTATGCAAAGAGGTTTGACGGCAGAGGACCAACGTGGTCCAATAGTCTTTTTGAAGATAATGCTGAATTCGGCATGGGTTTTAGACTTGCGATTAATAAGTTTAAAGCATTCGCCCTTGAATTGCTCGATAAGGTCTCTTCCGCAGGTTGCGTTGATGCGACACTTGCAGCGCACATCAAGGAAGGAATGAACACACAAACAACCCAGAACGGCATTGAACAACAGCGAGCAAAAATAAAAGACTTAAAGGCACAGTGTACAAAGAGCAACTGCGATGACTGCAAGCAGCTTCTTGACGTTGCCGACTACCTTGTAGAAAAGAGTGTTTGGGTGGTTGGCGGCGACGGATGGGCCTATGACATTGGTTACGGCGGACTCGATCACGTTCTTGCAAGTGGTGAAAATATAAATATACTGGTTCTCGACACCGAAGTATATTCGAACACAGGCGGTCAGATGTCAAAAGCAACCCCAAGAGCTGCTGTTGCCCAGTTTGCTGCAGCCGGTAAAAAAATGCCCAAAAAAGATCTCGGCCTTATTTCTATGAGCTATGGAAATATCTACGTTGCAAAGACAGCTTTGGGTGCAAATCCGAATCAGACCGTTAAGGCATTTGTCGAAGCGGAAAGCTACAACGGGCCATCGCTTATCATTGCATATACACATTGTATCGCTCACGGCATCAACATGGCAAAAGGATATGAAGAGCAGAAAAAAGCAGTAGAATGCGGTTACTGGCCGTTATATCGTTTTGATCCGAGACTGGCTGATGAGGGTAAAAATCCCTTGCAATTGGATTCAAAGGAACCTACGGGTGACCTCGAAGAATTTGCTTATGGCGAGAACAGGTTCAGAGTTCTTAAGAAAGCAAAGCCGGAAATTGCCGCTAAATTGATGGAACAGACAAAAAAAGACTTCAGCAGTAAATACAGTCTGCTGAAAAAACTTTCCGAATTGTAAAAAACCAAGATAACTTAAAAGCCGGAGCTTAAAAAATCAGGTTCCGGCTTTTTTTATGTCCTTCCGTGCGTGGCCTAAACGCAACCTGCAGAGTCTTGATAAAATAAGACATAATTCATAAAAAGCCAGAAAACACAAAAAAGCTTCAAAAACGGGACGCAATAAGTCTTTTTTTGCAAGAATCTTTGTAAACAGCAATGTCAACTGAGATTTTACACTCAGTTGCACGCAAAAGATTTTCAAAATAATTGTATGAAATCCGATGGTTAAACTATCTACACTAACAGGGAGGATGGGCTTAGCATACAAACTAACCTTTTAATGGGTAATTTTCTGCAAAATATTGGGTTTAAAGGCAAAAAAAAGCTTAAGAAAGCACTACTTTAGGTCGATAATTTTATCAGATAAGGTGTGTCTTTATCGGACAAAACGCTGTTTTAAAGTAAAAAATGGCAATTAATTATTTTAATACCCATAGGTCTTAGAACTATTATGATGAATAGAAAAAATACTTTATATTGCTTAGTCGTTTTCTTGTTTTTAGCTTTTTACGCAGGGTGTTCCGAACAGACACTTGACCCCGCCCAGATAGGCCGATTTCGCCCGGTTCCCGTCGTCAACGTTATACTTGACTCACTAGGCGTCGAAGATGAGCCCGCACCTACATATTCTGGTGCCCAAGACCCGACACCAGAGGACGTTCTGAGCTATGAACAAGATTATGCATTCGGAGTTGGTGACGTTATTCGAATAACAATTTACGAACTGATCCAGCAGGGAGCAATTTATGTCAATGACTTTGTAGTAACTGAAACCGGAAGGATTTCCATCCCCGAAGTCGGTCAGATACGTGCTGCGGGCCTTTCTGAAGCAAAGCTTGAAGATGAGATCAGGGATATTCTTTCACCAAATATTCTTCTGGATCCTATCGTTACCGTTAGGCTTAACCAATCCGAAAGCCGTATGGCTTCAATTTCAGGGCAAGGCGTTGGAAGAGCTTTAAGACTAGCAATCCCACGATATGACTTCAGGCTGACCGATCTTATCTCGGTCGCCGGCGGTATTGAAGAATTTAATGTAAGTTACATTTATGTCTCAAGAGAGATCACCGGAAATGAAGAAGCTTCATCAACTAATGATGATTTCGCCATGAATTCAAAACCTGACAATAATATCAGTAAAAATTTATCCCTAATCAGACAAAAAATGCTGTCCTCCACTAAGAGTAAGGACAATGACAGGGTTCTTGAGATAGTAAAGCCATATGCGAAAGGATCTATAAAGAACCAGGTAACCATTACATCATCAGAAATGGCTTCTGCCAGAGAACTTGAAAACCTTGCTACCATGAACTTCTCGGATACGGGCTACAATGACGATGGAAGAGTTGAATGGGTTTTTGAAGACGGAAAATGGATACCCGTTAAAACAGGCCGTGATCCTGTGGGAAAAAATTCGCCAATCGAGACTGACAATGGATTGACCAAAGATACT
>JAFGKL010000009.1 GCA_016928585.1 Sedimentisphaerales bacterium
CCCTAAAGGGTATAATACTACATAACAAAGTAATATTAAAGTATATCGATAAATAATTCTAAACGCAATTATTTCCCCCGGATAAGAATGAAAGCACATAAAATAGCCGCCGGAGAGCTTGAGTTTGTTATGAGGCAAAGCCATTCCGGATTTATTGCATCTTAAGCTTTGTGCCGCCATGTCTTAAGGCCTCAAGATCCTCTTCGCTCAGACGACCGTGTATGAATTGCTGAACAACAGGGTGAGAATGATTACGAATATGATCGGCATCTCCATCGGCAATGATCTTTCCGTCATAAAGCATAATGATCCTGTCGCCAATTTTATATGCACTATTCATATCATGAGTTACAACAACACTGGTTACCTTCAATTCTCGCTGCAGCTTTAAAATCAGTTCATTGATAATATCAGAACGGATCGGATCCAGGCCGGTTGTGGGTTCGTCATAAAGAATAACATATGGATCCATAGCCATTGCACGTGCAAGAGCAACACGTTTTTTCTGGCCTCCCGATAGATTTGCCGGGTAATATTCCTGATAACCATCCATACCAACCATAGAAAGATGGTCCTTAACCAGCTCATCTATCTGCTTCCAGTCCATTATTTTACGGTGCTGCCGTATGGCAAAAATGATATTCTCATAAACATTTAAGCTGTCAAACAGGGCCCCCCCCTGAAAAAGAAAACCATACTGGGTTCTTATATCCACAAGTTGATTTTCAACAAGATTGTCAATGCGACTACCCCTGAAATAAACCTCACCGGAAGTGGGCCTTTCCAGCACGATCATATGCTTCATCAGAACGGTCTTACCGCACCCGCTGGGGCCGATGATAACTGTTGTCTGACCTTTCTTGGCGCTAACTGATACATCGTCAAGAACTAAATGGTCGTCGAATTTCTTAACGAGATTATGAACTTCGATTACATTTTCATTGGATTGACTGTCATGTTCCAATTATAAACTCCCTTACAGAAGCGGCTGGATCGTCCAGAAAGTATTATAGATAGCTTTTGTAATAACGGCGTAGATGAAATTCAAAAACAATATTGTAATAAAACTGCCGACAAACGCCTCCGTACATGCTTCACCTACACCTTGGGCGCCTTCTTTGCACGTAAATCCTTTATAACAACTGATAACAGCAATGGCACCTCCGAAGAATAAACCCTTAACAACTCCGGTAGCAACATCCCAAAGTTCAACTCCCTGTGCACTGTAGTCCCAGTACGCCCTGCTGTTTATATCAAGCTGCAAAACGCTGACAAAATAACCGCCAAGTATACCGAGAAGATCGGCATAAAGTATCAAAACAGGAGTAAGAAGAAGACAGGCAAGAACACGGGGAGCAACAAGATATTTGATAGGATCGGTTCCCATGCTCCTAACAGCGGATATCTGTTCGGTAACGTTCATGGTTCCGAGCTCAGCGGTCAGGGCACCGCCGACTCGACCGGCAAGCATAACAGCCGCCAGTACAGGGCCTAACTCCTTAACAACAGCAATATTAATTAAAACACCAAGCCTCTCTTCAAGACCCATACCGGCAAGCTGGTCGTAAGCATTGATCGCAAGGATCATACCCACAAAAGCGCCTGTTATCATAATAACCGGTACACTGCGAACACCGATCGCATTCATCTGAGCCCATATCAAAGGATAGGTCTTAGGCTGAATGCAAGACTGTATAGAAGTATTGAGAGTTCTTGCAGAAAACCGCGAAAACCTGCCAATCTCACCTATTTTCTCGATGGTCTTAGCACCTATGTTTTCAATCATCATATCAGTTGCACCATATTATCAAAACAATTTCGATAACATTATATCTACCCTCCTATCGGTTCTTTTCCAAAGCTTTTTTCAAAAAAAGGGGCAATGGATAACCAAAACTTATCATTAAGGAAAAAATTTGAACATAAAATCGCAGCCAAAATATTAAAACAACAATGCTGATTATCGGCCCTTTAAGCATCTCTTCTATATAACCTTTTGCAATAAAAGCATTTACATAAAAACCGCAAAATCTCAACAAAATACCCCAATTGTCTATATTTCCTATTTTAACTAAAGATTTTTCACTGCCCTCTCCGATACCTATCTTGTCGCACTTGCCTATTTTAACATACGGCGGCTTAGAAATTTAAAGCTTGCGATTTAATGTTAAAATGGGGTGTTTGGAAAAATTTGGTTGTTTAAGCGAGGTTGAAATTATGGCAAAAGAATATGTACTAGAAAAATATCTTGATGCCCTTCTCAAAGGTGACAGAACCGCATGTAGAGCTGTTATCGAAGAAACACTTCAAAGGGGCACACCAGCCAATCAGGTGTACATGAAGATCATCTGGCCGATAATGGCAGAGATCGACAAGCTTTACAGAGAAAATATTATCGATTCCGCACAGGAAGCATTTGCAACAAGGATCAACAGGACAATTGTAGATCAGCTTCAAAACAAACTGCCCAGAAAACAAACTAAATCCAAAAAGATCGTTGTATGCAGCAATCGCAATGATAATGCGGAATTGGGGGCACAAATGATCTCAGACCTGTTTGAGAGTGACGGCTGGGAAACTCGGCATCTTGGAGGAAGTGTCAATAATGACGACATTTTGGCATTCGCACACAGCTATCGTCCTGACATTCTTTTGATCTACGGGACTGATGCCCAGGGTGCACCTGATGTTCGCAGGCTCATCGACACGGTACGGGAAGTCAATGCCTTTCCTGAAATGCGGATCATGCTCTCAGGCGGAATATTTGACAGGGCCGAGGGTTTATGGGAAGAAATAGGTGCAGATATGTATGCCCCAACGGCAGGTGAGGCTGTGAAGATCGCATCTGCCGAAGGTGATGATATTCCTGTACCACAAAGAACCTTCAAGCAGAGAAAAAAATCACAGGAGGTGGAGGAACAGCAGATTCAAGAAGTAGAAGCAGTTAGTTGATCTAAGTTTTTCTCTAAAATTTTGACCGTAGAAGAGACATTGGGCCTGAACCCAATGCCTCTTTTATGATATAATCCGTGCTTCTCTAAGGGTTTAATCAGCTGAATCGGGGCAGATGCCAATGTAGACCTCACAAGTCGCTAACTTACTTAAAATATTATATAAATAGCTTTGCAATAGAGATAATAAATCGGTATATTGGCGGTTTCGTATGTAAATAGTAAACAAAGGCAATTATTAGGTTACGGTAAAAGGCATGATCTTAACACAAATACTTCAGCCGACGTGTGTAAAAGTTCCCCTTGAAGGAAAAGACAAGGATTCGGCAATAACAGAATTAGTAGAATTATTAGCCGAAAACGGCCAGGTAATTGATAAAAACGTGGTGCTTGAGGCTGTCCTGGTTCGTGAACAGACAAGAAGTACCGGTATCGGTTCCGGCATTGCTATCCCGCATGGTAAATGCAGCGGCGTTAAAGAACTGGTGATGGCGATAGGCGTAACAAAAGATCCTATCGATTTTGACAGTATTGACCACAAGCCTGTTTCGATCATAATTCTCTTAGCTTCTCCAATTGATCGGACAGGACCGCATATCCAGGCACTTGCACGTATCAGCAGGTTAATGCTAGATGGGGACTTCAAGTTGAAACTCGAAAATGCCTCTTCTCCTGAGGAAGTTTATGAGTTGATAAGCAACAAAGAAAACGAATAGTCATTGATGTTTATCTAAATTATTTTTTCTTCGATTCCCAGAGTATCATTCCCGGCTCGTATGGTTCGGCAAGATCGTCATGCCGCGGCAATATCCTTAAAGCAAATCCATGTTGCCCTGACATTCTGCATGGTATCTGGCCGGCAAATGTAGAAACTTCCTGAACATGCCCATTACCCTGATATGCCATTTGTGAAACCTCTCCGTCCATTATATTACCTTCGGAATCAACCGTTCCGTGATAAATTTGTACGGAAATATCATCGGGATTAAGCTTTCCGAGTCTGACCCTGGCGGCAACCCTTAGTTGAGAACCAACTTCAAGCTCCGGCTGCTTTGTGTTCAAAAGGCAAACCTGCTGTCCGTCATCGACCTGAACATCAACATCTTCTATGGCCAGTTGAGACCAGGATTCCTTAACCTTGGCTTTCCATGTGGCAAGCTCTTTAGCAGGGGTCATTTTGTCTTTTGAAAGACGATCCCACCGAATATCGGAAGGATTGTAGAACTTACGCGTGTATTCTGCCACCATCCGCGAAGTATTGAACCTTGGAGCACACCATTTAACGGTTGCTTTCATTCTCTTTACCCATCTCCTGGGGAAACTGTCTTTTGAATGAGAATAGAACAGCGGGATGATCTCGTTTTCAAGCAGGTTGAAGATCGCCCTTGACTCAACATCATCCTGGTACTGCAGGTCGTTATATTCTTCACCGGCACCGATTATCCATCCGCTGTCCGGCGTATATCCTTCGCACCACCAGCCGTCCAGGGTACTCATGTTAGGAACACCGTTGATCGCGGCCTTCATCCCGCTGGTACCGCTTGCTTCAAGGGGTCTGCGAGGGTTATTCAGCCAGACATCGACACCTTGAACCATATTGCGAGCAATATCAATATCATAATCCTCGAGGAATACGATCCGTCTTCGGACATCTCTGCCGGAAGCAAAATGCACAAGTTGTCTTATAATTTCCTTGCCCTCAGAGTCGCGGGGGTGTGCCTTGCCGGCAAAAATGAACTGTATGGGTCTTTCTGTATCCGTCAGAAGTTTTCTTATCCTGCCGGGGTCCTTCAACAGCAAATTACCTCTTTTGTAAGTCGCAAAACGTCTTGCAAAACCGATCGTAAGGGCTTCGGGGTCGAGTGCTTCTTCGGCCCATTCGAATTCCGTATGATACGCACCTCTGCGCTGAATTTGCCTTTTAAGAGTTTCTCTTACAAAACTGACCAGTCGTTCTTTTCCTCGCTGGTGTATCCTCCAGAACTCCTCATCGGGAACCTGGTCAATATTGATCCAGACGGACTTATCGATCGCCTCGTCGTCCCATTTGGCACCAAGGTATCGCTCGTACAAAGAGCTTAGTTCTGGACTTAACCATGTTTTTGCATGTATGCCATTGGTAATAGACTTTATAGGGACCTCTTCTTTGGGCAGTTCAGGCCACAGGCACGACCAGATATTTCTGGAAACTTCGCCGTGAAGAAGGCTGACGCCGTTACGGCAGGAACTGGTCCTGATAGCCAGAACGGGCATTTTAAATGTTTCATTGTCATTGTCAAGATCAACTCTTCCAAGTGCCAGGAACTCCTTGCGGTTAACACCAAGCTTGCCGTAATAATGACTGAAATACTTATCCATAAGCTCCGGAGTAAATTCGTCGCTTCCCGCTGCAACCGGTGTATGTACGGTAAAAACATTACCGGCTTTTGCCGCTTCCATTGCCTCGGCAAATGTCATTTCACCTGAGTGTCTCAGGCGACGTACTCTTTCAAGAGCTAAAAATGCAGCATGCCCTTCGTTCATGTGGCAAACCGTCGGCTCAACACCGACTGCAAGAAGTGCCTTAAATCCGCCAATGCCAAGAATTATCTCCTGACATATTCGCATTTCTTCGGCTCCACCGTAAAGAGTCTGCGTTATTGTCCTGTCATGAGGTGAATTCTTAGGGATATTCGTGTCCAAAAGATATAACGTAACGCGCCCCACCTGTGTCTTCCAGACTTGTGCGGTAACGCTTCTGCCCGGAAACTGAACAGATATACTAATGGGCCGTTCCGTTTTTGTTCTAACTAATTCAACCGGCAGATTATAAAAATCATTATCATTATAATGTTCCTGCTGCCAACCATCGGTATTCAAATACTGCCTGAAGTATCCTTTTTGATAAAGCAAACCTACTGCTACCAGAGGAACACCTAAGTCTGAAGCGCTCTTAAGGTGGTCGCCGGCAAGTATTCCAAGGCCCCCGGAATATATAGGCAATGATTCATGTATGCCAAACTCGGCGCTGAAATAAGCTATCGTAGGTTTTGACTCCAGGGAATATACTTTGTCAAACCATCTTGGAACATTCAGGTAGTCATTCAGCTTTTCTGTAGCCTGTGAAAGCTGGTATAAAAAGCCTTCGTTTTCAGCAAGATCTTCGAGCCTGGCCTGCGAAACCGTAGAGAGCAGTTTGACCGGATTATGACCGCACTGTTCCCAAAGACTGTTGTCTATGCGTTTGAAAAGCTCGACAAATTCCGCGTTCCACGACCAGAAAAGGTTCCTTGCTATAACATCCAGATCTTTCAAAGACTTCGGCAACGTAGGTAAAACTGTAAATGTCCTCAGCGTTTGCATTTATTATCTTCCTTAATAACTATTATAATCCGAGTCGCACCATCAGCGATCCACATATTTATTCGGCCAGAATCGGAGACATCTTAAACTCAAAAATCCTGCCTGTTAGTTTAATGAAAAATAAATATAATAATTATCGGTCCTTGTTGCGGGCAAATACAAAAATTGGTTAACAAGAAAACAAAAATACTGCTAATTTCTATAGAATCCGCTTTATGACATAAATTCCGCAGCACCGATGAATGATAATGCATTGCCCGGCGGGGTAATCCGTAAATCCTGATCTTTTTAATGAATCTGAAAAATAACTGATAATCATTCCCATGGTCCCATAACACCTGAACTTAAGGCCGAACAAAAGCTCATATTTTCGTTCTTTCATATATCGGAATGTAAAGATATAATGCACAAAAAGGATGATATTTAAGAGCTAACTAAATGGACCTTTCAATTATAATACCGGTACTTAACGAATCGCACAAGATAGCTGTCGATATTCGCAGTGCAGCGGATTTTTTCGCCCGAAATGAACTTACGGGGGAGATCATTATTGTTGATGACGGCAGTACGGACGGCACGGCTCAGACTGCCCGGGAAACCGCCGACAATCTAAGCAGCAATGTACCGGTAAAGGTCATCCGTTCCGAAAAGAACCGGGGAAAAGGCTTTGCCGTAAAACAAGGGGTCAAAGAGTCGTGCGGCCGGTACGTGGCTTTTGTCGATTGCGGATGTTGTGTTCCATACGACTACCTGCTTAAGGGCATAGAGATGATAAAAAACGAGCGATCGGGCATCGATATTGCTCATGCATCTCGAAAACTCAATGAGAGCACCATTATCGAACACCAAAACCTTTACAGGCGAACATGTTCATTAATGTTTAAATGGCTCCTTGTTAAAGTAATGAAAGCATGCGGGGACTTTACCGACACTCAATGCGGATTTAAGGTGTATCGCGGCGAAATCGCCCGTCAGCTTTACAACATGTCTGTTACCGACGGTTTCATGTTCGACATCGAAATTATTTTAAGGGCACAGAAAAAAGGTTTTCGTATAGGCGAATTTCCAATAGAATGGACATGTGATCCGGACAGCAGGCTTTCA
>JAFGKL010000124.1 GCA_016928585.1 Sedimentisphaerales bacterium
TTAGATCTATTTATTATCGCACCTATCGTTCCCGTTGGTGCGGGGATGTCTATCTTAACAGTTGAGCCTGTTGTTTTTTTTCTTCTCGAAGAGGAGTCTTTTCTTTGTTCGACAAGTATTCGCTGTGAGAGGTCCAAACTAGGGACGGTTCTTTGGGGCACAACCTGTACTTTTTGAATACCGCCTTTATTGTTCTCTTGCTGCTCTTGGTTTTTTCCAGTGTATCTGCTTGCGCGGAAAATCTCAGCTTTGCACTGAAGAATGTCATTATCTGTATTTTTATTTGTATCGTTTTTGTCCATCGCGCTATACCTTTTTACCTATTTTAACAAGGCGAAATCAAAAATCAAGTACAAATTTAGTCCGTTTTACCCGGTCCTATCGACAACTGCGTGAAACAGCCCGGTTTGAATTCAGAGATGAGCTCGTTTACCTGTTTGACGGTAACTGACCTGATCGAATTAATATCATCGGTTACACTTTGGTATTGCTCGAGGTAGACCCAGTTAAAACCGAGACTGGTGAGCCTGCCCATAGGCTGCTCGCTTTTTACTGTCAGTGCACTTAAGACCTTGTTTTTTGCTTTTTGAAGTTCTTCTTCAGTGACGCCTTTTTCGTTTATTTCTTTGAATATATCGTTTAGTTTTTGCATGACGAGCTCTCTTTTATCCGGGCTGCATCGAATGTACGAGTACATTACTCCGACCCCGTCCATTGATTCGCACTGCATACCGGCGATTTCAGCAATGGCGGTATCGACAAGGCTCCAGAAATATCTCGATCCGGTAGAGTCTCCGATTATCATCGAGAGCATGCTCATAGCAAATCTTCTTTTGTCCTGCATTGAAACGGCGGGGCTTAACAAGCAGATGTGGTCTCGAACGAGCGTTTCTTTTTGGCTAAATTTTTTCTCCAGACTTCCGTTATAAAATTCGCAAGTTCTGCCAGCTTTGTCTTTTTGCCATCCGGCGCATTTTGTTTGTATAAGGTCACAGATCTTTTTAAAGTCAATATTCCCGCAACAAGCCAGCACCATATTATTTGGTGCGTATCGTCTGGTGAAATATTCTCTCATCTGCTCGGAAGTAAGGTCGTCTATGCTTTGCTCGGTCCCAAGCACGGAGTTTCCGCACGGATGATCCTTGAAATGTAACGCTCTGCATCGATCCATCACGTCAAACATAGGGATGTCTTTGTACATAGCGATTTCTTCTTTGATGACATTTTTTTCAATGTCAAAATCATCGTCCCTTAGCGAAGGTCTCATTAGCTGAGTCCAAATATCCGTAACCTCTTCCATGTATTCGGGCAAAACCGCCGCATAGTAAACGGTATTTTCCTCACTGGTGAACGCGTTGAACTTTGCGCCGAGGCGGTCGAATGCTTCGTTTACCTGCAGAGCAGTAAGTTTTTCCGTGCCCTTGAACATCATGTGCTCGAGAAAGTGCGATACTCCGCTTACAGCAGGGGACTCATCTCGTGATCCGGTTTTTACGAAGAAGCCGACGGCAGCCGACAGTGCTCGAGGGTTGACCTCAGCAACAATTGTTAAACCATTCTCTAGTTTTTTTTGTATAAAATCCATTAATCTCAGTATTTTAAGCCTTGATCTTTTTTGGTCCGATGGTTACGACCGTGTAATCTTCGAATTTGTTATTATTTAAGAAATTTTTGATGGAATCGGCTGTCAGCTGCTGCAGTTTTTCTTTTACCTCTTCGATGGGTCTTACTCTTCCGAAGAGATAGTAGTCGCTTGCGATGGTTCCTGCTCTTGAGCTGCTTGACTCACTCTGCATTATGAGCGAACTTTTAAGTCCGACTTTTGCCCTTTGTGTTTCATCTTGTGTTATGTCTTTCCGCAGGCGATCAAATTCGGAGATGACTACATCAAAGGTTTCCTGGGCCTTGTCTGGTGTTGTTCCGGCATAACAGCTTATACCCGCGTAATCTTTCAGAGATCTATAATTTGCGCCGACGGCGTAGCAGAGGCCTCTTTTTTCTCTTACCTCTGTAAAGAGCCTGCTGGACATGCCTCCTGAAAGAACCGATACGGCCGCCATGGCGTTATAATAATCCGGCGATGACATCGGCACTGTTTTTGTCATCAAGCCTATGTGTACCTGAGCACCTTCGTACTGGTCATGGAGGTATTTGGAGCCGGAGGTTTTGGTCTTTATCTTAACGGGGAAAGCAGGCTGAGGAAGATCAAAGAGTTTTTCCATCTGGGCACAGACGCTATCAAAATCATATTTACCGGCCACAGAAAAAATGGCTTTTGACAGGTTAAATCTTTCTTTTAGTATCTCGGCAGTTCCAGCCGGTGTTAAGTTATTCAAGTCCTCTATCCTGCCGACGGCGGGACGTCCAAAAGGGTCGGGATAAAACTGTTCTGCTAATTTCAAGAGCACTTTTGTACGAGGGTCGTCATCGAGTCCCATTACTTCGCTTAAAGAGAGTTGTTTTGAAAGTTCAAATTGCCGGGCATCCAGCAGGGGGGAAATTATGATGTCCGAATAGATATCGATCGCTTTTGAAAGATTACTTGCCTCCATTGAGGCACTGAGGGATATATGGCTGCTTGTAGTGTTACTGTTGCGATGAAGTCCAAGCCCGTCGAGAGCATCGACGAGTTGGCGGCTGTCTCTTTTGCCTGCTCCGCGAAAGAGCCAGTCGGTTATCAGGTTTGACGCTCCGCAGCATCCTTCCGGCAGTGTGCTAGCCCCGCATTGAAGAAGAAAATTAAATGATGCAGAAGCAACGTTCTCCATAGGCTCGCCGAGAACAACCATTCCGTTGTTTAAGGTATGTTTATCGAGTTTTTCAGGCATCGTGTCACTTTCCCGGAATTATGCTACCGCAGCCTCTTCTGTTTCAGAATCTATGCTATCGAATTTTACACTAATCTTCTTGCTGACCCCCTGAGTCTGCATTGTTACTCCGAACAGAACGTCTGCGATACTCATAGTTCGTTTCGAGTGAGTTATGATGACGAATTGAGAATCCTTCTGGAACTCCTGAACGATCGCATTGAATCGTTCGTTGTTTGCTTCGTCGAGAGCCGCATCAACCTCGTCAAGGAAGCAGAAGGGTGAGGGCTTGCTTCTGAAGACCGAGAACAACAGCCCCAATGCCGTGAGAGTTTTTTCTCCACCGCTCAAGAGGCTTATGCTTCTTGTTTCTTTTCCCGGAGGACGAGCTACGATCTCTATTCCGCATTCGAGAATATCTTCCGGGTCTTCGAGGAATATATCGGCTTTTCCGCCGCCAAAGAGTTTTCTGAACAGCACCTGGAAATTTGCCCTTACTTCCTCAAAAGTAGTCCTGAACTTTTCCACGCTTTCCCTGTTTATCCTGGCGATCAATTGTTCAAGCTGGGTTTTGCTTTTATTAAGGTCCTCTGCCTGCTGCGAAAGAAACTCAAATCTCTGTTCCAGCTCTTCCTGTTCGTCTATCGCATCGACGTTTACATTTCCAAGGCGTTCTATCTTTCCTCTGAGTTCGGCGATTTCTTCCCTTACCTGATCCCAGTCTATGTCCGACTGCTCGAAATCATTATAAGCCTGAGCGAGGTCTATCTGCAGTTCCTCTGCCACTCGCTGAGTCAAATCCTCATCTTTGACAGACAACTGTCCAATCTGGAGTTTGACCTCGTGTATCTGTTCTTCTACCTGAGCCTGTTCCGTTCTTCCCTGGCGAAGCGACAAGTCGGCATTTTTCTGTTCCTGGAAAAGTTCGTCTACCTTCCGGTGCAGCAGTTGACTATCTTTTTGTGCGGTTTCCTTTTCGACATAGAGTTCCGATACTTTTGCCTGTGAAGAAAGAATGCTTCTCTGAGCCATAAGCAACTGTTCGTCGCATCCGCTAAATTCAGACCTAGAAGCTTCGAGGCTCATTCTGCCGTGCTGCAACTGTGCCTGGAGGCTTGAAATTCTCTGTGTAACGGACTTTTGCTGTTCTGATATCTGGCCTATGCTGACTTTAAGGTCGGTCAGTTTCGCAGCTTCTGAGTCGAGCAGAGCCTTTTTGTCAGCAAACTGTTTTTCAAGGAGTTCGATATGAGAAGTTCTTTGGCCATTTATTGATTCGAGTTCGTCCAATTTCTGCTTTGAGTCGTACTCCTTCTGCACGGACTGGGTAATTTCCTGCTGGAGCATTTCTATTTCACTTGTTATTACGGGCTGTTCGTCAGAGAGACGTTTAACATCCTGTTCAATGATCTGTAGTTTGGATTCGAGGTCTATCTTTTCAGTGTTTGCTTCGTATATAGACGTTCTGAAGTCCTTACAGAGCTTTTCGAGATGATCGTTTTGCCGATTATTTTTTTCTATCTGCGAATCTATTTGTTCTATCTGGTGGAGAAGGGCTTCCAATTCGGTTTGCAGCTGACTTAGACGGCTCTTTCTTGAGATAAGGCCTTCAGCACTTCCTACCGGTCCGATACTGATGGTGTTGTCCCCGTTAAAGACCTGGCCGGCCTTTGTGACGAATCGGTATTTCGGTCCCAGGTCTCTTGACAGTTTAATAGCTGAGTCGAGTGAATCGACAAGTACCGTGTGTCCGAGGAGTTTCCATGCTAGGGGGGCATGCTGCTGGTCATACTTTACAAATTCTATTAGCCTGCCCAGAACGCCGGGATGTCTTGAAAGGTCGTCAGTTTCGACAAAAGGTTCGATCTTTTCGGTGCAGATGAACTTTACCCTGCTTTGAAGTCGAGAGTGAATGTTCTTGTCGGCAAGGAAATCCTGTGTAGAGTTTATCAGGAGCATGTCAGTTTTTCCTTCCAGTGCCGCTTCTACAGCGTCGGCATATTCCTCCGTTGCTTCGATAGCATCAGCAACGATACCGCCTATATAGCTGTGACTGGTCCTGGCATTCTGCAGGATATGTTTTAGAGAAGTGCTAAGTCCCTGCTGCCTTGATTCCATGTCAGACAATATATTGAATTCGCTTTTAAGAGCACTTCTCTGCTCCTTGATATCGGTAAGTCGTGTGCCGGCCAGATCTCTTTCGCTACCAAGGGAAGACATCTGGTCGCGTTTAGATCCCAATTGCAGCTCAAGATCCTCAATGACCTTATTAATATCGCTTAACCTTGTTGAGTACTGGGCTTTTTCGGTCAAGAGCTGCTGAAGCTGCGCCTGTGCTGTACTGGCTCTGCCGTCAAGGCGTTCCTTCTGTCCAGATAGATTGCTTCGATATGTGTTCATGCTCTGTATTTCGTTGTGAAGCTGAGCGGTCCTTCTTACTATATCGATGATACCTGACTTTTCATCCTCAAGATCGGCGTCGATACTCGAACATTCCGTGTTCAGAGCGTTTATCTTTTTTTCCATTTCGACAAGTTCATTGTTCTTTGCTGCAAATAATTTTTTGTTCTCTTCCAGTTCATCATTACATGCAGACAGCTCGGTAGAGAATTCTTTTTGCTGAGATTCAATGTTCCTGATCTGTTCGGTTGCGTTTTGTTTTCGCTGCTGGAGTTCCTCTATCCTGCTTTTCAGCATTTCGATCCGGTCAAGCTGCTGATCAATACGGCTTTTAGCGGCAACCAGGGCGTTGTCCGACTGGTTTATCCGGTTTTCTGTTTCTATTATAGTTTTGCCGAGTTCGCTAACGACAGCGTCATCTTTTGCTACCCTTGCTGCTATAGCTGCGAACTTTTCTTCATGGCCTGCGAGGGTTTGTTTTTTCTTTTTGGTTTGATTTACTATTTTATCGTATTCGCTTAGCGAATAATTTACCCTTAGTTCTTTAAGTTTTTCAGAATATTGCAGATAATTCCTTGCTTTGCCGGCCTGTAGTTTGATGCTTCTGAGCTGTTTTTGTACTTCGGCGACAATATCAGCAAGACGAAGCATGTTCTGTTCTGTTCTTTCGAGTTTTCTTAAAGCTTCTTTTTTGTGTGCTTTGTATTTGCTTATTCCAGCGGCTTCTTCGAATATAATCCTTCGATCCGCTTTTGAAGCATGAAGAAGCTGGTCGATCTGTCCCTGCTCTATTATCGAATAAGCGCTGACGCCGACCCCGGTGTCCATGAATAACTCTTTAATATCTTTTAATCGGCAAGTCTTGTTGTTTATGAGGTATTCGCTCTCTCCGCTGCGGTATAATCTTCTGGTTATCTCAAGTTCGTCCTGTTCGATGTCCAGGGCATTGACATCCGAGAATCTAAGGCTTACCTGTGCCATTCCGCTTGCTTTTCTGTTTGACGATCCACTGAAAATAACATCTGACATCTGTCCGCTTCTGAGGCTCTTCGGGCTCTGGTTGCCAAGTACCCACTTAACGGCGTCTACGACATTACTTTTTCCGCATCCGTTGGGCCCTACGATCGCGGTGATGCCATCGACAAAATCAAATTCAATTCTGTCTGCAAAGCTCTTAAATCCATTTACAGCTATTTTTTCCAGTCTCACGCATTTCCTCCATGTTTCATAAAAATATCGTCCATTTCGTCCAAAAAATGCAAAAACCAGATATTTTATCGGTCTTTGACGTCGTTTTTCTCCAGTATTGCTCCAGCAAGTGTCATTGGGCCTGTTTTAAATTCTGCATTGATATATCCACTTTTTGCCAGTTCGTCCAATATTGCGATAGTATCAGCATAAGGGACCGCTAACCCGGGCCTTTTTCGCTCATCCTTTGATTTTGGAGGAGTTTCGGAGAGGGCTTTTATGATGTCCGTTACTTCGAGATTTGCCATTACCGGCCCGATCAGCTTTGGCTCTTTGGCATGTTTTCGCATAACAGAGGCGTATTTTTCGCCGGGCTTTGCATTTATGATAATGTTGCCGTTCCTGGACTCTATGAACATGTCCTGACTGCAACGTATAGGCGAGCCAAAGATGACTATTTTTGGGATATCCGCTCTTGTTACGAAGATCAAATTTTCTCCGGACGAGATAACACTGTCGACAAAAAAGTCACCGGCAATTAGGGAACGTGAAACGGAGATGTCGCCGAATTTTCTTAAATGATCGTAAGCCACATATCTTATCTGAAAATCTTTATCCGAAAGCAACTGGTTCAAGAAAGGTATTGACTCGTTGCGTTTTGCACTTACTCCGATGGCGTTTACGGCATCCAGACGATATATAGAAGATTTGTCGTTTGCGAAATCCCTTAATACTCCGAGAGCTTTGCTGTTACCGATATCAAGCATGCATCTTGCCGCGTGAAATCTGGTTTTTTCGTCGTTGGATTGCAGTAGTACGGCAAGACTTTTGAGTACGGGCTTACCTATAGCGTCAAGCGAAAGTTCAACGGTAACCTTGTCTTGTGATGTTGCAAGCTCCTGTACAAGCGAGTCGATCCTTTCGGCCTGGGACTGGGAGTTATTGGCAATGTAAAGAAGATTAACCATAGACAAGAACTTTTCCCTGTGCTCTTTGTATTCTTCCGGTATTCTTATGACCAGTTCTTCAGGAGAAAGGGCCTTGGCTGTGTTCGGCCCGAATCTTTCGTTTATGCGGTTCCTGATGGTGCTTGCGACAAAATAGTTCGGTTCCTTGACCGCCATTATAATTTTTGCTTCATTAAGAGTCATTCCCCCGGCAAGTACATATCCAGATACCTCGTCATCCTCACTGCCGTCTATTTTATTTACAAAGATCGGTCCAGCAGCGACCGCCAATGTTTTTGCATACTGGTTAAAACGAGTAATCCTTGCAAGCGGTTTTAGCTCTGCAGTAAAGAGTCTGCCTCCGTCCAGAGAAGTTGTTTGTGTGTCCGGCAGAGCTGTTACCTTTACGTCAAATCGCTGTCCACTATATGAAATTGGGGGGATCACCCCATAGACCTCTACTATTGCGGTATCTTTGCTGTTAATAAAATCATTGGGGTTTACGGAAGATTTGCCAAGTGTTTGCTGTGAGATGTATTTTACCAGGACGTCTCTTAAGTCAGGGGGGCACTCGCTTGAGCCGGTACCGTTGAGATTCGCTACGATCGCAAAACCCCTGACCGGAATTGCTCCGAAATCATAAAATTCGGCAAGCAATCCTATATTGATGTCCAAAGAGCGGGGTTTTTCAAGGGTTTTGTCCTCAGACCTGGCTGTTTCTTCACAGCCGATGAGTAAGAGTGACCCTGCCAGGCAGAAGCCAATAAACAGATATAGAGATATTGTTGTTTTTCTCATTAATTTGCCTTGCCTATAGTTACGCGAAAAACAGGCTTATAGTTGTATTATTTTTAGAGCTTGCTAAAGAATATTAATCATGCCTGCTTAAGTCAAGTATAATCCATTTGTGGGATTAGAAATGCTAAAAAATCAATATTTAGTGTTTTTTGGGATAGTGGACACCAAAAGGCTATAAATATCAGGTAGGAGTTAAAACGGCGTTATTGCGATTTTAAAGATTACCAATCAGTGGTGGTATGAAATATGGCTGTTTTTTGTGTCTTTCTTTTTGTGTTTTAGCTTAAGGTGGGAATCTACCCCAGCGCAGTAACAGCAACAAGCCGCAAGGCTCATTACTAACAAAGTTCCGAGTAAACAATAAGCGTCCATTTTATAGCTCCTTTTCGATACGGGCATTATTTAAACAATTGTAGACGCTGCAAACGCTGATGTCCCCACCATGTATCGGCTTATTATACGCTACGGCTTGAGAAAGGTTCTGTGTTCTTTAAGAAAATTAATGTAACCAGGTGGTCGTTTTTCAGGGTGTTAAAAGCCTTGAGGTTCGAGGTCCTATAAGATAGAGGTCTGCTGCGAACGAGAAAAGGATTGCAAAGATACCTTGAACTAGACTGTTTGAAAAAAACTTATCTCCTGAACAACACATCGTCGTAGAGAGCCTCGGCAGAGTCGAGATTTTTTTCCAATGTACTTACCGTAACTCCAAACGGTAATGCACCAGGGAAACGTCTGCCAAGTACAATAGCCTTGTTATAATCCCTTGTCAGATCGATCAGTACGAATGCGAGTTCGTCAAGCAGTTCGTCAATGGTATAAGATAAGCCAGTTTCTGTTGTTATTTCGGCTTGCATACTCTGAGAACTTCTCTGTGATACTACATCACGGCCCGAAGCCCTTCTTTGTATGGCAACCCTATCTTCAAAAGATCTGTCGAACTTTGATATATAACTGTCATCTTCGATAGTCTCCACGGAAGTGGTTCCCTGTTTTTGAAAATCATTCAATTGTATTTCAAGGTCGTCCGCTCTTCGCTGAAGATAATCGATGTTCGTGACGATCTCGTTTAGATTACGTCTTGTTGCGATAAATTTTTTGATGTTCTTATTGAGGGTGGTGTTTTTATAGGTTAGTTTGGCTTCTGTCAGGTCCATATCAGTTAATATTTCATTTCTTGATTCAACGATCGCATCGGCCATTTTTGCATAGACCGCATCAGAAGGGGTTAAGATGATGCTGAACTGCCCAGTCGTTGCTGTCGGTGTTTCCATTGTGGCAGTTACGGTTTGCAGTTTTTTGTCCGACCATGTTTTGACAACGGTTTGTGCCGGTAATCTATCAACTTTATTGATAAAAGTTTTTTTGCCGTTAGCGTCAGAGACTTCAACAACTTCGATATAACTGTCTATCAGTGCCATTGCCATTGTTGCGGAGCGTCCTTTTGTATCTGCGAGCGTTGAGAAGAAGCCCTTGTATGCCGAAAGGGAGCTTGAATTAAATACCTCCGGGAAATCGTTTCCGTAATAATTATCTATTCCCGGAACTGGTGCATCCGAAGCGATCACAGCGTTTCTTGAGATATAAATCTTGTCGCATGCAAGTGCCACAGCGAAGGCAGCCGAATATGCTCCTCCTGTCGCTCCTCCGGCGATAAAAGCCACAATAGGGCAGTTCTTTGTATTTGAAACTGCATCAGCCAGATTTTTTGTGTAATCGCCTCTTCCTCCCGGCAGATCGATCTCAAGCAAGATGAGCCTTGGCCCCTTATTGGAAGCATCAACTATTGAATCTATTATGGAGTCGCTTACGGATTTTGATATCAGTACTTCTCTGTCTATCAACGATATAATGACCACGTTGTCCCGCCTGCCCTTTGCATCGGGGGTAATTCGGTAGTCTGAGAGCCTGATCGGGTCAAACTGTTTTTCGTTATCGTTATAGACAATTGTCAGTCCCTGTTTTACTTTTTGTGTTGGGAACCCGTGAAAGACCTTGCCGCTTTCAATGTTCTCGAAAGTGTCGCCACAGCAAATTGAACTTATTGCGATGAGTGTAATTATTGGTATGGTTATTTTAATGATCCTTCTATTCATAGCTTACCTCCATGGTTACTATTCAATCCATGTATATCATATCGTTTATAACTGCGATATATAATAAAAAAACCTTGTTTAATAACAAGGTTTTCGCATTTTTTATGCCTTTTGAGACTCCTTCTTTACCTAAGTTGACAATTAGGGTTGCTCATGTCTTTAGTTGTCTTGTCTGCTATAAGTATATCGTATGCTAATAGATTTTGTTCACGAGTTGGTTGTTTTAATGTGTAGATCAGTAATTGATTTTATGTTAAAAAAAAGGCTCTGCTAAAAAGCAGAGCCCTTTGGTTTTAAAGCTTGTCCCAACTTAATTAAACAGGGGATACGCTTGTTGCGCAGGGACCTTTTTTCCCTTCGCCGACTTCATAGGTCACCTTTTGACCTTCGTCCAGAGTGGCATAGCCCTCCATTTGGATTTCAGAATGATGTACAAAAAGATCATCTCCACCTTCATCCGGGGTAATAAAACCAAAACCTTTACTCGCATTAAACCATTTCACTGTACCGTTACTCATACTACTATACTCCTTGGCCGGTATGTTGGCCGTCTAACAATGCCTCTTATCTTTAATTTGTGCAGGGACCAACTTAGAGGCCACAGGAGCTCCCTGTAGCGTATAGTAGACACTATCAACCCATATTGTTCAACAAAAAAATTAATTAATTACATTTTTTTTCTTGAGTGTAACGCGACACGGCGGGTCTGTTTTTTAAGTGTGAAACCGAATATTCCTGAGATATTTTGCTATTTTAAGTTTCGATACGGAGGATCAGACATCTATTCCTCTCTGTCGCAGTCGCTGGGTTTTTTTGTGCGAGCAGCTTTCACATCTGAATTGCGGTGTGGCCCTGGTTTTGTCATAGTTTGCTGTTTTTATGAGGCGGTATCCACGTGCTGTCGTGTTGCAGTCGTGGCAGGTGATATTATCCTGCACCTCCCATTGTGCCTTTAGCAGGGGCGTTGTGAAGATGAATTTGTCGACCCAGAAAAATATGAGTCCGCCTATTAGATTGGCAATGATCGTTGCATAAAGCTTGTTCATCGAGGCCAGAACTATAAGTGCAACAGCCAGTATAGGTGTGCTTAGCTGCCATCTAATAAGGTAAATAGCATATTGTTTGTAATTTGTTTTCATGCCCGGCCCTCGAGTTTTTTCTGCGGTTATTTAGAACGTTTGTCCCCAATAAGGATGAATATAATAACAAGAAAATGTTAAGTCAATTTTTTAATTTAAATCGAAAGATTTTTGGCTGAAATCAGAATTGCAAGATAGGTATTTACAGCAAAAATAATCCGTGAAAAGCGGTTAGAGTTGTGGTTAAATGACTGGTATGAGGATAATATCAGGTACAAAACGCGGTTTGAAGCTCTTGCCGCCCAAGAGCAGGGATACCCGGCCAATAACGGATCGGGTTAAGGAGTCCCTGTTCAGCGTTCTGTATAAGTACGATCTTATCGAGGATGGTTATGTAGCGGACCTGTTTTGCGGGACGGGTTCTACCGGGCTGGAGGCGCTTTCCCGCGGGGCAAAATGGTGTGTTTTTATCGAGCAGTCGCGGGGGGTTACTGAGATATTGCAAAAGAATATCGAGCGGGCAGGCTTTGTCGAGAAGTCAAAGATATTGAAGTCGAACGCTTTTAAGACGGGTGCACCTCCGGACTTCGAGGATCATAAATATTCACTCGTATTCGTTGATCCGCCTTACAAGATGGCGTACGATACCGGCCAGGAATCTCAACTGGGAAAGCTGCTTAGGATGCTTTGTGAGCAGATCACGCCGGAGGGGATAGTTTCGGTGCGTACGAGCAAGGATGCAATGCTCGAAGACGCTTATGATCGATTGGTGATCATCGACCGGCGAGTGTGGGGCAACATGGCAGTTACGCTGCTGCAACTGGAAAAGGGAAATGACTAACAAAAAAGCTGCAATCAAGATCATCAAGACGCTGCGCGGAGAAGGTTTTCAGGCGTTGCTGGCGGGGGGGTGCGTTCGCGATAAGCTTTTAGGACGGGTTGCCAAGGATTATGATGTTGTAACAGATGCTCGGCCGGGAGATGTTATACGGATATTCAGCCGTACCAAAAAGATCGGTGCGATGTTCGGTGTTGTGATGGTGCTGATATCCGACAGGCAAGTTGAAGTGGCGACATTTCGAACGGAGTCCGGGTATGCTGACGGCAGGCACCCTGATAATGTTCGTTTTGCCACGGCCGAAGAGGATGCCTGGCGGAGAGACTTTACTGTCAACGGGATGTTCTATGACCCAGTAGAACAGACGATTTTGGATTATGTTGGCGGCAGGGGCGACCTTGAGAAGAAAATATTGAGGGCGATCGGCGAACCTGAACAGAGATTTGCAGAGGACTACCTGCGTATGCTTCGTGCGGTGAGATTTTCGACGGAGTTGGAATTTGACATCGAAGAGGAGACGTTTCTTGCGATAAAGAACCTTGCGTCTAAGATCACGTTGATCAGTGGGGAGCGAATCGCGATGGAACTGGAAACAATCCTTACGAATCCCCGCAGGAGCGAGGGGGCGAGATTGCTATGGGAAAGCGGGTTGTCGTCGGCAATATTCAAGAACTATGACATAAAAAATGCAAAGTTCGGTATGGAAGTTCTTGGCAATCTGCCGGAACAGATCGATTTGCCGCTTGGGCTTGCGGGATTTTTCTGCGATTGCGAAACGAAATTCGTACTTGAAAAATGTGACATGTTGAAGCTGAGCAATGCGCATATTAAACATTTAAGATTTCTGCTTGATAA
>JAFGKL010000125.1 GCA_016928585.1 Sedimentisphaerales bacterium
GTCGCCAACAGCATCGTGTATCTCAAAAACGATGCCGGTGTAATAAGCAAGGCCCCTTACAATAGATGGATCAAAGATGCAATAATCTCCTACACCCATATTAGAGAGTGTATCAAATAACATTGCCAGTTCACCGGCAGCATCGTCTACATTATGATTTGAACTTTCGATCACTTTTTTTATGTCAGAAACTTTTTCAAGTTCCATAAAATCTTTTATCTTTTTAGCCCTGTCTTTATCAGGCACCACTTTTGCGAGCATCTCATCGAACGCTTCTTTAGGAAGCTTAGGTTTTTTGTCAAGCACAGGATATATTGCTTCGAGTTTTTTTTTGGGTATTCCGATGTTCTTAAGGAATGCAGCTAAAAGTTTTCTGCTCGAAATCTTAGCTTTTATATCTTTGGCCGTAAGTCCCAGCGAACGCAGGTAATCTATGGATGTAAAGATGACCTCTGCATCAGCTAAGACGTCATCAACACCGATTATATCGATGTTCCACTGGAAAAATTCTCTTAGCCTGCCCTTTTGAGGACGTTCAGCACGACAAAGCCGCGGAACGGAAAACCATTTGATCGGTCTGGGCAGCGAATTGACCTGCTGATTCACCATACGGGCAAGAGTCGGGGTTATTTCCGGACGAATGGCAAGGTGCCTGTCACCACGATCGGTAAAATTGAAAAGCTGCTCGACTATTTCATCGCCGCTTTTGGCCTGATACATTTTAAGATATTCGAAGATCGGCCCGTCGTATTCTTCAAACCCATTGCGAAGCGAGGTCCGCTTCCAGCCGTCAATGATAAAATTGCGTACTGCCATCTGCGCCGGGTAAAAATCTCTTGTTCCTTTTACGGCCTGGATCTTCATTTATATCCTTCTGACGACCAATTATTTTTTCTTTTTTCGCTTTTTCTTCTTCGGATCAAGATTGTCAAAAACGTCCTCACCAAATTTGATCTTCATATATTCTTCCATCTGGTGATCATTTTTAAAATGCAAGTCATAATCATAGTCTGCGCCGGTCTTGTCGCAGTCGTTTGTTTTATAGCCGCGGCATATCTTGGGCCTTTTATCATATATCTGGCACCTGTTGTCTTCACCCAGATATTTGCACTTATTCTTTATATTTATATACCAGTCGCCATCTTCGAGAAATACCGTAACGCCTTCGTGGTTTAAATACCAGCGAATATCGTCAAAATCGTCCCAGTCCTCAGGATCCTCTATTGGCAGTGCAAAATATCTGCAGCAAAGCCCGTCGCATTTATTACATAAAGTCTTGTTAGTTGATTTCTTCTTTTTCGCACTTGCCAAAACTAAAGCTCCTAATAAATAATTACTACCAAACAACACGCCCGGCACGACTCGAACGTGCGACCTACGGATTAGAAATCCGTTGCTCTATCCAACTGAGCTACGGGCGCTCAACAAAGATTACGGATGTTACAATTTAGGGAAGCCTATGTCAACATTTTTTGGAAACGGAAAATGTAAAGATCCTTTTAAACCGTCCCAATACATTCATATTTCAAGACCACGTTTGTAGCTATTTCTGATTTTATCATTCATCTCACTTATAAGCCAGAGCAAATAAATCAAAGATTGACTTAACATAGCGTTTAATTATAATTGCCTTGAACAAAAGGACGTATAAAATTATCTGTTTTTCATATATTGGCCGATAATAGGGCTGTCCGCCAATCTCTTGAACACAACCCGGCTGATAACTGGTACAATAATGACAGAAAACAATAATTTGCTGGAAAAACAACACATTCCCTATTGGCATACCGCTGTGTTATGGGTTGGTATGCTATTGCTCGCTTTTCACGCCTGCACGCATATTGTAGCCGCCGGCGATACATGGGTGGCCCTTGCCTGCGGCAGGCACTTCTATAACCACGGTGTAGATACGGTAGAACCCTTCAGCTTTAATTCGCACAAGGCCGGTCCTACCGCAGAAACCATGAAGTTTTACAGTAAACAGTTGATACAGTCGACAAATGGCAAAAAAGGCTTAACAGTTCCAATAAAAAGGTGGTGGGCCAAGAAAGCTGGTGACTACGAAAACTGGCCAGATTGGGTAAAATCTTTTTCAGAATGGATGCACCCTACCGGCTGGATCAACCAGAACTGGGGAACACACCTTACATATTATACCCTTGCTAAAACATTCGGCTCAGAGGGGCAATACAACTATAACATGCTTATTGTGTGGAAATTTATAGTTACATTCCTGTCGCTTATATGTATTTATAAGCTCGGTAGGGTTATCGGGGCAAACCGTTACCTGTCAGCCATATCTGCAAGCTTTGCGATGTTTGTAGGGCGAACGTTCATAGATGTTCGCCCTGCGGTGTTTTCAAATCTGCTTGTCCCGCTATTCGTGCTGATCCTTGCGCTTACGGTCTATCGGAACATTCGCTACATATGGCTTCTGGTTCCTTTGATGGTTTTTTGGTGTAATGTACACGGCGGATACATATACATTTTTATAATGCTGGCACCGTTTATAGGGCTGAATCTTTTAATATCAATCCCTAACCAGCGATTTGTTTCACTTGGTTTCAAGGGTACCTGCCATGTTATTTATGCATCCATCGCGGCATTTATTGCGAGCATTATATTAAACCCTTTCCATTTGACCAACCTGACACATACAAGCATCATCATGTTCAGCAAACATGCGGCGTCCTGGAAAAACGTTCACGAGTGGCACTCTGCCTTCGAATGGGACAATAAGGTCGGCACAGGGAAGCCTTTTTTGGTAATGTTCATTATTGCCCTGGTCGTTTTGGTGCTTTGGTTTATCGCAAGGTTCTTTAAACCGAAAACCCCCGGCAAACTTCGCCGCCAAGTTAAAAAGACAAAAACCGAAGGTTTTGAATGGCCCAAGATCGACTTGGCGATATTGGCCATTGTCGTACTTACGGTCTATATGGCAGTGCGTTCAAGACGCTTTATTCCCCTTGCTGCTTCAGTAGCGTGCCCTCTAACAGCTCTTTACATCGAACAGGCATTTAAAATGATATCGGCCGGATCGAGATTCAGAAAAGACCAAAAACTTATTCCGGCCGCCCTGCCTGCAATGTTTGTTAATCTTACAGTTATTACTATTACCGGACTTATTATCATATTTGGCATTATGTGGTCCCTGAGATTCAAACTCGTTTACCTCGACAGATGGGCAGATGATGACAAAAGAACTTCTATCTTCATGCGAATGACCGCTTCATATATGAAACCATTTGAGGTCTGCCAATTCATAAACGACAACAAGCTTTCCGGCCATATGTTTAACCACTGGACCGAAGGCGGTGCAGTTGCATTCGGTCAAAATCCCGACCCTGAAACCGGCCATATACCCCTTAAGCTTTTTATGGACGGACGCGCACAGGCGGCTTACGACCATAAAACATATAAGCTATGGGCAGAAATCAAACGCGGCGGCCCCACAGTAACAAGAGCAGAGTTGGCCAGGAGGGAACTAACCACCACCGATTATAAAGAGATAGGTGAATGGATCGACCAGAAGTTAAAAGATTACGATGTCTGGGTCGTACTTATGCCATCCACACAGGTTTACGATCCAAGGTATAATTGTTTTACAAGGGGTCTAAGCTCTACAAACAACTGGCGTATTGCATACCTTGACAATTCGCAATACCTTTATATTGATACAGATACCTCAAAAGGAAAAGAACTAATAAGTAAAGTTATTAATCAGCAGGCCATCTATCCCGATGAATTCAGTGAATTTCTTTCCATAGGTTATAATCTGCTGTTTTTAGCCGATGAAAAGGCATCGCTTAAAGGTTTTGAGTATATAGTAAAGGCCCTTGAAATCGACCCTTCCGAAACTTCCATGCGAATGCTTATCGCCTCTTTGAAACGCAAGCACCTAAGATCCGAAGCATACTCCCAAATGGAAAAGTTCCTTACAGATTTTACCTCCAACAAAAGCTCTTATGAGAAAAAATCGGGTTATTTGAAAAGACTTATGGCGGCAAGGCTTGCGGCAAATTATCTTTCTGCAAGATACAAACGGGCCAACCCCGAAAAATCAAGATCATACACAGCTCTTGATGCAGAATATGTCAAGGAATTCAGGGAAATCTACGAAAAAGCCAAATGGTGATCGAGATGAACGATAGGCCATCAAAAAAGACTGTCAACAGCGGCGAAGCCCCTGCTGCTTCCATAAGTATTTTTTTTCCCTGCTATAACGAAGCCGGCAACATAAAACCCCTTGTAAGCAAAACACTTACAACAATGAAGAATGTCACAGATGACATTGAGATCATACTTGTAAACGACGGCAGCACCGACGACACCGCAAGCCTTATTGATGAACTCGACAAAGAATACCCCGCTGTAAGAGCGGTTCACCACCCGCAAAACTTAGGCTACGGTTCGGCACTTCAAACGGGCTTTAAATCGGCAACGAAAGAACTTGTTTTTTATACCGACGGCGACAGCCAATTCGATATTTCAGAACTTGCCGATATTTTGCCGTTAATACATCAATACGACATAGTAAGCTGTTATCGAATTAACCGTTCGGAAGGATTTATAAGAAAAGTCAATGCATGGTGCTGGACAAAACTGGTTTGTTTTCTTTTTAAACTGCACTTAAAGGATATCGACTGTGCGTTTAAGTTGTATAAGAGAAGCATCTTTGATAATATTGAAATCAAAAGTACCGGCGCATTAATCGACGCCGAGATACTGGCAAGGGCCGCAAAAAAGGGATATACTATAACCCAGGCCGGCGTGCATCATTATCCCAGAACCACCGGTTCGCAAACCGGCGCGAATATAGCTGTTATAATACGTGCGTTCAGGGAACTTTTCGAACTGTATAAGGAAATATCAAAAGAAGGCTAACATGAGATTTTACCGCTCGCAACGACTTATCAGGCAGGACCTGCAGGCACATATATATTCACAGTCACTGCTTGACAATGTCCGCAATCTGAAAAGCTTATGTAATCCTGAAACAAAATTCTGCGCGGTCATAAAGGCCAATGCTTATGGCCACGGCATCTCCGAGACCGTTAATATCTTAAAAAAAGCTGACGTTGATTTTTTTGCCGTGGCGAGTATTTATGAAGCAATCCACATACTTGATCTGATAAAAAAACAGTCAATATTAATCCTTGAACCTATAAACAGCACCTATTCGCCAGATCAGGTTATGATCTGCGCCAAAAAAGGCCTGCACTGCGTATTGTCCTCGCTTGAAGATCTTAACTTCATTTCCAAAATTCTTGTCACGAGCAAGCATGTCTTAAAAGTTCATGTAAACATCGAGTCTGGTATGGGACGAAACGGCCTCGACCCCGAAATCGCCTCTGAGTTGATCGCAAAAATTGACCAGTCCCCGAATGTCACTCTTGCCGGCGTTTATACCCACCTTTCAACCGCCGACGAGGAAGACCTGTCGTACGCATATGAACAACTTGAGAAATTCAACGATTTTCTGAAGGACAACACGATCGCAAGCCGCGAAAACGTTATTATACATGCCGCCAACAGTGCCGCTACAATAAAAATACCGCAATCACATTTCGATATGGTCCGCTGCGGCATAGCAATGTACGGTTATTATTCACGGCCCATGAGCAATCCGCCGCTAGATCTGCAGCCGGTTATGAAGCTTCAGACCCCGATAGTGAAAATAAAAAAAATCGCAGCTGGACTACCTGTCAGCTATGGGAGATCGTTCATAACCGAAAGAGATACCACTGTTGCTATCATCCCGATCGGATATGCCGACGGCTACTGGCGATCCTTTTCTAACAGGGCAAAAATGAAGATCGGTGAAAAGGTAGTCCCTGTCATTGGAAGAGTATGTATGGACCAACTCCTGATAGATGTTACCGATGTTCCGGATGCCTCGGTCGGTCAAATGGTAACCGTCATAGACAACGATCAAAAATCACCATGCGGAGCATATGCTCTTGCAGAACTGGCCGGTACTATTTGTTATGAAATACCGATCTGCGTTCAGGCACATGTAAACAGGATTGTTCATTAACATGCAGAAGAAAAAGTACAATTTATTCATATACGGCTCGCTAAGGGATCCCAGTATCCTCAAATCTGTCTGCGGTCTTAGTTTCTCGTTAAAACCCTCTAATACACATTCGGAAGATTCAGATGTTTTGTTTGCCGAGCTTGCCATGCTTCCCGGATATCGAAGGGTCAGCCCTGACAACGTTTACTACTACGCGGTTGCCAACCCTAATACAAAGATCGAAGGCTTCATAATATACGACATGCCGGCTTCAGCCCTTGCCGAGATAGACAAATACGAGGGGCTGCACTACGATAGAGAAACTATTAAGGTCAACACTGCCAACGGTCCCGTTGAAGCTCAGGCATACCTGGCAAGTCACAAGTCAATGCGAAAAAGATTCGGCGACAGGTTCCACGTAAACCTTATACACGAACTCTGGCTTCGAAAGAGGATCGAAAAGTTCTTTCGCAACCATACACGTCCCGGCGAAAAATCAATTGATGCCGACATTGAAAGACGCGCACGAAGGGAACTGCTGGGCACTACCGAACGTGACCTTGTAATAAGTCATCTTGGCAGCGATGCGGTAAGTGACTATTATCTTGAACACGAACTGGACAGGCCGTGTCCAAGCATAAAATATCTGTATAACGAACCGGATGCAGCCCCGTACATTGATAATTACATCGCCCTTGTCGTAAAACAGGTGCTCTTAAACCAGTTAGAACAAACAATTCAATCAAAATACCGATACGAACTCGAAAGACTTTCTCCTACATCAAGATATTTTACACGGTCATTAGGTCTGCTTGCAGCACTTAGAATGATCAATGCCAACAGTCCGGCTATCGGCATGATCATTAAACGCTGTCTCGAATCGATGCCCGGCGACGGCACGTATGATCTTATCGATTACGTAAAATATGCAGTAAGCGCCGCTGACAGTATTTTCGATCCTCGCGTCGCCAGAAGCGAACTGGAAATAATAAAAGTGAACAGACAGCCCGGACTTGTACCAATGGGAGTGGAGCTGGAGTTAAGCAATTTGGGTTTCAGGGCAGTACTAGACCCCGATACCAATGTTGAATATACGTTCGACGGTTTTAAATATTTTCATGATTTCCGTCTTGATATTTTGTCATGGAAGCTTGGCGGCTACATTGACGACCACTCCGGCTCGGCAAAATTCAGGAGACGGGGATTCCTGGAACTTGCCCCCGGAAGACTGAATGTGTTGGGCGAATTATCAAAACCGGCTACATCCGATCCTTGGGTAATGAACCAACTGATCCGTGAGATCATAGCCTTTTATCCGGTAAAACCACACAGCCTGCACATTTCATTCCAGGTAAGAAGACATGACCGTGCAAAGAGTAAAATATTACCCTTAAGCTTTATTAAATGCCTTCTTGCTCTAGGCGGCGGCACCCAGCAAAACCCAACCGGCGGATTATGGGTCTCAAGAATGGCACACGATGAAATAAAACAGCATACCTATGGTGAAGAACTTGTGTTCTCACGCCTGAGCAGGCGTAGATGGTATCTTGGTTCGGATGATATTACCAAATCACTTTCAAGAAAATCCGCAGCATATGTACAGCAATACAAGTTCATACGCCTTGAAGAAAGAGCCAATTATGAACCACTTATTATGGCGTTAAAGGGTCTGCAGCTTGCATATAATCCCGGCGATTATCTTACAGTGGACCAGCTAATCGCCAGCATAAGGCTTCGCCAGCAATACGAAGAACTCAAAAAGTGGTCATCCAACCCAACCGAGATCAATCGGAGTACAAAGGGAAGATTTCTCGATGCTATTTATAAGGGCCTGACAAATGAAGCTCATCATCGCCCATACCATAAACCCCATTATATAGACTGGGCAATAGGGGCCATTGACGTACAACTGAGACTATTCAACAAGCAAATAGAGCTACAGAGTGCGTATGATCAGAATATGGAAGTCAGGGACCTGATAGATCGCATCAAACCGGCACGAAAACCTTTAAGCTGATCATAAAAACTTCTTTACATTTACGACCAGATCTTTCACATGCGCGGCTGACTCATCAAAGGCCTGTTTTTCCTCTTTTGTAAGCTTAAGTTCGACTATTTTTTCCACACCGCCGGCACCAAGGATCGCAGGAACACCTACAAATGCCCCGCCTACCCCATATTCTTTATCACAGTACGCACAGCAGCTTATTACGCTTTTTTTGTCTTTCAAGATTGCTTCTGCCATTTTTACCGCCCCCGCGGCCGGTGCATAATAAGCGCTATATCCAAGATAATTGACTATTTCGATGCCGCCCTTACGGGCACGTTCTATAAGCTCATCTATTTTTGACTTTTGCATAAGTTCCGGCAGAGGAATGCCTGCAACAGACGTAAATCTCGGCAGCGGAACCATATCGTCTCCATGGCCGCCCATCAAAACACCTTTGACGTCCTCTATACTTACACCCAGTTCCTGAGAGATAAAACATGCAAATCTCGCCGAATCCAAAGCCCCTGCCATCCCCATGACCTTATGCTTTGCAAAACCGCTTACCTGTGCAGCTACCGCTACCATCACATCAAGCGGATTACAGACAACAATAATAAAAGCATCCGGCGAGGTCTTCACGACCTGTTCTGTTACGGATTTAACTATCGAAGCATTTTTGGCCAGAAGGTCGTCTCTGCTCATGCCGGGCTTTCGCGGCATCCCACTGGTGACGATAACAATATCGCTGCCCGCTGTCTCTGCCCAGTCAAGCGTTCCTTTTATACTGCCTGTAAAAGCCTTAACACCGCCAAGCTGTACCATATCAAGAGCCTTGCCCTGCGGCAGGCCGTCTACGATATCTATAAGCACGATATCGCCAAGCTCGGCTGCTGCGGCTAATTGTGCCGTTGTTGCTCCTACGTTACCCGCACCTACTACTGTTACTTTACTTGTCACAAAGAAACTCCTTATGTTCTATTTTGTCAAAATTCAATTACTCCGGCATCGGAGATTCAAGATACTTAAGATAATCGCTGTCCGTCGAGAGTATGAGCGTACTGGACTTGCCAAGATTCTCTTCATAGCTTTCGAGCGTCTTAAGGAACGAATAAAACTCCGGATCTTTTGAATATGCTTCGGCATATATCCTGATCGCTTCGGCATCGGCTTTACCTTTTATCTCCTGAGACTCTTTATAGGCCTCGGAAAGGATCTGTTTTTCTTCCTTTTCCTTTTTACCCATGATGTCCATCATTTCGCCTTCACCTTCGGAGCGGTACTTTGCTGCAATTCGTTTTCGCTCAACCTTCATTCTTTCATAGACCGCTTTTCGAACCTCCTCGACATAGTTAATGCGTTTGATCTGAATATCAACCAGTTCCATTCCATACTCGCTTGCCGCCGGCCCTGCTTTTTCAAGCACGTTTTTTATTATCTCATTTCTTCCAACATTTACCTCTGTGATCTCTGCCAGTCGCTCTCCATCAATGCCTGCCATCAGGCTCATTTCCCTGTTGGAACTTCTGATAGCATCAATAAGCAGTTGATTAGATATTTGGTTTCGGACCTCACTGTTGATAATATCGTCAAGCAGTGCGTGCGCACTTGTCTCATTGCGGATCCTCTGAAAAAACTTCAGCGGATCGGCAATCCTCCATCTGGCAAAACTGTCCACCCAGATATAACGCTTATCACGCGTTGGGACCTGTGTAGGTTTACCATCCCATTCAAGAATTCGCTTCTCAAAAACGTTGACCTGCTCAAGGATGGGCTTTTTAAAATGCAGACCAGCATCGGAAACTACGCGTTTTGGTTGGCCGAACTGAGTTATTACGACCTGATTTGTCTCGGGAATGATGTACAAACACGTACTTGCAACGATCAAAAGAACTAATATTATTATAGGTACAGTAAAAATTATCTTATTCATTATTTGCCCTCCCCAATATTCATCAGCGGAAGTAATCCTTTTACTTTATCGTCAATGAGATATTTCTTTTCCAGTTTTGGTAATACCCTGCTAAGGCTTTCGAGGTATAATCTTCTCCGCGTAACATCCTTGCTGTCTTTATATTCGTTCCATATCTGTGTAAACCTGTTTGCATCGCCTTTTGCGGTATTTGTTCGGTTAATAGCATAGGCCTCGGCCTGCTTTATCATTTGCTTAGCTTCGCCGCTGGCTCTTGGTATAACCTTGTTATATTCCTCAAGGGCAGTATTGACGAACCTTGCTTTATCCTGCTGAGCCGCATTGACTTCGTTAAAGGCGGGTTTTACCGGCTCCGGCGGATTAACATCCTGAAGTTTAACGGCTGTTATCTGTATGCCGGAACTATAGTACTTCAGTATCTGCTGCATTTTTTCTTCGGCTTCAATATTGATCTCAACCCTGCGGGAAGTTAAAACTTCGTCGACTGATGAATCGCCAACAACATTTCGCATTACAGCTTCGGAAACATCGCGTATCATTTTGGAGGGATTGCGAACGTTGAAAAGGAATTTTTTAGGATCCGATATCTTATACTGAACGATCCACTCGACCTCCGCAACGCTTAAGTCTCCGCAAAGCATAAGCGACTCGTTAAGGTCCTTGCCTCCGTACTTGCTTTGAACACCTGCCTGTAAAGTTTTAAATCCGAATTCATCTTTAAATATCCTCTCGACCTTCGGCTTTGACACAAGTTCAACAGGCCAGGGGATCTTAAAATGCAGCCCTGGATCGGTTATTCGATTGAATTTGCCGAACCGCACCACCACACCCTTTTCGTCTGTTTCAACCGTGTAGAAACTTGTAGCTATCGCCGCGAGAATAATAACACCAATAGCCGCAAAAATTACATATCTGGCAATCGTTGTCGGCGGGATCGTACGGTAATATATTTGCTGGTCATTCATAAAGACCTCCTTTTCTTTTTCTAAAAAGAAACCACGTTATCTTTTCGGCTAATATGCCGATCAACCGGCCATTGTAAGCAAAACACCCCCTTTTGCATAGAATCAATTTAAAATATAATCTAAAGAGCAAACTGCACATAGAAAAGCCACTAAAACTCGTCCAAAAGATTTTTGCCTTTAATTGTGTTTTTTATGAAGCCATTTTCATAACCAGTATTTCCAACGCTGATTCCGGTGTTTTCTGCCCGGTCTTGATGGCATAATCCATCCGGGCAAGTTCGCTGAGAAACCCCGCTATCCGTTCAAGACTGAATCTTCTTAACTGGGCAAAGAACGCTTCCTTATTTCCCCATATCCTCAACTTTCCTGAAATCTGGTAATTGTCCATGCCCTTTTCCAGCAGAACTTTGGCATTCAACATCCTTCTGAAATGAAATGCAAATGCTCCAACCGCAGTAAATCTGGCATCCTTATCAGTTATGAACATATTTCTTAGCCTTCCAAGAGCAACCCCTATACTGCCGGCTGTCACGGCCTCTATTACCGCAAAAACATTGAACATACGATTATGGCCGATAAGTTTTTCAACATCGTCTGTCGTGATCTTGTTTGCATCTCCAACATAGATAGCTAATTTATCGATCTCACTTGCAATCCTGCCCGGATCATCGCCGGCAAGTTCTACCAAAAGCCCGGCAGCCGATCTATTGATGTTTTTTTGGAACTTTGTTCTTGCATAACTTACGGCATATTGCGGAAGCTGTGCAGACTTGATCTCGTCTATCGCCAAAAGCGTGCCCGCCTTCGGAAGCATCTTAGCAAGCCTGGTCGTTTTGAGCCAGGTACTGACAACAAGGATCAGTACACCGCTCGGCGAAGGGCTTTCAAAATATTTTTCAAATGCAGGTCTGTTTTCAGAAATAAACTTATCTGCTTCTTTTATCAGCACAACCCTGCTTTTAGCAAGGAACGGAAGAGTTCTCAGTTCATCAAGCACATCGGTAATATTGGCGTCTTTGCCGTCTGTCTGATAAAGACACATCGTCCGCTGATCCGGAGTTAGAAGTTTATTCAGAAGGCTTTCACACTCGGTGCTTACCAAGTAATTGTCTTTTCCGCTGATGACATATATCGGGCAAACAGACGTATCCGGTTTTTTAACTTTGACAGCCATGGCTTATCCTTTAGCCGCCGGCTTGCTCTGGTCCGAATCTTCCTGCTCGTCTTCGTCCCTTGCTATCCTCTCCACTGCTACGAGCTCATCGCCGTCCTTAAGATTTATCATCCTTACCCCTGCAGTATTCCTTCCGATGGTGCGAAGTTCATCAAGACCGGTCCGTATTATCATTCCATTAGCGGTTATCATCATCAGTTCGTCATCATCATGTACCGCCTTTAGGGCAACCACCTTGCCGTTACGGCTTGTAGCCTTGATGTTAATAACGCCAACACCGGCCCTGCTTTGCGGACGATAGTCCTCAAGGCTTGTCCGCTTACCATACCCGTTTTCACAAACCGTCAAAAGCGATGCTCCCTTTTCAACGATAACCATATCCACAACCGAATCCCCCGTACGCAGCTTGATGCCGATAACACCCCTGCTGACACGACCCATCGAACGAGCCTGTTCCTCATTGAAGCGTATAGCCATACCATTGCTGGTTCCAAGCATGATCTCATCGCTTCCGCTTGTTACCGAAACACCAATAAGCAGATCGTCCTCGTCAAGCTTAATAGCGATAACGCCGTTTGCACGGGGGTTCCCATAGGCACTCAGAACCGTTTTCTTAACAAGCCCCTTCATTGTTGCCATCACAAGCTGTCTGTCATCGAACTGATGAACATTAATGATAGAAGTTATCTTTTCTTCCCCCTTCAATTGAAGCAGGTTTATAATATTCCTGCCCTTGCTCTGCCTGGACATACTCGGTATCTCATAAACCTTCAGCCAGTGGCATATTCCCTTACTCGTAAAGATAAGCAGGTAATCATGCGTTGAAGCCACAAACAAATGCTCGATAAAGTCATCTTCCTTAGTACTGGAACCAATAACCCCCCGTCCGCCCCTTCCCTGCTTACGATAAGTATCTACGGGCATGCGTTTTACGTACCCGCTATGGCTTATCACTACAAGCGTCTCCTCCTCAGCTATCAAGTCCTCGATATTAAACTCTTCAACATCGCCGGCCTCAAGAAGTGTTCTGCGGTTGTCGCTGTATTTTGACTTTATCTCGTAAATATCCTCACGAATCACATCAAACACAATATTAATATCTCCAAGCAATGCTTCATACTCGGATATCTTTTCACTGAGTTCTGAATATTCCTTGGCCAGCTTTTCTATTTCGAGACCGGTAAGCCTTTGCAGCTGCATCGTAAGGATCGCATCTGCCTGCGGCCCCGTCAGGAACTGTTGTTCGGTTCCTCTTTCCTTCATAAAAGATTCGGGCAGTATTTTCTTGAGCGCAGCACTTTCCTCGAACTTAAGAGGTTTTTCCATCAATCGAAGTTTTGCTGTCGGCGCATCGGGTGACTGCTTGATAAGTTTAATTATTTCATCAATATCACTTACGGCAAGAATTAGACCTTCAAGGATATGTGCACGGTTTCGGCACTTCTTAAGAAGAAATCTCGCACGTCTTCGGATAACGGTTACCCTGTGCTGAATGAACAGCTTCAGCATTTGCTTGATATTGAGCGTTTCCGGGCGATTATTAACGAGAACCACATTATTGATAGCAAATGTGGTTTGCAGCGGAGTATACCTGAAAAGCTTATTGAGAACCACATTGTCATCTGCATCTTTCCTGAGATCGACAACGATCCGCATGCCTTTCCTGTCAGACTCATCCCGAACATCTGCGATCTCCGGAATATTGCCGTTATGAACACAATCGGCTATCTTTGAAACAATATTGGTCTTGACCACATTATATGGGATCTCGGTAATGACAATGCTTTGTCTGCCCTTTTTGCTTGTCTCTATTACCGATTTCGCGCGAACTTTAAGATGTCCTTTCCCTGTTACATAAGCATCCATAATACCTTTTCGTCCGCAAATGATACCACCTGTCGGAAAATCCGGCCCGGGAAGTTTTTCCATTATATCCTTAAACCCGCACTCCGGATCGTCAACCATCAACAGAATAGCATCGCAAACCTCACCAACATTGTGCGGCGGAATATTAGTCGCCATACCAACAGCGATTCCGCTCCCGCCATTAACAAGCAAATTGGGAAACTTACTGGGAAGAACAACCGGCTCGGTTCTGGTTTCATCATAGTTTGGAATAAAATCTACCGTATCGCGATTAAGGTCTTCCAGCATTTCCGTTGCGGCACTGGTCATTCGTGCTTCGGTATATCTCATTGCAGCCGGAGGATCGGCGTCAATACTTCCAAAGTTACCCTGGGGATCTACAAGGGGCTGACGCATGTTCCAATCCTGCCCCATACGTACCAACGTTCCGTATGTAGCCTGATCTCCGTGCGGATGGTAGTTACCGCCCGTATCTCCAACGATCTTGGCACACTTACGATGTTTGCTCCGAGGACCAAGATTAAGATCGTTCATCGCTACGAGAATTCGCCTTTGTGAGGGCTTCAGGCCATCGCGAACGTCCGGTAATGCCCTGGAAACTATAACACTCATTGCATAGTTCAGATACGAATTTTTCAGCTCATCGAGTATACCCATATCCTCGAAATACTCGACTGACGGCTCTTGAACTTCTGACATTTAGATGCTTTCCTTATAGTTAAAATACATCGATCTTTTACCCATCCTTAGCCCCCCGGACTAATAAATTAAAACAACGGTGTAAATTACACCAAACCAGCCAAAATGTCAACAAATGATACTTTTTTTAAGCGATTTATCGGGCTAATTTTGCGGCTTTTTTGAAATATTTTAATTTATTTCAATTACGCTAAAGTAACCTCCAGCCGGGGACGATATTTTAGATGTTGATTAGGTGTTACCTTTAAGTTCAGGAGGTTAACTATGGTAACAGTAAAATTAGATCAGCAAGAATGGGTTGACTTTTACGCGGGAAAAATGATGGAAAACCTGCACGCCTGGCAAGGCCCTCTTGGCGTGGATGATCAATACAAACAACTCATAAAAAAGGAACTGACTTCGTTTTTCAATGACCCCCTAAAGCGTTCTCTAGTCGAGACTACATATTAACGTCCTATAACCTGCGACTAAAACCCATCACCACCTCCACCCTCAATAAATCCTATTTTGCCTATTGAAGGTACCACCGGAAGATTGCCAAAAAGCTTATTCGCGTCGGCCCAATACCTGAAAAAAGCCTTACCTATCAGGTAATCACGGGGAACCGTGCCCATCCGGTATTTGGTACCATTGTTGCCGATACCTTCTATTGCCCATAATCTCGCATCGGAACTAGACGGACTGTTGTCACCGCATACAAAAAATTCATCTTCCTTGAGAGTGAACGGATCTCCCTCGCCAGCCCTTAAATTCCCCCTGCCTGTATAATAAATATCACGATATAAAGCAACATGACTTAGCTTTAGTTTGCCCGCACCAAATATTTGTACCTGGGGTTGCCCTTCGGTATTAATTTCCCCTGCATCTTCGGGGCCTTTGCCAAGATCATATTTTAGCCTGTTTTTGCCGAATTCAAGAATAAGCTGATGATCCACATTTGCAAAACTAAACCTTTTAACATCCTTATCACTACTCTTTGAAATACTTCTACTCGAAAGCTCCCGGCTTTCACCATCAACTATCTTCTCCAGCACCATATGCCCCCTAAGGTCGACTCTCCCACGATAAAACACTCCATACTTTTCAAGCACAGCACCTATAAAACCATCCACAGAACCGGGCTTTACCTGGAAGTCGATCTTCAGATCGCTGCAGGCTGTCGCGCGATAAATATCGGAACCGCCGTTATAAGCATATTTTGCATCGAAATCGTTACCTATGTCAGAATCATAATAAATCAAGTTTACCTGATCGGTCTTGCTGTCTAACAAAAAATCCACTGTGCCGTCTGCATCAAGTTCCCATGTTGATCCGGCGATGTTTTTAAACGGCAATTGCCATTTCTGTTCATCTTTGGGGTTATTTGACAATCGACCGGTTTTATCCAGCATTTGCCTGGAGGGCTGATAATCGTTATTATATATAGGCATCCAAAGTTCATGTTGAACGTTTACGGGCTTTCTGGCAATAACACCATCGATATAAATATCTCCGTCGATTATCTCCACCATCTCACCAGGCAACGCGATCAATCGTTTGATATAATTTTCACATGGATTAGTGGGGTTCTTAAAAACCACCACGTCCCAGCGCTTAGGGTCTGCAAACTGATATATACATTTCAAAACCAGTACCCTGTCACCGTTCATAAGTACTCTTGGTGTTCCTTCAGGAAGCGTATAACCACAACTGGAACACCTCGGCTTTACAGAATGATAAGAATCCGCACCAACGTCATATTTGAATCCACAACGGGTACACCTGATGTGAAAATGCTCTCCGCTTAGTGTTTCTGCCATGCTCCCGGTAGGTATTCGAAAAGCTTCCATGAGAAACGCACGAAATATAAACGCCAGGATCAATGCAACCATTACCCATTCCAGGGTCTCAGCAATGCTGGCTATTGTAGTACTTCTCCGTTGTATCGGATAATTGCTTAGGTATTGCTCATTTAACATAGACTTAATAAGCTCCGCCTGCGATAAGCTTCAACCCACTAACATAAGGCATTAACTTTATCGATGATCTATCAAATATCGGTTGACCACCCGACCAGAAAACAACAAACGCCTTGCCTATAAGATAATCACGAGGTACCACTCCATCGCGGTAGATCCTTCCGTTATTGCCTTTGCCAGGCTCATCCCATAGCCTGCTGTCAGCACTTGCCGGACTATTATCTCCAAGCACAAAAAATTCATCTTCACCAAGGCTAAATGGACTGTCCGGCCCCGCCCGCAATATTTCATGATCTCCGATCTTATCGTAATAGTATTTGTCTTTGTCTATCCTGATGTGAGAAAGCTCAAGCGTGCCTGAGCCAGATATCGACACAACAGGCATTTGCTCATTAATTTGGCCCGCATCGGCCCTTCCCCGCCCAAGATCGAATTTAAGTTCCGTATCCCCGTATTTGAGTATTAGTTCATGATCAACATTGGCAAAACTGAAATTCACAATACCCCCAGGCGGCGAACCTTCTCTATAAGGATCAAAAGTTTTTTCTGCTACCTGATTTATATAACCATCGATAGCAATCTTTTTGATTGACATGCTTCCGTTAACATCAACTGTCCCGCGGTATTCTATGCCATATTTGCTAAGCGCCGCACCTACACTACCATTATAACCCGGAGCAAGAACATTAAAGCTGATTTTCAAGTCGCTGCATATCGGAAGTTTCTCTCTCGGCCCTTGATAGTCATAAGCATAAGCAGCTCTAAAATCGTTGCCTGTATTTGTATCATAAACAATCGTATTAATCTCATCAGTCTTAGCGTAAAGCTTAAAGACCGTACCGCTGCTGCCATTCAATTCCCAGTTAGAACCTTCATCATTCCTGAATGGCTGAGACCAGGTATGCCCGTTAAAAACACCATGATCTGGTTTTGCCGGCTGATAATCATTATTGAAAACCGGCATCCAAAGCTCCTTTTGCACACGCTGGGGCTTGCGAGCAATCTTGCCGTCAATGTAAACATCGCCATCAATGATCTGTACCGTTTCACCAGGCAAAGCTACCAAGCGTTTTATATAATTGATCTTAGGCTGTAAGGGCGGATTAAAAACTATAACATCCCATCGATTTGGCTCGAAGAATTGATAAATACACTTAAGAACAAATATCCTGTCGCCTTTTATGACAGGGGCACGAAGTTCGGAAGGATAATCCAAAATACCGCCGTATCGTCGTTCAAATACCTTATGATAACAACCGCAGCTTGGACATTGCGGCCTTCCCGGCACTATAGGCATATATTCCGAAGGTGTTGAAGCATCGGATATCTTGTATGCATCACGCCTGAAATCATAATCATACCTGAAACCGCACTGAACGCATCTCAAACGAAAGTGTGCACCTTTAAGGGTGTCAGCCATACTACCGGTAGGTATCGTATAGGCACGCATGATAAAAACTAGGAACACAAGCGTAAGTGCTACTGCATATATTACCCAGTCAAAGAAAACGAATACACTTTCGAAAGATTTGTCCATCTTCCGTTTTTCTGTTTGTACTTTTGTCAATTCCAATTCCTAGTCTAAAAATCCAGAACATTATATTATCTACACTCTTCTAATATCGGTCAAGGCCATTAATCAAATTTGAAGATTATTGTTCGCGTACTATAATATTATTATTGAGATCTTTTTGTTTTCTTTCGCTATAGTGCCCCTTTTTGACATGTCTTTAGAATGCCGAATTAGCCTTATATTCGCGTGTTTTTGGGCCAAAAACACGCCGAAAAATATCTAAAAAAAATATCTAAAAAAGTCCTTGCCGCCTAGAAGTCTTTGCTGTATAGTGATTTGCGGTCATCAATTGCCGGCTTAAATTGTTTCGAGACCGTTTTGCAATAATACTAAAATACTTCTTCAGGATACGAGGTAACCTATGTCAACGATCACTAAAAAAGAGCTTATCGACAGAATAGCAGAAGGAACCCAGGCAAAAAGAGTCGTTGTTAAACGCATTATCCAATCCTTCCTTGACGAAGTGATTTCGGAGTTGGCAAATAACAACCGCCTGGAGTTTAGAGACTTTGGGGTCTTTGAAACAAGAACCCGAGCTGCAAGAGTTGCACAAAATCCAAAAACCCTGGAAAGGGTTAAAGTTCCCGCCAAAAGAACCGTAAAGTTCAAAATGGGACGGTTGATGAAGGAAAAACTCACCGGAAATACAGATGGTTAAGGCAGACCACGGCAACAGCTAACAGTATATAAACTTCCTGAAGGAATCGCTTACTGGTTCTGTTGCAACAGAGCAACCAGCAATGGGCAGTTCTGTAAACCGGTACGAAAAGAAGAAGGGTTGCGTTTTTATAGACCCTGAAATAAAATCAAATATATTTGCTCATTATACAAGTTTTCTCGATGGTTTGAATATGCTCGAGGAGGGCCAGCAAGTTACTTTCGAGGTAGTTGAAGACGAAAAAGTACCAAGATCTGATAAGGTTACCCTGAAAGAAAAAAGCAACCCCCTGATAAGATTTGCAATTTAGCTTAGAACCGCGTAGTTGTCCTCCTCCCGTACCGAATATATTTCGCAGACCGAAGTTGTCTGTTTTTTACAACGGTTTTTATTTGGTGATGATTTATGTTTACTGTCCAGCCGGCCAAACCTATGGATTGCAGAGTGCTTGTTTTAAATAAGCATTATATGGCGATCCGCATCACAAGTGTACGCCGAGCCTTTTCACTTCTTTTCAGACAGATGGCAGAAGTCATTTCCTGTGAGAACGGCACTTACGCCAACTACGACTTCCAAAGTTGGACTGAGCTTAGCAAATTAAAAGAGGTTTTCGAGGAATCTCCTGACTGGATATCAACGGTCAATTTCGATATTGCCGTACCACGTATAATCAGACTGCTTATTTATGATCGCCTGCCCAGTGTGCGTATTAAGTTCAACCGCAGGAACATCTATGCCAGGGATAAAAATCACTGTCAGTACTGTGGCAGAAAGTTTCCGCTATCTGAGTTATCACTCGACCATGTAATACCGCGAAGCCTCGGAGGCGAGGCAAACTGGGAAAATCTCGTCTGTGCATGCACAAGCTGTAATGCAAAAAAAGGCGGCAGAACACCCAAACAGGCCCATATGAATCTCATCACGGCCCCCATAAGGCCAAAACACAATCCAATCCTGCACGTACATCTAAATCACCAGAGATACAAAAGCTGGAAACAGTTTATCAACAATGCTTACTGGTCAGTAGAACTTAAATGACACCCTTGCTTTAAACGCAGTAAAGTGCTATCCTGAGCGGTTTATAATCTTAAATCACTGTAAATATGACAAATACAGACATAATATACCAGGATGACTCGCTGCTTGTCATCAATAAGCCGGCAGGGATATCGGTTACAAAGGACCGTACCGGCGCAGATGATATATTAAAAATTCTTAAGGAAAATTTCCCAGAAAACGAGTTTAGGCTCATACATCGACTTGATAAGGAGACTTCCGGAATAATGATCCTTGCCAAAACTCCCGAAACCCAAAGCCTTATCGCAGGGATGTTTGCAAAAAGACAGGTTAAAAAAACGTATCTGGCTCTGGTAACCGGGGCCATCATGAACAAAAATGGCAGGATAAACGCCCCTCTTGCCCATGATAAGAAGAACCCCAGGCTGATGAGGATAGATCCTAGAAGAGGCAAGCCCGCAGTTACCGAATGGCGATTGCTGGCAGATTTTGGACCGGCGGCCCTGCTTGCCGTAAATCCCGTAACAGGAAGAACCCATCAGATACGCGTACATATGGCAAGCAGATCAATGCCCCTTGTAATAGACCCGCTGTACGGCGGAACAAGACCTGTCCTGCTTAGCGACTTTAAAACGGGATATTTGCAAAAAAAAGACCGACCGGAAAAGCCTCTGATCGAAAGACTCACACTGCACGCATACCAGATCCAGCTGAACCTGCAGAACCAAGAGAAAATTTTTACCGCTCCTTTGGATAGAAAATTCGCCGCCACGATCAAAATGCTCACAAAGCACAATAAAAACGGCAAAGATGCCTTCATCAACGAACAGGACTATACGAACATTATCGAAGCTACCCCCATTTAACCTATATTATGATACAGCAAGTTTTTGCTTGACTGTAAAGGTATTTTTAAAGTAAATTCCTGTTTTACCTAAACTAATTGAGGTTACTCTATGTCGAAAAATAAAGTTAAAATTGGGCTTGTAGGCTTTGGTGTTGTCGGTTCGGGTGTTGCAAAAATCCTGCTCGAAAATGCCGATTCCATCGAAAAAAGAACTGGCATACATCTCGAACTTTCGCGTATTGTAGATCTGGACACCACCTCCAAACGCCCGGTTGAAGTCCCAAAGGGAATACTAAACGACGATCTGGATGCTTTACTGAACGATGACTCTATTCAGATCGTGGCTGAACTGGTAGGCGGAACAACTGTCGCAAAAGATATCCAGTTGAAAATACTCCGTTCAGGAAAACATGTTGTTACTGCCAATAAAGCCCTGCTTGCAAAACACGGCAATGAATTATACGCCGAGGCAAAAAAGAATAACAGGTGCATTGCGTTTGAGGCAAGCTGCTGCGGCGGCATTCCAATAGTCTCGGCGATCAGAACGGGCCTTGCAGCAAATAATATAAGTGCCATTTACGGCATAGTTAACGGGACATGTAACTACATCCTGTCGAGTATGACCTCTAATGACGAGGACTTCGCCGTCGCATTAAAACAGGCACAGGAAAAAGGCTATGCGGAAGCCGACCCTACTCTTGACATCAACGGAGGAGACAGTGCACACAAGCTCGCTATACTGGCAGCAATGGCCTTTGGTTATGACATAAGCCTCGACAATATTTTTATCGAAGGTATAGAGGACATCAGCATAGACGACATACGCTACGGTAAGGAAATGGGGTACGCACTTAAACTGCTGGCAATCGGTGAAAGAAATGACAGCGGTAAGATATCTCTACGTGTACATCCTTCGTTCATCGGCCTGTCAAGTCCCCTTGCCAGGGTTGACGGCCCCTTCAACGCAGTAAGCATCTTCGGTCATGCCGTAGGACAAACAATGTATTACGGAAGAGGCGCCGGGATGATGCCAACCGCAAGCGCTGTCGTTGCTGATATTATCGAAGTAGCAATGGGTAATTCAATGGCCCTGTTTAACAGCCAAAAAACCGATCCTCTAGATTCGTCCCTCGACAGCATAGACAACTTGATCTGCAGATTCTATATCAGGCTGATGGTAACCGATGCACCGGGAACGTTTGCCATGATAGGTAAAATTCTTGCCGACCATGATATCAGTATCTCCGGTATTCTGCAGCATGAAGCTCATGATGAGAACAATACCGTCCCTGCTATTATAACAACGCATCCGAACCGGCAGGCAAACGTTACAAAAGCTCTTGCAGACATGGAAAAACTTGACGCCGTTCAGTCAAAACCGTTTTGTATCAGGATCGTTGACGTTCCGGAGGATCGCATAGATGACTAAATATGTAATAATCATACCAGACGGTGCCGCTGATGAGCCGCTCGATATTTTTGACGGCAAAACTCCCCTCGAGGCCGCTGAAATACCAAATATTGACCGGATCAGTATTGAGGGCAAACAAGGCATTGTGCACACCGTACCGGATGGCATGGTGCCCGGCAGCGATATTGCCCAGATGAACCTGCTTGGCTATGACCCCCTTCAGTTTTATTCCGGAAGAGCACCGCTTGAGGCTGTTGCCATGGATATCAATCTAAAACCAGATGACTGGGTGTTTCGATGCAACCTTGTAACCATTGCGGACGACTTGATGGCAGATCACAGTGCAGGGCATATCTCAACTGAAGAAGCTTCGAAACTTATACTGGAACTTGAAAAAGCGCTTAACGATCATCGTTTCAAATTCTACACCGGCGTAAGCTACAGGCATCTTTGTGTTATTCGCGGCGAAAATTTTGAAAAGATACAAACCCAGCCTCCGCATGACATCATCGGCCAAAAAGCTTCAAAAAATCTGCCAAACGGAAAAAACTCCGAAATGCTTTGCGAGATGATAGCAAAATCTCAACAACTTTTTGAGAATCATGAGATAAACCGCGTAAGAAAGGATCTCGGTGAAAATCCTGTAAGCTCAATTTGGCTCTGGGGTGAAGGTAAAAAAGCAACCCTTGAAAGTTTTGAAAAAAAATTCGGTGTTTCCGGTGCTGCGATAACTGCTGTCGATCTGGTAAGGGGTCTTGCGAAACTTATCGGTTTTGACCTTATCAAGGTTGAAGGCGCAACCGGATATCTCGATACTAATTATGCAGGTAAAGCCCAGGCCGCAATAAAAGCTCTTGAAGATCATGATCTTGTTTTCGTTCATATTGAAGCACCTGACGAGGCCGGCCACTCGGGGAACCCGCAAGCAAAAAAGATGGCCATTGAAAAAATTGACAAACTCATAGTAGGCCCCGTTCATCAGGCCTTGAAAAAGTATGACAGCTATAGAATACTCGTTATGCCAGACCATCCTACGCCGGTAGAATCAAGGGCACACTCCGATAAGCCGGTGCCGTTCGCTATGGAAGGAACCGGCATAAACGGAATTCTCCATAAGCCATTCAGCGAAAGAAATGCAGCAGAATCGGGTTTCAAGGTCGATAAGGGATTTGAGATGATGGAGTATTTCCTTAAAACCCGATAAATTCCTTGACTTCATCGATTTTTAGTATAACTTAAGCCCGATTTAAAAAGAAAAATTAAGGATTTATAAAGGAAAGTGCAGTGCCTATAGTAGTTCAAAAATTTGGCGGAACGTCAGTTGCCAATGCAGAAAAAATCAAACGTGCAGCTCAGCGTGCGATCAATGCCTTTAAAGAAGGCAATCAGGTTGTTGTCGTAGCTTCGGCACGCGGCAAACAAACCGACGAACTCGTCGCAGATGCTCTCGAACTCAATTCCAACCCGCCAAAAAGGGAAATGGATATGCTCCTTAGCACCGGTGAACAGCAAACGGTCTCGCTTATGGCGATGGCTCTTGACTCAATGGGGCACAAAGCCATCAGCTTTACAGGCACGCAGATAAGAATGATGACCGATGGCGCTCATTCTAAAGCACGTATTATCAGTATCGATGCCGATAGAATTCACGAAAAGCTTGACTCTGACCACATCGTCATCGTGGCAGGCTTCCAGGGAATGGATGACCACGACGACATAACAACACTTGGAAGAGGCGGCTCGGATACAAGTGCCGTGGCTCTTGCTGCTGCGCTTAATGCTAAAGTCTGCGAGATATATACAGATGTCGACGGAATATATACTACTGACCCAAGACTTTACAAAAAAGCCGCTAAGATGGATCAGATAAGTTATGACGAAATGCTCGAACTGGCAAGCCTGGGAGCGGGTGTTATGCACAGTCGTGCTGTCGAGTTTGGAAAAAAATACGAAGTTAATATACATGTCAGAAGTTCTCTGACGAATGATCCAGGAACATTAATTACAGAAGAGGTCCCCAAAATGGAAGGAATATTAGTTTCAGGCGCAACTATTCAAAAAGAACTCGCTAAGATAACCCTTGTCAGTATTGATAACACGCCGGGTAATGCAGCAAAAGTTTTCTCGCACATTGCCAAGGCACATGTCAGCGTAAATGATATCATCCAGGTCGAAATAAATGCAGAGAAAGCAAATCTTTCTTTTACGCTTGCAAAATCAGATCTTATAGACGCCAAAAAAGCTATCGAAGAAATAAAAGAAGAGGTTCATTGCGAGTCCGTTTTTGTCAGGGATGACATCGCTGAAGTCTCAGTTGTCGGTGTCGGCATGAGGAGCCACTGCGGTGTCGCTGACACTATGTTCCATGCCCTTTCAGAAGCAAAGGTAAATATTGACTCGATAACTACCAGCGAGATACGAATAAGCTGTATAGTAGACAAGGATCATGGCGAAAAGGCCCTGATCGCTGTCTGCGATGCTTTCGAGCTCGATAAGCCTATCGACAAACGAAGCAACTAACAAGCTAACTTTTTCAAAAGCCTTCAATTTTGAAGGCTTTTTTTATGGGCTGATAACATGGCAAACCGATCAGGGAAAAAATATGCTATGAGCAGGCTGCAAAAAAGAGCTGTCATTGCGTCCGTTATTTTATTTGTCCTGGGACTTTCCTTCATCGATCATAACCTTGGTAAAAAGATCAGACCTAAAGTAGAAGCCCAAACAAGTTCCAATTCGGATGTCCGCAAATACCATCTTAAAACATTTAAAGTGGTAAACGTCGTTGACGGCGACACACTTGATATTGCCATACCTGACGGTGAACATGAAAACACAAGGATCCGTCTGATCGGCGTTGATACTCCGGAAACTAAAAATCCAAATGTAGAACAAATGTACTATGGCCCCCAGGCTTCTGATTATGTCCGCCAACTATCTCTCGACAAAAAGGTCAGAGTCATAATAGATTCCGTAAGTCCTGCCAGGGACAAATACGATCGTTTGCTGGCATATCTTCAATTTGAGGACGAGAGCACTCTGAATGAACTGATAATAAAAAATGGTTTTGGGTACGCTGACCTTAGATTCCCACACAGCCGGTTTGAAAATTACGCAGCAATACAATCACAAGCCGTAAAGAACAAGATCGGCCTATGGAAGAACGTTCAAAAACATCAACTCCCCGACTGGCTCAACCGTGAAGCTCCTGATATCCTCGAAAAAAAATAGCCGCAGCAACTGCATATTTTCTAACCGCTCTATAATGCTTTAAAACAACAAAAAGCACCAAAGAAAATTTACTCCCCTGGTCCAATAAAATCTAAGACCCCGCCCTGCGAAAACCAAAAATAACAGAATTATAAACAATCCCCCTCCTGTCCTTTAAACGCAAGGCGAATTATGGTATAATATAGTGATCTGATGGGGTGGTTCAGTTTATTTTTTTTGTTATGGGGGTCTTCATGAGAATAGCAAAAATAACACTATTACTTTCTGTAGTTGTTGTTCTGGCAGTACAAAGCCAAGCATCTCTCATTGATTTAACCAAGGAAGGACTAGGTATCGATGCCGGCAATTACGGCCCGTCTCTTACTATTAATGACGTCCTGAACATAACCGCAGTGACAGACATAGAAGATGGCCACTTGGACACAGGCACTGTTTATCTCGATAAAAATAAGGGCCTGGGGGTTCAAAATCAGTACGGCCAAGGTTCCAAGGGAATATCAGGCACCGGTAACAGTAATGAAGCTCTTGTGCTGAACTTTACAACTGCTGTAGAAACCAATTCGCTATCTATCGGCTTGAATGACTACAAGTACAACAGTGATGACCCGATTATTACTGCGACTTTTTCCGATGGTTATGAAGTCGTCTTTGACGAAAGTCACCAGAACTGGGACTCGGCCATAACTTATATCGGTTCTAAAAATATAAGCGTCAATATAGGCACTTTGTTGGGCGAAAGTTATAACGGTTTCATTGCAAGTCTAGTTGTTAAGGAATCTAAGGGACATATATATCTCAACTGCGTGGAATA
>JAFGKL010000126.1 GCA_016928585.1 Sedimentisphaerales bacterium
CCCATTTGTTTGTAATCGATATTGATCGTGTTGAAGTTTCTGTTGGGCAGGTCATACGGATGATATGCTCCCATAAGATCATCCAGCGAATATGGCCATGCACTCACGCTGAGTGGTTCAATCCCTTGGACGGCAAAACCCTTGCCCAATAAGCTTGTGAACTTAGCCCATCGAACATCGGTTTTATTGCCGTTTTCTTGCGGTTTAACATAAACATGCTTTGGCCGCGATATATTTTCACTGTAGATACCTATTGCCGCCCCGGTCTTGCGGTCCCAGTAGCTCTCCCAGGGACCACGACCGTACCATTTCATAGTGTTGAGCGAATCGACAACGGCCATTTGCATACCAACACGAGGAATATTAGGAAGCTCCTTGCCTTCCGCCATCAGTTCACTTTCAACTAAAACCCTGCCGTCGCCAAAGATAGTATACTCGCTTGTGAACGTGCTTTCGTTAGCTGCCAGTTTTGAAATAACGATCACTTTTACGGTATCGCCGGCTATATCGGTGTTAAGACTGATTAATTCGCGATCCTTGGCTGCATTTTTCCATATCCCTAAACGACGAGGCATCTTACTGCCGCCGTCATTAGGACCGCCGTCATTGTCAGTCGGGGCTCGCCAGAAGTTAGGCACCAAACCAGATACTAACATCTCTTTCTCTTTGATCTTGAATGAATCAAGTACACCGCTTTTTTTATCAAACCCTATCGAAAAGTTCTTCCCGTAAATTTCTATCTTGCCGTTGTCTTTCACTAGCTGTAATGCTCCGCCACTCGATTCCGGCATCGGAATGTCTGCCTCCTGGAGAATAAATTGATCCCACGCAACTACATGACCCTTCTTGGCCCACGAGTTGTCCTTAGCCAGTGTGAAGAATACATTGAGGATGTATTCGCTTTGCCCGTCGAATTTAGAAACATCATAATCGAGCGTGATTTGCCGGGCCTCTCCGGGGACTACCGACAACCTGTTGAGTTTCTTTCTCTTTATTGCTTTTCCGTTCTTGAGCAGTTCCCAGTTAACTTTTACAAAACCGTCAAGATTCTTAAAAACGTACTTGTTCTCGACATTGAACCATCCTCTGTCAGGATCTATCGCATGTACTTTTATATTCTGATAAACCTTCTTAACTTCTTTAAGATGAGGATTGGGTTTTCTGTCCGGCTGAACAAGACCGTTACAGCAGAAATTCTTGTCATTGGGTTGATCGCCGTAATCCCCGCCGTAAGCCCAGAACTCTTTACCGGTCTTTTTGTCGACTTTTCTAAGCCCCTGATCAACCCAGTCCCATATGCTTCCGCCTTGCAGATATTTATATTCTTCGATAACATCCCAATAATCCTGCAGGTTTCCTACGCTGTTACCCATCGCATGAGCATACTCGCAAAGTATGTACGGCCTGTATGAATCTTCACTTGTAGCATACTCCTCAAGATGGTGTATCCTTGCGTACATCGGGGAAACGATGTCGACATGTTTTCTTCTTCCTGCACCTTCATAATGTACCGGCCGCGAAGGATCACGCTCTTTGATCCACGCACTGTTAGCCTCGAAGTTGATCCCGTCTCCGGCCTCGTTGCCTAATGACCAGATAATCACCGATGGATGGTTCTTATCGCGCTCTACCATGTTGATGGCTCTGTCAAGATGAGCAGGGCCCCAGGATTCTTTCTTCGCAAGAGAATCATCACCGTACCCCATACCGTGTGATTCTATATTTGTCTCATCGATTAGATAGATCCCATACTCGTTGCAAAGAGAATACCACTCCGGACAATCGGGGTAATGGCTTGTACGCACAGTATTGATGTTGTGTTGCTTCATCAACGTAATATCTTTGATCATCGATTTTCGGTCGACATAATGACCTGTATCAGGGTCGTGTTCGTGGCGGTTAACGCCTTTAACATAAATATATTCACCGTTAACTCGCAGCGTTCCGTCAATGATCTCAACTCTTCTGAAGCCGACATCGCAGCCGACTGCCTCTATGATTTTGTCCTTATCGTCTTTCATTGACAAAACAACTTTATAAAGGTTTGGTGTTTCAGCAGTCCATTTCCTGATATTTTCGATGGTCGGTGATTCTATAACGAATTTTCTCGTACCACCCGCTGCAATTGCTCCGTCCAGCCTTGTTATTATCGGTGGAGCAAAAACATTGCGGCTGTCCGGCACACTGTCTGCTAGCAGCAGCATCTGGTCTCCTAATACCGATGCAATACTCTCTGCCGGTTTTGCCAGCAGTCTCATTTCCACCATAGGTGCGGGCAATTCCTGGTCAGTATTATTTTTGAATTCAAGCTCGACTTTAAGCTTGCCGTTCCTGTAAGCGTCGTCCAGAAGTGCCTTGGCAAAAATATCCCTAAGATAAACCCTAGGACGGGCGGTCATATAAACGTTACGGTATATACCGCTCAGACGCCAGAAGTCCTGATCTTCTAGGTACGAACCGTCGCTGTAACGATAAACCTCAACGGCCAATACGTTATCTTCTTTTTTCAGATAACTGGTAATATTGAACTCCGCCGGTGTTCGGCTGTCCTGGCTGTATCCTACCTGTTCCCCGTTAACCCAAAGATAAAAAGCTGAATCAACTCCGTCGAAAACAATGAAAACTTCTTTGCCGTCCCAGCTACTGGGAATGCTAAATGTGCGGCGATAGCTGCCGACAGGGTTACGGTCTTTATAATTCGTATAGTTTTCTCTGGGTTCCCCCATAACGTATGGCGGATTTCTTCGGAATGGATAAGTAACGTTTGAATACAACGGTACACCGTACCCTTCTAATTGCCAGTTGGAAGGAACTCGTATATCGTCCCATTCGCTTACGTCATAGTACAACTGATAGAAATCCATCGGCCTGCTTGCTGGATCGGGGGACCAGTTAAATTTCCACTTACCGTTAAGTGATTTATAATATGCAGATTTTTCCTCTTCTCCTTTTGTGGCCTTATTCAAACTTTCGCACGGAATTATTGTGCTGTGAGCGGCCTCTTTGTTGATTCTGAAAATAGTTTCGTTTTCCCAGTCGTGGCTTTGTGCGTTTACCATACTAATACCAAAAATTACAAGCCCTATGTATAAATATTTTTTCCACATTGCTATCCCTCTGATTTAATTAAATTCCATTTAGATTAACCGCTCGTAATTTAATATATAGCACAATAAAACGCAACATCATATCCTAAAATCACAAATTCCGACCCGTAATCGACCCTTCCCGTCCTGAAATAGCAATGACCGCCAACTCACCTAACAAATCAGTAATAAGCTAATTTGCCTTGGCTCTGCGGATAAAAGCGATTATACTAAATCAACTAAATGAGATTGATTTTTGGGAGGATATATGACTGTAGGAAATGTTGTCAGATTTGTAAAAACGGATATATGGCGATTGCGCCTGAAAAATTACACCGGGGCAAGATTCTTTCTCATAAGGCAGCTCAGGATTATCATACTTGCCATTCGCGGATACGCCGAGGACAAGTGCAAGTTCAGGGCATCTGCGCTTACCTATTTTTCGTTACTCTCGATCGTACCGGTAATCGCCATGATGTTCGGTATCGCCAAGGGCTTTGGCCTCGAAGAAAAGGTTAGGGAGCAGATCATGACACAGCTCCAGAGCCAGCCGGAAGTCGCCGAGAAGGTTATAGTATTTGCCAACTCACTGCTTGAAAATGCTAACGGTGGTTTCGTTGCAGGCGTAGGTGTCGCGTTTTTGTTCTGGACGGTCATCAAGGTTCTAAGCAACATCGAAAATTCCTTCAATGATATATGGGGCATAAAAAGCTCCCGAAGCATCGGCCGAAAATTCAGCGACTACTTATCCGTTATGCTTGTATGTCCGATATTACTTGTCATGTCCAGCAGTCTGACCGTTGCCATCAGTGGTCAGGTAAGGGAGATAATACAAAAATTTACGATCTTCAGCGCCATCGGTCCGTTCATAATATTCCTGCTAAAGCTCTCGCCTTTTGTTACGATTTGGGTCGTCTTTACTTTTATTTTCATCTTCATGCCCAATACCAAGGTTAAATTCAGTTCCGGCCTGCTCGCCGGCATCGTTGCAGGAACCATCTTCCAGTTGGCTCAGGGACTTTACATCTACTTTCAGGTTGGTGTTGCAAGATACGGGGCCATCTACGGAAGTTTTGCAACACTCCCATTGTTCTTGATATGGCTACAGATAAGCTGGCTGATTGTATTGTTCGGCGCAGAGCTTGCCTTTGCCCATCAAAATGTCGACACCTACGAGTTAGAACCGGATTGTCTTAGCGTAAGCCATTCCTATAAGCTTAAACTTTCACTGGTTATAACCCAAAGGCTCGTTCGGAACTTTTGCGAAGGAAAAGACGCCATAAGCGCCTCGCAGATATCACACGAACTTGAGATCCCCATCCGTTTAGTTCGACAGATACTCTTTGACCTTACCGAGGCGAGGGTTGTTTCCGGCCAAAACAGTGAAAACAGCAAAGAGATCTTGTATCAGCCCGCTGTGGATGTCGATCTTCTTACGGTTAAATATGTAAAGGATGCTCTCGAAAAGAAGGGCACCTCTGATCTGCCAATCGCAGAGATCAGCGAGTTCAACAGGCTTTCAAAATGCATTGCCGAGTTCGACAAAACAATAGAGGCTTCCTCGGATAATATCCTGCTGAAAGAAATGAACGCTTTCGCAGCATAACCGGTCGAGCCCGACGACTCATTTGACTTTTATGCCGCGGCCTCGCAGATACTCCTTCAGTTCAGGGATATCTATGATATGAAAATGAAATACGGAAGCCGCAAGAAGGATTGTCGCACCGGCTTCTACCGCTTCATAAAAATGCTCCTGTTTCCCCGCTCCGCCTGATGCCACGATTTGGGCTGAGCATACATCGGCCATCGCTTTGATTACCGGAAGGTCAAATCCTGTTTGTGCTCCGTCTCCGGCCTTGCTTGTCGGCAGTATCACCGGCACACCGAAACCGTCAACTTTTTTCGCCCACTCTATCGCATCAAAACCAGTCGCCGTTCGCCCGCCGTCAATATAAACTTCATAGCCGGACGGCAGCGATCCATTTTGATCTACATCTATAGCGACGGTAATTTTTTCCGCCCCAAATTCCTTTATCATTTCTTTGATGATCTCAGGCTTCCGGAAAGCGGCACTGCTGGTTGATATCTTGTCGGCGCCTGCCTTTAAAACTGCTCCCGCAGATGCGACGTCGGAAATACCGCCGCCTACCGTAAACGGAATAGTGGTAACATCGGCCACTCTTTTAACAACATCGAGCATAGTTGCTCTGTTCTCGATGGTCGCTGTTATATCAAGTAACGCAAGTTCGTCCGCTCCGGCTTGGCAATATGCCTTCGCACATTCAACGGGGTCGCCCGCATCGACAATATCAACGAAATGAACGCCTTTGACAACGCGACCGTTTTGCATATCAAGACACGGCATTATGCTGACTGTTTTATCCACGGCTTTCTCCTTAATCTTAAAAAATATCAAAATTAGCTTCCAATTATACCTCGCGAATGATTTTACTGATTATCTGTAATAACGGCAAGTTTTATTTATTGGCGACCATTAACATTAACCCTTTATTAATAATCATTTATCATTGAAAAGAAAGATTATTCGATTTTCTGCCTTTATGTTTAATTTTTGCTCTTAATCTTATTTGACATGTTTGTATCTTTATAGTCTAATACCCCGAATTATCATCTTAATGAAAACATTATCAGGAGGATAAAAATGCCCAAGCGAGAAGATATCAATAAGGTAATGATTATCGGTTCAGGCCCTATCATCATCGGTCAGGCCTGCGAATTTGACTATTCCGGAACTCAGGCATGCAAGGCTCTGCGAAAATTAGGCTATGAAATTGTGCTTGTCAATTCAAACCCCGCAACAATTATGACCGACCCCGGAATCGCCGATGTTACATATATCGAACCGCTCAATTTAAAGACAATGACAAAGATTATCGACAAGGAACGTCCCGATGCGCTATTGCCGAATCTTGGCGGTCAAAGTGCTCTTAACTTATCCTCCGAACTTGCAAAAGCGGGCGTTCTTGAAAAATACGACGTAAAGGTTATAGGTGTACAGCTTGATGCGATAGAACGTGGCGAAGACAGGATCGAGTTCAAAAAAACAATGAACAAACTTGGCATCGAAATGCCGAAAAGCGAGCCGGCATTCACCGTTGAAGAAGCAGAAAAAATTGCTGCAGAACTTGGATACCCAGTCGTCATTCGTCCTGCTTATACTATGGGAGGTACTGGTGGAGGGTTGGTTTACAACATTGACGAGCTAAGAATTGTCGCTGCAAGGGGGCTTTCCGCAAGCTTGGTCAACCAGATACTTGTCGAAGAATCAGTGCTCGGATGGGAAGAACTCGAACTCGAGGTCGTAAGAGATGCCAAAAGCCAGAAAATAACCGTTTGTTTCATTGAAAATGTTGACGCTATGGGCGTACACACCGGCGACTCATACTGTACGGCCCCCATGCTTACTATCAGCAGGGAACTTCAGGAAAAACTACAAAAGTATTCTTATGATATCGTCGATGCCATAGAGGTAATCGGTGGAACAAATGTACAGTTTGCTCACGACCCTAAGACCGGCCGCGTTGTCGTCATAGAGATCAACCCTAGAACTTCACGGTCATCAGCTCTCGCTTCAAAGGCAACAGGCTTTCCTATCGCATTGGTTTCATCAATGCTGGCCGGAGGCTTGACTCTCGATGAGATCCCATACTGGAGAGATGGTACACTCGAAAAATACACTCCGTCAGGCGAATACGTCGTTGTCAAATTTGCACGATGGGCATTTGAAAAATTCAAAGGCGCAGAAGACAAGCTTGGTACGCAGATGCGAGCCGTCGGTGAAGTCATGAGCATCGGAAAAAACTACAAGGAGGCATTTTTAAAAGCCATTCGTTCTCTTGAGAACGGCAGATACGGATTGGGATTCGCAAAAAATTTCAATGACATGCCACTTGACGAATTGATGTCACTCGTAAGTACCGCTACCAGCGAGCGTCAGTTTATTATGTATGAAGCTCTTCGAAAAGGTGCAACCATAGACATGCTCCACGAACGAACGAGCATCAAGGAATGGTTCATAGAACAAATGGCAGAACTCGTCGCCCTCGAAGAAAAAATATTAGCTTACAAGGGTAAGTCTATCCCCGACGACCTTCTAAAACAGGCAAAACAGGACGGCTTTGCCGACCGCTACCTTGCGCAGATACTTAACATCTCGGAGGAGAAGATTCGTAAGCAGAGAATAAACCTCGGCATCGTCGAAGCATGGGAGCCCGTCCCGGTCAGTGGTGTAGAGGATGCCGCTTATTACTTCTCAACATACAATGCCCCCGACAAAGTAAGTACAACAAAAAATCGCAAGGTCATGGTTTTGGGAGGAGGGCCAAACAGGATCGGGCAGGGCATCGAATTCGATTACTGTTGCGTACATGCTGCCTTTGCGCTAAGGGACGATGGTCTCGAAACAATTATGGTCAACTGCAACCCCGAAACCGTTTCAACAGACTACGACACATCTGATAAATTGTATTTCGAGCCGCTAACCGTAGAGGATGTACTTAGCATTTATGAAAAAGAAAAACCCGAAGGCGTCATCGTCCAGTTTGGCGGACAAACTCCACTGAACATTGCACGCCAGCTTGAGGAAGCAGGCGTCAAAATAATCGGCACTACACCGGAAACCATCGATCTGGCGGAAGATCGCGATCGATTCCGTGCCGTAATGAAAAAACTTAATATACCCATGCCCGAATCAGGCATGGCCAGCAATCTCGACCAGGCACTCAAGATAGCCAAGAGAATAGGTTATCCTTTAATGGTACGTCCATCGTATGTTCTTGGTGGACGTGGAATGGAAGTGGTACACGACGAGCAGATGCTTTGTGAATACGTAGCCGCTGCCGTTGACGTAACCCCAGAAAGACCCATATTGATAGACAGATTTCTTAGTAATGCTATCGAAGCCGAGGCCGATGCAATAGCTGACGGCACTAGTGCTTTTGTCCCCGCGGTTATGGAACATATCGAACTTGCAGGCGTTCATTCCGGCGATTCGGCCTGTGTCATTCCTCCGATATCGATACCACAAAAACATATCGACACTATCTGCGAATACACCAAAAAAATTGCAACCGAGCTTAACGTTGTGGGCCTGATGAACATGCAGTACGCAATAGCAGACGATACTGTTTACGTTCTTGAGGCAAACCCGCGTGCTTCAAGAACCGTACCGCTTGTTTCAAAGGTATGCGGTATATCAATGGCACGGGCTGCAACACAGATAATGCTTGGTAAAAAACTTGCGGACCTCGATCTTATACAAAAGAAAATACCGCACTTCGGGGTAAAGGAAGCCGTATTCCCGTTTAACATGTTCCAGGAAGTAGATCCTGTTCTTGGGCCGGAAATGCGGTCTACTGGTGAAGTCTTGGGTATTGCGGATTCCTACGGCCTGGCATTCTTCAAGGCGCAGGAGGCAACCCAGCAGGCACTTCCGTTGGAGGGAACTGTACTTATTACGGTTACTGATCCGGACAAAACTTCTATTGCTGACATTGCTAAAGAATTTATCAAACTTGGCTTCAAGATCATGGCAACGAAAGGAACACATGAGTATCTGGAAGAAAATGATATAGAGTCGGAGCAGGTCCTTAAGATATACGAGGGCCGACCGAATATTGTTGACGCCATAAAGAACAACCAGATACAATTGATTATCAACACGCCCGTTGGTAAGAGGAGCCAGCATGACGATTCATACATCAGAAAAGCTGCCATCAAATACAAGATTCCATACATAACTACGACAACTGCAGCTGCAGCCACGGCAAAGGGTATCGCTGCGAGCAAAGGCAAAAAAATTGATGTAAAATCTTTACAAAGCTACCACCAGGACATCGGGCAATTGGAGGAGGAAACCGCTGACATTTTAGGATAATAAAATGATAGACGACAAGACAATAGAACTGATTGCTGTCGGAGCTGCCGTTTCGGCAAATTGCCATCCCTGTGTTAAGTATCATGTAGCAAAAGCTCGCGAAATGAAAATACCCGAGGACGAAATTAAGCAGGCTGTTGATACAGGAAAAATGGTAAGAAAAGGTGCTGCCCAACAGATGGACAAGCTGATATCTGAGGGTCTCTAACCCTCACTTACATTTAGTTTGCTCTGCTGTCCATCGGTTGATATTTGCTATATCGGTGGTATGGTTGGATACAGCACTCGTCCTTAGTATTCAGGAGCTTCTAAGTCTAATTTTGTTGTGCTAATTGCGATTGGCATCTGTACCAAAAATTAAGAATTTTTCCCTTGAATTTACATTTAATGGCTGTACAATGACATATGATTTATAAATAGGTAGTTTTGGTAGAGGGGGTAATTAGGAGGGATAATGATGAGTGGTAAAGCAATTCTTCTAGGGACAGTTCTTTTGGCAATAACATCTTCTATGGCATTTGGAGTATATACATGGGATTTGTACGACGATTTTAATACCGGCATAATTGACCTGACAAAATGGCTGCGACAGTCTCAGGATGGAGGAGATCTGCCGGTTGCGTCTGGTGGAGGCGTATCGTTGACGGGAATAGATGTAAATGGTCCGATTCCATCTGAAAGCATTCTTGTATTTTTAGGCGAGCAGACAAGGGGAATTCGTGTGGATTTGAATTTCCTTTTATTTGATGTTTATCATACACAAGGCTTCGGAGGTCTTTTCATAGAGGTTAACATTGGAGGTGGGCAGAATGCTAAGGTAGGTATATACCCAAGCTGGGACAGTATTGTAATGTCTGCTTCAGTTAATAATGCAGATGGCCAGAAAATAGCAGGTCAGAGCCTTGAAATGCCTTTCCATCTTAACGAAACTGCGACATTATCCATCGTTGTGTTAAATTCATCAATAGAGTTTTACGAGAACGACCTGTTGGCGTGGACTTATATTCCACCATTAGGTGGAGCTTACACGTTTGAAGGCGCTGAGATTCAGGTAGCGGCTGAATATTGTGAATATCAGTGCTTTGTTGATAATGTTTACATATTTACACCGTGTCCGTTGGCAGACTTGAACGATGATTGTTTTGTTAATCTTGCGGATCTTGCTATCATGGCCCAGCAGTGGTTGACAGGATGGATCGAAAATGAGTTTGGCATAATGGTATATGTCGATTAATGATTAAATTATATATACTGCCCGTGTATAGATTGGCGGAGGTGGCGAAAAGAATCTCTCTTGGTTCATGAGATCTCGGGCAGTTTTTTTTACTTATTACCTTTAAATGCAGCCATTTGTCCCCCGATATTATTTTATATTATCATCCATGAATATTCTTGCGTCGCGGGCCTTCGCCGCTGTATACTGACAACCGGCGACTGATTAATAATAAACGTTTTATTCTATTACCGCTTATGCAGCATTTTGAGAATATAGACGAAATTTTTGATTTTGCGACAGCATTGGAAGACGATGCTTACAGGTTTTTTAAATATCTCTCAAATAGGGCAGGCTCAGTTGCCCTGCAGAATCTAATGGATCAGTTTGCTGAGCAGGAATTGGAACACAAAAAAAAGATTGCTTCACTTCGTGCAGGCAAAGAACTGATCGCATCGCAAAAAGTTGATAAACTAAAAATACCGGAACACCCGGCTCTTAGCCAGCAGAACGATTTTTTTGATTATGACGAGATGATGAACATCGCAAGAAAAAAGGAAAGCGCATCTTTCAGGATTTATGATTATCTTGCAAAGACCGCCGAAAAAGAGGATTTCAAAAAGGTGTTCTCATTTCTGGCACAACAGGAAGCAGAACACAAAAACTGGCTCGATCAGCAGTCACCCGCATCGGACAACTAATAAACCAATGCTTCTTTGTTGCCGCCAGGAACTTGCTTTGGTATTCGCATTTTTTTCTTGACTTTTCTGATTGCCGAGCGGTAGAATTAATATTTGGTAAAGGCCCCTGTCTAACGGGCTTTATAATGAAGGAGCGGGAAAATGAGGAGTCAGGAAACCGTTTCTAATTTAGCATGCCGGATGTATGTTCCCCATCGTTCTTAGTACGCTTCGTTAAATTAAATATTATTTTTTAAGGAGGTAGAATTATGAGAACGTACATGCTTTCTATTATTACGGTCATGGCCCTCATAGCAGGATCGACCGCTTGGGCAGGCTTAATAACAAACACGCCCGATCTGCCGCCGGACGGAGATTATGTCTCGCCAGAAAGCTACCACGAGTACTCCGCTGCCGGGATCATATTGGATGACCCAGTACATCGTCCCCTCATGACCCCTCCCCCCGTAATAACATCAGTTGGGCCGGATGAGATGGAGACCTTCGATTCGACTTTCGATGCTGCTGAGGTAGGCATGGGATTAGGAGCCATTCATATGGAAGGGCCCGTATCCGTAAAAGTCTACAACAAGGTTGGCTATACAACAGGAACGTTTAACACCGAGATTATTTCGATGAGCCTCTCTGGCAACACATCCTTGGGACCCATCATAGTTCGCGAAAGCCCGACTCTATCTTCGATGGGCATTACATCGATCACTGACATTGGCGGCGGATCTTATGATATTACCAGCTTCTTTGATGTCTTTACAGAGCTTTCCGTTGACGGCGGACAGACATGGATACCATGCGATGCCAGTACAAGAATGACACTCGTTCCCGAACCTGCAACACTTTGCTTATTGGCACTTGGCGGCCTGTTGATAAGAAAAAGAAAATAAAAGCTATAAATGCGCAAAAGAAAAGGCTGTTGCTTGAACAACAGCCAATTCATATATAAAACCTAACTCCAATGATTATCATAACAAAATCATGACCCCTTTGTCAACTAAAAAATCAGTGAAAAGAGCTTGTTACGTACGAGCCGGGATCTGATTTATGGAGAATGCCTGCTAAATAGCCTTGACAAGTATTAAAAACAATGATAATATTATTACTGAAAAGGGGTAGTGATAAGTCACTCCAAATCTGCCGGGTACGGCCAAAAAGATTGATACAGACAGCAAATAAATAACAAACCAAAAGCAAAAATTAGAGAAGGAGGGAAAAATGAAAAAAGCAAATCTTGTATTAATAATTGCGGCCTTACTGTTAACAGCCGCTCCAAACGCATTTGCCGAAATCCCCATTTGCGTTAGCAGTACCGCTGACACTTGGCTTCCTGATGTAAGCGGTGACATCATTGTATGGCGGGACAACAGAAATGGAAATATTAACGTTTACGGTTATAACCTTGCTACGCATACCGAGTTTCCCGTATGTACGCAAGTTTCAACTACACCCTCAGTTAGTGGAAATATCGTGGTTTGGAGGGATGTACGAAACGGCAACAATGACATTTACGCTTACAATTTTTCTACACAGACAGAGTTTCCCATTTGTACGCTTACTTCGAGTCAGGAAGAGCCTGTGGTAGGCGGCAATATCGTCGTCTGGTATGATTCTCGCAATGGCAACTGGGATATTTACGGATATGATATTTCTACTTCAACAGAGTTTCCCGTTTGCACAGCGGCTGGCACTCAGGATCAGCCTCATACCGATGGTAATACTATAGTCTGGAAGGACTGCCGCAACGGAAGTGCGTATGCTGACATCTATGCCTATGATATTGCTACTTCGACCGAGTTTCCCGTTTGCACAAATACTGCGTACCAGAGTTATCCGGCTGTAGATGATGGCGTTGTCGTTTGGTCGGACAATCGTAATTACAGCGACGGAGACATCTATGCTTATGATATTTCCACTTCGACCGAGTTCCCCGTATGTACGCTCTTAGGTTCGTATCAGTATTATCCGGATATCGAGGGTGATATTATAGTCTGGCAGGACGACCGCAATGGGAACAATGACATTTACGCCTATGACCTTTCCGCTGCGACAGAGTTTCAGGTTTGTACGCTAACTTCGAGTCAGGAATACCCCGCGGTAAGCGGCAATTTTGTGGTCTGGCAGGACGACCGCGGCAGCGACCACGACATTTATGGTTGTGGTTTATTGGAAGGTGATGATTGCGATGGGGCCATTGAGGTCTTTCAGGACGTTACCTATTCCGGGTCAAACGTAGGTGCTACCGGCCTCGACGAAACCTCATGTTCATACAATGATATCTTTGACGTCTGGCACAGTTTCACTCCCGCCGCTGCCGACGACTACACCGTCAGTCTTTGCGGAAGTTCTTTTGATACTACCTTGGCTGTTTACGATGGCTGTAGCGGAACCGAAGTTATCTGCAATGATGATTATTGTGGCAAACAGTCTCAGGTCTTGCTTAAGGCAAGGGCCGGATACGAATACATCATTAGGGTTGCAGGCTACGATGGCGCAAGGGGCAGCTATACACTGAACATTACACAATGCGATTTGCCGCCCGATAGTGACTTGACCGGTGATTGCAGGGTAAACCTTAACGATTTTTCAAAAATGGCTTCCGAATGGCTCGAAGATGGAAC
>JAFGKL010000127.1 GCA_016928585.1 Sedimentisphaerales bacterium
CTCCAATCTATGGACGTTTATCAAATTAAGGCTATCATCTCAAAGTGAATTGTAGAGGAATTACTCTCCCAAAGCCGGGTAATTGTAAGTTATGGCAATGAACTTGTAAAGAAGTATTTGAAGTTGATATATGGACTGCTTATGTCGTATATTCAAAACTTGGATTTGGTATAACCCTGTTTTAACGGATAAAATAACCTTTTTAATCAGATAGAACTGGAGATTTATTGGTTTTTTACTTGACAAATAGACAATTTAACTTTACCTAATAAAAAGCTATTTTGGAAAAATGGTAACATAGGCAAGGAGAGCCATTTATAGATGTTATTTTAGTGCACTCCTTTAATGTTCCCGGGGTAATTTTGATAGGATAGCTCATAGTTAATTAATGGTTTTGGCTATTTTTTTATCAACATTTTCTACATCGGTAACGGCCGTATATATAAAAGATAACAAATATCAAACAGAGGAAAAATAGCGGTACAGGCAAGGAGAGCGGTGATAAGCGTCATCTTAGTGCACTCCTTTAATATTTCCGGGGTGATTTTGAAAGGAGAACGGTCATGAGTAAATTTACAACAATTTTTGTGGTTCTGCTTGTAGCAAGCGTAGGTGTTTGTTTCGCAGAGCTGAGTGACCCTGTTGTTTTTGAGGATCCGGCATTCAAGGCTGTTGTTGAGACTCAGTTAGGGATAGTCGATCCGACGGAGGGTGACATGCTTGGTCTGGTGACTTTAATTGCTAACCTAAAGGGAATCAGTGATATTACCGGCATTCAATACGCTGAAAATTTGCTAAGGCTTGAATTGGTTCACAATCAGATAACTGACATAACTGAGCTTTCAAGTCTGACAAAACTGCAATATCTTCGTTTGGATAATCCTGAGACCGGAGTTTACTATGAAGATAAAATGAATAATATCAGCGATATCTCGTCGCTTGCCGGTCTTACAAGCCTGCAGCTTCTTTGTCTGTCTGGCAACGCAGAGCTCAGTGACATATCTTATCTTTCAGGTCTGACCAATCTCTACGAGCTTCAGTTGTATCGTACACAGATCTCCGATATATCTCCGTTGATAGGTATGACAAATCTGGAAACATTGCACCTGACAGAGAATGATCTCGATTGTGATGCTTACAATATTTACATTCCGATTATCATAGAAAATAATCCTTACCTGGCCAATATGACCTATGATGAAAAACCGGAATACTGCGATACTGTAGAAATAGATGCCTTAGTGGACATTCATCCGGACACTCTCAACATGAAGAGTAACGGACGATATGTAACGGCGTTCATCACCTTACCGGATGGTTATGATGTGGCCGATATAGACCCGGCAACGATCCAGATAACCAACATTAGCGGCGATGAAATAACTGACTTCCCGATTGATGATTCTTTCATTCCTGTTGTTGGGGATCATGATGAGGATGAGATTTTAGACCTTACTGTAAAGTTTGACCGCCAGGCTCTTGTTCTGCTTATTCAGATAGGAGATAAAACTATTACTATCGAAGGCGATACTTTGTCCGGCGATCATTTCATCGGGAGCGATACGATCAGGGTGATCAATCGAGGTAAATAAGTAAGAAATATTTTTAGTTGAATAGCTTTACAAAGGGCTGTAGATTTCCTCCCTGCAGCCCTTTTTTTATTTTAATTTTGATTTGCTGGAAAAATGATGCCGGCTTGGCGAAAAATTATAACACCTCAATTTATAGTATAGCCGAGGTGGGAGTCGAACCCACACGCCCTTGCGGGCAGGGGATTTTAAGTCCCCAGCGTCTGCCATTCCGCCACTCGGCCAAATGCCGTAAGGCATTTTACTTCAATAAATTGCATATCTAAGGCTCTTTAGCCCAACCCCAGAACGGCGATTATATAAAAACCAAACCTATTTGCAAGACCATTCTTAATATGACCAAAACGGCTAAAAAGTGCTGATAGAATGTAAGAACTGGTGGCTTTTATGAGATCTATTTGCAGGGACGGTGTAATAGCTGCCTTAGCCGGCATTTTATGCGATTAAAGAAAAGTTTTATATTATGGGTCGGAACGCTTGATGTTAGTTTAAGTCTGGCTTTAAAAGCTAACATTGCGATCTTAACCATTCGATCGACTCGTTTGACTTTACTGTTGGAAGGGTCCTTTTTCTTGGCCCGTTTGATAAGGTCCCTGGCGATAACAACCTGGTTTATCTTAAGATAAAGATACGCATTGTCTGCCAAAGTTTCGGCGTCATCCTTACCGATATTGACAGCATGTTCCAAAAACTGCAAGGCCCCTTCGTATTCCCCCTCTTTACCAAGAGCGGTGCCAAGATGATAAAAAGCATCGACGTTTTCAGGGTCCTCGTCGATTATTCTCAGGTAACAGTTCATCGCAAGATCAAGTTCGTCAAGTTCCATGAACATCGTTCCCATTGAGAACAGAACATCAACGTCATCTATCTCAAGTTCGCATTCCTGCTTTAAAAGATCCATCGCCTGCGATTTATTACCTGCTTCAAGTGCGATCTGGGCAAGTCGAAACTTTGGTCCGGACAGCTTTGGATTTTTGCTCAAGGCTTCTAAATACAACTCGGCTGCTTTGTTATTGTTACCGTCGTTAAGAGCAATCTCGGCAAGATAGAAATATGCTTGTGCAAAATCAGGGTCCAGTTCGATAATACGATTGAATTTCTCCGCGGCACTGCTGTTATCTGAGTTCTTTAAAAGAAATATCCCGAAATCAAGTATGACATCAATGCTGCCGGGATTGCTGCGTAATTCTTCAAGAAAGAACCTGTTTGCCAGTTTCATATTGCCATCTGCCCAGTGTGCCTGGGCTATTCGATAATTGATCTGCGGATGAGTCGGTTCTATCTCGGCGGTTTTTTCCCAGCACCAGATAGCTTTTTTATAGAGTTGTCTGCTGAACAATGAATTGCCAATGTTGTAAAAACAGATAGGACAATCGGGGTTAAGCTGTTGGGCGGTATAGAACATTTCTTCCGCTTTGTCATGGTTGTCCATTTCTGTGTAAGTGATTATCCTGTTGCAGTAACTCGGTTCGAAACCGGGATCGATCTGCTGAATGCTTTCAAATGTAGAAATTGCAAGGTCATACTTTCCGATTCTTGTATAATCGACAGCCAGCGAGTTCAATATCTCCGGGTCGTCGGCATCCTGTTCGAGAGCTTTCTGGTAGGCTTCAATGGCATCGTCGAATCTGTCCATTGCGTCAAGCGTAAGCCCGGCGTTAAAATGCCACGCAGCGTTATTTGGATTGATCTCTATGGCCTCTTCGAGTTGTGCAAGTGCAAGTTCCATCCGGCCTTCTTCGTACAATTCGTAAGCAAGATAGGCCATTCTTTCGGCATCGTCCCAACAATTGTTCTCTGCTGCTTCGTACATATTTTTCCTTTGCTCTCGGCTTAAAATGCTCTTTTAGCCACAAAAATCCACTTCGTGAAGATTTTTAGCGTGGCTGTTGCACTCTGCGTATCGACTAAAATCAGTGTTAACTTGGGCAATTTCCTTAAAGAAAGCTGTTTTTATTACACCCCAAGTTTTTGCTGGAATTTGCACTCGTAAATCTTTATAATCCCAAAAGTTAAACCGAAAAAGATACCATGCGGGACTCCCTTGGGACGGTTTTGCTGGAATTTGGTATCAATAAGTCTTATAATATGTCGAAAATTGTTCGGTGTGTTTTTTAAAACCGCAATATCAAATTATTGGAGCAATGATTATGGTTAAAGAGATCAAAGGTCAATTAGAAGCCGGCAAGACGAATTACGCTATCGTTGTAAGCAGGTTTAACGAGTTAATTACGAGCAAACTGCTTGGCGGGGCCATTGATTGCCTCCAGAGACACGGAGCAAGTGATGATCAGATCACGGTTGCATGGGTACCAGGTTCGATCGAAATACCGCTTGCAGCAAAAAAACTTGCCGAAAGCAAAAGCTATGGAGCAATAATCTGTATTGGTGCTGTTATACGAGGACAGACAAGTCATTTTGATTATGTTTGCCAGCAGATATCCAGAGGCGTCAGCCAGATAAACTACGATACTAATGTGCCGACAATTTTCGGAGTATTGACCTGCGAAACGATCGAGCAGGCTATTGAAAGGGCCGGTACTAAACAGGGTAACAATGGCGCAAATGCTGCTCTTGCTGCGATGGAGATGGCCAGTTTACTCAAGCAGATATAAAGGCCTTAGGATCTTTCTTAATTTGTTGTTATAGGCAGAACACGTACTTGTCGAGATAATCGGCTATTAGTTTCAGGAAAATCTTTCGTGGACAGAAGAACAAAGGCCAGAGAAATCGCGATGCAGGCGTTATATCAGTTGGACGTTCAGGGAGATAATTACCTGCAGCAGGTCGAAATGTTCCTGAAAGAAAGCAGCACGGACGATATGGTTTTTGATTTGGCTGCGGAATGGACAAAAAAAACTTGGGAAAATCTTGCTGTTTGCGACGAACTGATAAAGCATGCGGCTATAAAATGGGATCTTGCAAGACTTTCAAGTGTTGACAGAAGTATATTAAGACTGGCGACTTATCAGCTTTTGTTCTGCAAAGATATGCCGGGCAAGGTTGTGATAAATGAAGCTATTGAAATAGCGAAGAAGTACAGTGGCCATCAATCGCCCCGGTTTGTTAACGGCGTGCTTGATGCGATATTAAGAAGATCAAGAGAAGATAAATTACAATAGAGGTGTTTCTTTGAGAAAGATCGCTGTTCTAAATCAAAAAGGCGGAGTCGGCAAGACCACGACCGTAGC
>JAFGKL010000128.1 GCA_016928585.1 Sedimentisphaerales bacterium
ATGGAACATTTATCAGAACTTGAGGAACTTGCCGAACATATAAGCATAGCATCACTTTGCGGACTTGGGCAGACGGCATCTAATCCTGTGCTTAGTACTATTAAAAATTTCAGGAAAGAATACCAGCAGCACATAATAGACAAAAAATGCAGTGCCGGCATTTGTCATGGTCTCTTAAGGTACTGGATAACAAGCGATTGTGTTGGATGCGGTGCGTGTAAAAAAGTTTGTCCTACGGATGCCATAGAAGGTGAAAACAAAAAACGCCATGTTATTGATCCGGTTAAATGTATCAAGTGTGGGATGTGTTATGATATCTGTAAATTTAATGCTGTAACAAGGTAGCATTATTAACTATGTCGGAAATAAAAGTTACAATTGATGGAAGAGAACTCAAGGGTACTGAGGGGCAGACCGTTCTTGAGTTGGCTTTGGGGAACGGTATTCAGATCCCAAATCTCTGTCACGATCCTAAAGTAAAGCCGACAGGTGCCTGCAGACTTTGCCTGGTCGATGTCGAGGGGCAAAGAGGCCTTGTGACCTCTTGTACGCTTAAAATAGAGCCAGGGATGGTTGTACAAACAAATACCGAGCAGATCGAAGCCATAAGAAAAACAATAATTGAGCTGTTGTATTATGAACACCATAGTTCCTGTGCTGTTTGCGATAAAAATGGAAACTGTAAATTACAGCACTATGCCTATCAGCACCAGATACCGGATCAGGCGCTAAATATTTACGAGCATGAAAAGCCGGGTCCTAATTATACAGATCAAAATAAAGCCATAGCATACAATCCGCATAAATGCATACGCTGCGGCAGATGTATAAGGGTTTGTCAGGAAGTACAGATGGACTCGGCACTTACTTTCAAACAAAGGGCCAGCCAAATAGAAATAGCAACCGCTTTTGATATGCCTCTTAACGATTCAACATGCGAGCTTTGCGGACAATGCATTACTACATGTCCTACCGGTGCCATGTATGAGCAGGCTGCCAAGGGCTATGGACAATTCAAGGACCTTATTCGTACCAGAACTACATGTCCTTATTGCGGCGTAGGCTGCCAGCTTGACCTTAATGTTAATTTCAGGACAAACGATATTATCCGAGTGACGAGTAAAGGCACCGGTATTCCGAACCATGAAAACCTTTGCGTTAAGGGCAGGTTCGGCATGGATTTCATAGGTAGTGATAAAAGGCTCAAAACTCCCCTCATCAGGAAAAATGGCGAGCTTAAAGAGTTTTCATGGGAGGAAGCTATTGATCTTATAGCTTCAAAGTTTGCCGAAATAAAAAAGGATCACGGCCCGGACAGCATTGCCGGCCTTTCCTCAGCTAAATGTACCAATGAGGAAAACTATGTTTTCCAGAAGTTCATCCGTGCATGCATCGGTACTAACAATGTTGATCACTGTGCGAGATTGTGCCATGCTTCCACCGTTGCAGGTCTTGCCCGGGCATTCGGCAGCGGGGCGATGACAAACTCCATCGAAGAGCTTAAAAACGCTAAATGCATCTTTGTAATAGGCTCGAATACTACCGAGGCACATCCTGTCATAGCTTTAAATATTAAACATGCCGTTGTCAATAACGGAGCGAAACTTATTGTTGCTGATCCGCGTACTATCGATCTTGTTCGTTTTGCCGATTTGCATATTGCGCAAAAACCCGGTACAGATGTTGCTTTGATAAACGCCATGATGAAGATTATTATCGAAGAAGATCTTCTTGATAAAGAGTTCGTTGCCGAGAGAACGGAAGATTTTGACAAATTAAAGACAGCGGTGAAAAAGATATCTATCAAACAGGCATCAAAGATCACTGCCGTTCCAGCCAACCTTATTGAACAGGCTGCGATTACTTACGCCAAGGCTGCAGCGTCGAGCATTATCTACAGTATGGGCATTACTCAGCACACTACCGGAACCGACAACGTGCTTAGCCTTGCAAATCTTGCTATGCTGACCGGTAATGTTGGGAAAGAGTTTGCAGGTGTTAACCCTCTTCGCGGCCAGAATAATGTTCAGGGTGCATGCGATATGGGTGCTTTGCCCAATGTATATCCCGGCTATCAGCAGGTTGAAGACGAAACTGTCAGAAAAAAATTCGAGATAGCCTGGTGCATAAAATTGCCGCCTAAAAAAGGACTTACTGTTGTCGAAATAATGCATGCTATCGAAGAAGATAAGATAAAAGCCCTTTACATAATGGGTGAAAACCCCGCACTTTCCGATCCAAATCTGAATCGTACAAGAAAAGCGCTTGAAAGTGTTGACTTTCTTGTCGTCCAGGACATCTTTTTGACAGAGACGGCTCAATACGCGGATGTTGTTTTACCGGCTGTCAGCTTTGCCGAAAAAGACGGAACATTTACCAATACTGAGCGCAGGGTGCAAAGAATACGAAAAGCCGTTGACTCTCCAGGCCAGGCCCGTATTGATTGGCGGATAATTTGTGATATTTCAAAGAGAATGGATTATCCTATGAGTTATAGGCATCCTGACAATATTATGGATGAGATCGCGTCTGTTACGCCTATTTACGGCGGAATTTCCTATGAACGTATTAATAACATAGGTCTTCAATGGCCTTGCCCGGACAAGGAGCATCCCGGCACAAAATTTTTGCACAAGGATAAATTCTCACGTGGTAAAGGCAAATTCCACCCGGTAAATTTTGTTCCCCCTAAGGAACCAGAGGACAAAAAATTCCCGTTCGTTCTTTCGACCGGCAGGCAACTTTACCAGTTCCACACCGGAACCATGACAAGAAAATCTGCAGTTATAGATCAGGTTTCTCCGACCGGATACGTTGAGATCAATACGAATGATGCTGCCAAGCTGAGAATATCAAATGGTGATAATGTTGAGGTGTCAACCCGGCGGGGAAATGTCATAACGCCTGCAAAAGTTACTGATGATATTGAAAAAGGATGGGTTTTCATGCCGTTCCATTTTGCAGAATCACCTGCAAACATGCTTACTATAGATGAGCTTGATCCTATCGCAAAAATACCTGAATTCAAAACATGTGCCGCCGCTCTTAAAAAAGCAGACTTGAAATGATACGAAGATTAGAAAACAATATAGCCGCCGTTGTCCTTGCCGGCGGGAATGCAAGCAGGCTTGGCCATATTCCAAAAGGAAAACTAAAACTCTCCTGCGGTACTTCAATGATTCAAAGACTTATTGATCAGCTGATAACCGCCGGTATTGATGATATCGCCATATCCACTAATAATATTGAAGAATATTCTGTTTTTGGCAGAACGATTGTTCCTGATAATAGAAGGGGGGTTGGGCCCCTGGCAGGCATAGAAGCAGGGCTTGGGGTCTTCCCTGATTTTGATGCTGTTGTTTTCATTCCATGTGATCTACCCGCTATAACCCATCATGAAATATCCGTTCTTGTAGATTGCTTTTCAAGCGAACTTGTTCCTGTTGCATATGTGCAGACTGGCGAGTTGTTTTATCATCCTTTATGTACCATTGTGCGCAGCGATATCAGTGAAAGTGTTTCTTTAGCCATAGATAACGGTACGCGGAGGCCTTTGCATCTTTGGCAGCAGTTAAACGGGAAACCCCTAAAATTTCCGTCAGAAGAGCCATTTTTTAATATTAACAGTTTCACTGACCTGGAACAGTGGCTGGCTTTGGATTTGAAGGCGAAATTATGAGTTTGGTTTGGACAATTTCTGGTACAGGCAGAAAAGTCGGCAAAACAACTCTTGCTCAAAACCTGTCAAAAACCCTGCCAAATGCTGTATATGCAAAATGTGGTCACGGTGATCGCACAGCATCAAAACCTAAAAATTTCTTTACCGATCTGGAGCAGTTAAACGAATTCATCAGTACTGCAAGGGAAAGCTTTGACCATCTCGTCGTCGAATCAAATGCTCTGGCAAAAACAGAAGCCTCTGACATAACCGTTTTTATCGATGCAACTCCTTCTAAAACCAACTATAGACCTGACTGCGAAAAGCTGCGGGCTTGTGCTGATATTATCATTGCAAGAGACAATGATCTTTCCGTATATAAAAACATCCTGTCAGGCAAACTCAGTTCTAATAAATTAGTAAATGCGGTTTATAACTCTCTTGCCAATCAACAGGCATATATTTCTTCACAACCTACAAAAGCTCTAAACAATATTGAAATAGTGCATTTGTCGGGGAATTCTATACCTGTCAATAAACAAGATGACGTTGCTGTTGAGGTTCCGCTTACCATCATGATCGACAAAGTGGGCAGTTTTACTATTCTGTCTACACCTTGCGACACAGAGGCTTTAGCTGTTGGTTTTCTCTTTTCAGAAGGTATGATAGATTCTATTGATGACATAGTTGACATTACAGTCAAACCCGATCTTTACGATACTATCGGTATCCATATCCACGACCCGTCCCGCATAACCATCAGCCGAAACATGATTGTTGGAAGTTCCTGCGGTATGTGCGGTGCGAGAAATATTGAAACTTCGCTTAAGACTATCCCTCCTGTAGAGCAGTCTTTATCCATTACCAAAGATACCATTTTAAAGATAGCGAGTGACATGCATAATTCGCAGCGGCTGTTCGAACAGACCGGGGCAACTCATAGTGCAGGGATATTTGATAAGACCGGCAGGATTATATCCGTCTCGGAGGACATCGCACGTCACAATGCTCTTGACAAGGCTATTGGCAAATGTCTCATCGAAAAAATACCAATGCAAAGTTCCGGAGTGGTCCTGTCCGGCAGGGTTAGTTTTGAAATGGTCGCAAAGTCCGCACGTATCGGTGCCGAGATCATAATAGCGGTTTCAGCTCCTTCATCACTGGCGATAACTGCCGCAGAAAAATGGAACATTACGCTTTGCGGCTTTGTCCGCCCTGGAAAAACTAATATATACACCCATAAAGGCAGGATCAGAGAACTTGCCTAAAACACATCTGCTCAATGTTTTGAGCTCTATTTGAGGATTTCATCTATTTTCTTAAGTTCTTCTTCGGAAAATTCAAGGTTGTCAAGTGCCTTAACGTTCTGCTCGATCTGTTCAACCCTGCTTGTTCCGATAAGAGCCGATGTTACTCGCCGATCACGAAGTATCCATGCAATAGACATCTGCGCGAGAGATTGATTTCGTTCACCGGCTACCCGGTTGAGAGAATCTATCTTTTTTAAAACTTCTTCGGTTATGCGATCCTTTTGCAAAAACCCATGCGGCTTTGCTGCTCGCGAATCTTTTGGTATTCCTTTTAGATATTTATCGGTTAGCATTCCTTGTGCTAACGGACAAAAGGGAATACATCCAACCCCTTCATCCCCCAGAACATCAAGCAAACCATCTTCGATCCATCGATTAAGCATCGAATAATTCGGCTGATGTATCAAACACCTGCTTCCGAACTCTTTCAATATTGCACAGGCAGTCCTTGTTTGTTCGGCAGAATAATTTGAAATACCAACGTACAATGCCTTTCCCTGTTTTAAGATATGATCCAGTGCACCCATTGTTTCTTCAATGGGTGTTTCCGGATCCGGTCTGTGCGAATAAAAGATATCTACATAATCCAATCCCATTCTTTCAAGACTTTGATCCAGGCTGGAAACAAGATATTTTTTAGAACCCCAATCACCATACGGCCCCGGCCACATCAGATAACCTGCTTTCGAAGAAATTACAAGTTCATCTCGATGACCTTTAAGATCGCTTTTAAGTATCTTACCAAAATTACTCTCAGCACTGCCTGGTGGAGGACCGTAGTTGTTCGCAAGATCGAAATGTGTTATCCCAAGATCAAAGGCTCTGTGAATCATGCTTCTGCAGTTAGAAAGATCGTCTACATCCCCGAAGTTATGCCATAGGCCCAATGATATCGCGGGCAGTTTTAAACCGCTGCTGCCGCAACGGTTATAGATCATTGTTTTATATCTGTTTTCTGCGGCTTTATAACTCATCCGGGCACCTTTCCGTTATGCTGAATTATTGTTACGAATACATATTTTAGCCTTTTTTCCCGTATTGCAAGCCAAAAACACCCCTGAAACGGATTTCAACCAAAGATATGACCGGGTTTTTTAGTTAAATGCTTGATTTTTGTCATACTAATTTATAGCATGTTCCCTTGCTGAATCAGGGCGGTTAGCTCAGTTGGCTAGAGCGCCTGCTCGACACGCAGGAGGCCGTAGGTTCAAGTCCTATACCGCCCATTTTGCCCTGTTGCCAATAATGGCAATAGGGTTTTTTTATGCCTTTAAGATCGGTGTATAATTAATGTGAATAATTTGTGCTGAATCAACATTTCTTCTTGAACATGCCGCTTTTCAACATCTTATCAGCGCTGCCTCTGAGATGAGATTCCATTTCAACCCTGGCCCTTTCCGGGTCTGAGCCTATTATAGCATCGGCAATCGTTTCATGAAAATGCATTGCCCGTTTTCTTTTAACGGGATTGCCTCGACAACTTAACACCTGAACATAGGTTACAAAACCGGAAATGGCATTAAGTAAAGCCGGAAATAGAGGGTTTTGGGTGGATTTTGCAATTTGGATGTGGAATTGTAAGTCCGTTTCAATTGACTGTTCGATATTTGCTGATGTCTCGATACGAAGTTTTTCAAGGAGGGCTTTGATCTGGACAATATCATCTTCTGTTCTATTAACCGCAGCCAGATAAGCCGTTCTGGATTCAATTGCAAGGCGAACCTCGAAAATCTGTTCATAAGTCTTCTCGCCCTGTAAAGACATCATTAATGGAAAAAGTCGACTTATAATATTGGAATCAAGAGGGCTGATGACAGAGCGTTTGCCTTGCGAAGTACTAATTGCACCCAATGCTTTCAGCATCGAAAGAGCTTCCCTGACAGTGATTCGGCTGACATTAAACTCGGATACCAGCGTTCTTTCGCTGGGAATAGCCGAACCTATGGGCCATATTCCTAATCTGATGTTATCAAGAATTTTTTCGAATAAAACTTTGGCAGCAAGATTTTGATTATTTCCCAATATAAGCTCCTATTTGGCATTACCAGTATAGCACTTTCAATGTAATTTTCAAGCAAAATCAGAATTTAACCTTGACAAAGGAGTTAAATCGGCTAAACTGGTATTACCAGTAGGGTGATTTTTCAGTATATTTTAGGAGTATTTTATGTCTGGTCAAGTAAATGCTTTTAAGTCAAACCCTTACAAAGTAGGGATCTTAAGTTTTTCTGATGGACGAAAACGGGTTCATGACTCACTTGAAAACGCTATAAAAGCGCACAGCGAGACACTCAGACAGGGTATAGAAAAAGACCCCTTACTCGAAGCAGTTGAATCTGATGAAATTATATATAGCTCGAAGATGGCAAGGGAAAATGCTCTTCAAATACTTACCAAAGGAGTCGAAGCATTTGTTTTTAATGTGCCGGTGTTTGCATTTCCCAATTTCAGCCTTATTTCAGCAAGGGTTATAGAAAGACCTGTTATATTGAGTTCTCCCAAAGATGGCAAACTGCCCGGACTTGGTGGAATTATGGCAGCACATGGTGCAATGAAACAAATCGGCTTAAAAAGCACTAAAATTTGGGGCAACCCGCTTAATGAACCTCAGGTTTTTGAAAAACTATCTGCGTTTTGCAGGGCAAGCGGTGTTATTCAGAGGCTGAAAGGCAGTGTCTATGGCTTGTTTGGAGGACGGAGCATAGGAATGAATACCGGCGTTGCAAGTGCGCAGCAGTGGATGGAAAAATTCGGCGTGGATATCGAACATATTGACCAACTTGAAATCATTCGAAGGGCTAAGGACGCAGATGATACAGAAGTTGAAAAAGCGTATAAATGGCTTTGTGAAAATTCCGGCAGGGTATGCAAAACGGGAAAAGCTCAGCCGGAATTTGCCAAAGGGCAAATTCGTCATTACCTTGCCATTAGGAGTATTATAAATGATCTAGGAATAGATTTTGCCGGCATTAAATGCCATTATGATTTAAGCGAATATTTTCTGACCGCTTGTTTAAGTGCAGTTTTTCTGAATGATCCTTATGACTGGAATGGGCCAAAAGACACTGTTGCAACGGCCTGTGAAGCCGACAGTGACGGTGCTTTGACAATGCAGATACTGAAGCTGATCAGTGGTTTTCCGACACTGCTGTTCGATGTTCGATCTTATGATTTTGAGAACAATGTTTTTGTCTGCTGTAATTGCGGTGCTCAGCCTTCATGGTTTGCCGACAGAAGCAGTGACCCAGCAAGTAATTTGTCAAAAATCCATGTCGATGAAGTAATTTCAAAATACGGAGGCAATGGTGCACATTTTTCATATGTATGCAAAGAAGGTCCGGCGACTGCCGCAAGACTTTCGCGGGAGAATGGAGAATACCGAATGTTTATCGCCAAAGCAGACGTTGTCAAATTCGACCGAAAGAAAATGGAAGAAACCTGTCCTGCCTGGCCGCACGCATATTTGAAAATGAATATTTCTGCCAATGATTTCATTGATATATTCAATACGAATCATCTTCACATAATTCCCGGAGACCACACGTTAGCCCTTGAAACATATTGTAAGTTAATGAACATTTCTTACGACAAGACGGAGGATTAAAATGATATTTGGGATCCATTGGTTTGACTTTTCAATTTTAATGGTCTATTTTGCTGTGATCCTTTATGTTGGCGTTTTAAAGGGTGGCCGAAAAACCAAAACTCTTGGCGACTTTTTCGTAGCCGGTGGTAAGTGGGGGCCCCTGATTTCATTTATCTTCATCTTTGCTTCGGCAATTGCCGGTAATGAGGCCGTTGTTGTTGGCGGGCAGGCTTATCAAAGCGGTCTTTCAGGCGTTTGGTACTGGTGGAGCTTCTTGTTTGCAACTCCGATATATTATCTTTTCAGCACATATTTTCGCAGGGCCAGGGTTTACAATGTCTCGGAATTTTTCGAAATGCGATTCGACAAATATGCTTCAGCATTTTATTCATTTTTTGCCGGTCTTATATGTATTCTCTTTATCGGGATGTTTTTATTAGCAATTGCTAAGATCCTGTCAGGATTCATGACGCTTACGCAATTTCATTGTGTCTGTATAATAACCGTAATTGTTGGTGTTTACGTTTTTTCAGGCGGGATGATGTCAACCCTGCTTACGGATATCCTTCAGGGCTTGATGTGCCTTATAATCCTGAGCTTTATTATGCTGCCTTTTTTGTGGGTTCATGCCGGTGGCTGGGAGGCACTTCGCCAGTACAGTGCGGAAAAGCCTGAAATATGGAATCTTGTCGATCCGAACAGAATGACTATATGGACTATCCTTGCGCTTAATCTTTCGGCTCTTGTAGGGGGCATTGCTGCTCCCTGGATTTACAACTGGATATCTGTTTCGAAAAACGAACAGGCGGCAACGCAATGTGGATGGGGACATTTGTGGAAAAGAATAATAACGCTTTTGTTTGCTTTTTATGGAATATTGTTTGCTATTTATAAGCCCAACCTGACAGATCCTGAAATGGCCTGGGGTATTGTTATGGGTGAGATATTACCGATAGGGGTCCTGGGGCTTTTGATCGCAAGTTTTTTTGCTGCGGCAATGTCATCAGCAGGAACGTATGCAACGACATCTTCGGCATTATATGCGAATTATCTGTATAGGAGAATATTTAGACCAGGCAAGAGTCTTGCTCATTATTTACTTGCCGGTAGATTGTGGGCGTTAGCTTCTGTGATTATTGCTGCTGTTTCAACCTTATATATTCCGACCATACAGCAGTATGTCAAACTTTCTCTTACATTGTTATCATTTTTGGGAATTCCGATCTATTTTGGAGTTATCTGGCGAAAGGCCAACAGGACAGGAATGTGGCTTTCTCTTATCTGCGGGATATCTACTTATATTACTGTAATCGTTTATACAATGAACAAGAACGGAGCAGGTTTTTTTGATTCTATCAACCCATGTTTTGAAGCATCGGTATTTCTTTCGACGTTATTTTCTCTTATCGGCATGTTTGTTGGCATAATTTTCGGAAAACCTGATGATGAATTAAAAGTTAAAAGGTTTCATGTTATTACACATACCCCCGTTGGCCAGGAAAAGAGGCTTGTTGATGCGGGCATAAAGCTTCCGGCTCTTATAGATGCTGGACTTGTTGATGATGGGGAAGAAAAGGTAGATGCAGATGAAATAGAAAGATTGTATGCTCAGGACAGCGAGCATAAATTTTTCGGTAAAGACAGCAGTATAGAGCTTCGCAGGGAACCAGAACTGAAATGGTATTATCCCGGCTTTATTAAAATAACACTTGCTTGTTTTGGTTTGGTATTAGTTACATGGCTGTTAACCAGAATAATTTTTGTGTGGAGTAATTAAGTGCGATCGGCATCTTCAAAGATTACTGAAAGTGATTTCCGAAGAATTTCACCTAAAGAAGTGCTTTTAGAAAAAAAGGAATCAAAAAAAATACTGATGATGCAGTATCTCGCTCAGCAGTGCAGAATTGATGTTTTTGATGTTATTCACAGTAAAGGTACGGGCCACTGGGGCGGTGCGTCATCTTCTGCAGAACTGCTTGTGAGTCTGTATTTTTATATTATGAATATTAAGCCGGACAGTCCTAAATGGCCCGATAGGGATAGGCTTGTTCTCAGCAAGGGGCATGCGAGCTGTATGCTCTATTCCATTCTTGCCAACAGAGGCTTTTTCGATTTACAGGAAGTTCATACGTTTAGAGATATCGACAGCAACATGCAAGGACATCCAAGTATGAACAAGACGCCCGGAGTTGATATGTCAACAGGGGCTTTAGGACATGGTTTAAGTGTTGGGCTTGGGATGTCACTTGCCGCAAAAATTTCTGACAAAAAATTCTGGACGTTTGTTATTACCGGCGAGGGCTGCCTTGACGAAGGTCAAACATGGGAGGCAATGATGGCGGCTGCCAAATTCAAACCGCAACGGTTTATTCTTATGGTTGACTATAATGCTGTTCAGCTTGACGGTAAAAGCAAGGATATTATGCCGTTGGAGCCTCTTATCGATAAGCTCAGGGCATTTAACTGGAAAGTTTCTGACAAAATTTACGATGGTAACAGCGTTTCAGATATATGTAAATCGTGGCAATGGATAAACATTCAGGATGATTTTCCTGTTGCGGTAATCTATAAAACCGTTAAAGGAAAAGGAGTGTCATTTATGGAAAATGATAACAAATGGCACGGCGCACCGATAGACAACGAAAGTTTTAATATAGGCCGTCCTCAACTTATAGCGGACCTGAAAAAAATGGAGAA
>JAFGKL010000129.1 GCA_016928585.1 Sedimentisphaerales bacterium
CACCGGGCACTCGCCTGCTTTTTTGGCAAGTTTGACCCCGGCTATTACCTGGTACGCCCATTCCAGCATCACGCGGTAGTCGCACGTGATGAACGGCTCGCACTCGCAGGCGTTTATTATCAAAACTTCTTTCGGAGTTTTAGGGTTTGGTTCCAGCTTTACCCTCGTCGGAAATCCCGCCCCGCCCATACCGATGATCCCGGCCGTCCGGATCGCGTCGCGGATCTGCCCGGCTTCAAAAGCCCCCTCGTCAAAATCCGCTGTGAATTTCTCAGGGCACGGCCGTTTGCCTTCTGCCTCAGGGTCCGCATCGATAAAGATCGCCATCGACCTGCCGAGCACCGGATGCGAGGCAAGTGCGATATCTTTTACTGTCCCGTCAACCGGCGAATGTACCGGGGCACATACGAACGAATCGGAATCGCCAATTACCTGCCCGGCCGTTACTTTGGCTTTTTTTTCAACCAGCGACCCGCAAGGCGCACCGATGTGCTGGCTAAGCATTACCGCCACCTGCTTAGGCGTCGGCAGCTGCTGAATTTGACAGTTCTCACTCAGTTCCTTATTTCCGGGTGGGTGAACCCCGCCGGGAAATGTTAATCTTCCAACCGCTTTCATTTCTTCTCGTTTCCGAAAACAACTTTCAATTTATAAACTTTCGGTTTTTGTAGACAAACAACGAATCAATAATTTATCGCCCTAAATTCATGCCCAAGGTAGGGCGTCGATCTCCTTTACTACAAAGGCTATTTTTGGCGAAATGCCTGTTGATCGCTGAAACGATCAATACACACGCAAAACTAACGCCCAATGACAAAACAAAACTTACCACCGTCAGGGCCGTTTTACCGGCGATTTTGCCGGCAAATAACCGCTCAAAAACGCACAGACTTCCGATAAAAACCCCGATTGGAAACAAAAAAGCCCAAAAAACCCGCAATGCCACGCCGGGCCCTTTGGCCTTTCCTAACTGCTGATACATGCTTTTACAGTCGTGATTCTGGCTGCAATCTGAACAAAAGTCGTTTTCTGCCATTTTTTTACCAAATAATTAACAGTTGCCCTTATAATTAATTATAGAAAAGCTTTCAAGTATTTTTTATAATTAACACGATGTGTAACATATTAGCTAGGGAGAACAAAATGATCAAAACACTATCAATTATAACGTTGTTATTAAGTTGTTTACTCTATAACGGCTGTGCCGTAAACCCCGCCACCGGCGAAAACCAGATTATGCTCGTATCGTCCAGTCAGGAAGCCGAAATGGGACGACAGTACGCCCCCGAAGTTGAAAAGCAGCTCGGAGGAAGGATAAGCAACTCTGCACTGCAGAACTATGTTAGCAGTGTCGGCCAAAGAATCGCCCGCGTAAGTCATCTGCCCAATTCCCAGTTCAGCTACACCGCCGTCAACGATGATTCGATCAACGCAATGGCCCTGCCCGGCGGATATATTTTTATAACAAAGGGACTGCTTTCAAAATTAAACAGCGAGGCCCAGTTGGCAGGCATCCTCGGTCATGAAACGGCGCACGTCACGGCCAGGCACGCCGCACAGGCAATGACAACACAGATCGGCATGGATCTTGCCCTGTCCGTTGCTTCCGACCACTCTTCTGCAGGAGCAGCTCAGATGGCGAACATCGGCTCGCAGCTTATAAGTTTAAGATACAGCAGGGAACATGAAAACCAGGCCGACTCGATAGGCATGGACTACATGGTAAGGGCCGGCTATTCGCCCAATGCAATGATAGAGACGATGGAGATACTCGAGCGCGAAAGCCAGTCAAGGTCTATCGAATTTTTCTCTACCCACCCAAACCCCGGCAACAGAAAACAGACGCTCCAGGAACAAATATACGTTAACAACTACCCATCCGGAAAAACCGGTGATAGCGACTATAAACAATTCGTCCTGAATAACCTTTAACTGGCGTTTTAGCTGGAAGTATCGCTGTTGTATATTTCGACGACGATTTTCAATTCTCCGTCCGGCTGTCTCTTCCAGATATTCACATACTTTCCAGTAGACTTCATCGGCTCGCTCGCACCCGGAATGATCACGGCCTGATTGAACGTCCCAACCTCATAGACATATTCGCCGCTGCTTTGAACATCTATCGACGTGGATTCAAGATATTCGAATTTCAACCCTGATGACAGGATCGCTTCCGTCTTGCGTTTTAATTCCGCTTTGCCCGTTACCATTGGATTACCATCGGGCATGGAAATGATGTCGTCGCTATAGTATTGCAGCATAGCATCGACATCTCCCGATAGAAACGCCTTCTCCGCCAGGCCGCCTAACAGCTCAACCTCGGCTTTCAGGTCTCTATTCGCCTGCTTTTCTGTATGAACACATGCGCTTAGTAGGGTACAAATAAACACTGACACGAAGATATTCATCCATTTCCTCTTGATCCTGTTCCTTCCTTTGAACAACATGTGTCCGTCCGTGAAAATTCGTGGCCAAAAAAATAGAACATCTTCGCAAAATGATTCCACAATTCGTCCTGAACAATTTATAACCAAAGAACCTTTTTTATAGCGATTTTTCGGCCCGCGATGTAAAGCGGATTAGTCAAAGGGAAGCTTTATCCCGCCGCCGGGAGTCTTTTCTACGTCGCCCTTAAAACTTTTTATAACTTCTGCTTCAGGCTTTTCGTATCGACAGATCTGGTCTTCCGAAATTTTCGACAGGTCTCCCTTTATAAGC
>JAFGKL010000010.1 GCA_016928585.1 Sedimentisphaerales bacterium
AGAGCAATCTCAAGTTCCAATCCGCTGGAAACATCCAGATTCAGGCCGGCGTTTACCAATGTTTTTACGATGAGAGGATGGTTGTTGCTCTTCATTGCATAATAAACACGCACATCGGGCAGCACCTGAGAGAACGCGTCGGTAAATTGGCCGGCCTGTTCGAAGAGAATACTTTCTTCCACCACGTAAAGAGGAGAACCATGACAGCGGCATGCCTGCAGAAAGATATCTTTCCGCTGCAGAAAGCTGTTTACAAAAGGGCTGATCTGTGCCTGATCGAGTACAACCGGTTCCTGTCTGGTCGGCTTGCAGGTTGTTTTTAAGATGGACTGGCTGTCGTGCATAACTGTCTTTTCATTTCAACCTTTAGTTTAGAGGCGATCTCAATACACTCGTTTTCGATACTTTCGAATCCTGCCGGTTCAAAAATAACATGTCCAAGCAGTCTTGATTCGTAATCTTTTGGCGGAAGGATGACCCTGTGGCCCGGCGTTCGCTTCAATTGAAACTCAACTATGCGATGATCATCAATTAAGTCTGATGAGTCGACATACTCGATTTCACCGCTGCATGCTGCGAGGAGACGAAGACCAACAAGAGGCCGGTATTGTAAGGATTTGCCTGAGATGAAGGACTGCCCCTCTGCGAAGTCGAGCGTGCGTCCAAGTATGTTCATTCCGCAGCTTTTCAACAGCAAAGGCGGAAGACAATCGCCTCCCGGACGAGGAGCTAATTCGATCATAACGGCCTTGTCCCCCCGGACAACAAAATCCAGCATACATATAGCCCGATCAAGTCCCAAAACTTTAGCCGCTGTACGTAACTGACTGCGGAGGTTCTCCTGTGTCAAGCTTTCAGGAAGTATGCCGGGCAGGAGATATGCCACAGTTGTTCCGCATGGCTGTTTCGGATCGAGGATCTTCTTAGCTATGCGGATAATTTCTACACGATCCCCGTCGATCGCAAAATCGCAACTGTACTCGTCGCCCTGAATAAACTCTTCAATGACAAAGACCGTGCACGGGTCAATCCTTTTTCCATCACAAACATACGGAGCGTACATTCTTTTACCTGCATGTCGTGCCAATTCGGACCGCATCGTATTAAACGCGAGCACACATTCATCTTCAGTGGAACACATGAAAATAAGCTCGCTTCCGCTGCCGGTCAAAGGCTTAAGCACGACAGGGCCGTTTGTTTTTTTCATGAAACTTACGGCATTGGAGGCAGTATGAACAAGCTCCACGTTGGGACACGGCAGCCTGGCCTGCCGCCAAAGCTGCTTACAGATGTACTTGCTTCTGCATGCCGCAACGGCTTCTGCGGAAGGATAAGCCAGCCCGAACGAACGAGCAATAAATGAAGCTGCGGACATCGATTCGCAGTCAAAGCAGGTGATCCCGCCTGGATCGATCTGCCATTGCTTTAAATGTTTTTGCAGTGCAGTAACGATCCGTTCGGGTCGGCTCAGATCGCAAAGCAGTTCATCTTTTGGACCCGGCGAAGGCTCAGCGGCCCTTGCCCGCTCGTTAGCATCGGTAATAAAAATTGCCCTTTGCGGAAATCGCCGGTTAATGATGTCGATATAATCAGCAGTTGTCCCCACAACCAATACGCGTTTATTCGACATATTCTGCCCCCCTCAGTTCCATATTTTCCGAAAAATGATTTTCAGAGGAGCAGTTTGACAGGAGGTACAATGGTCTTGCGGTAAGATGAAATTTTTGCTTCCATGAAAAATCTCCGCACAGAAAATCGAGCAGATTGAACTTTTCCCTGCAGCCTCGCTGCATATGATGCAGGTTTATAAGTTTTGCCACTCCGGGGTAGTTGCGGTTTGTTCCGCCTCCGAGTAAGGTATAGTCTCCCTGATGGACACATCCTATATCAACAGCAGCTATCTCTGAGTTTATTATGACGGTTATTATGTTCAGCCATCCTTTTTCGTTAAGGTAATGCATGATCTCGCGAAAACTTTCGCGGAATCGCCGGTCGTAGAAATAAGAACTATCGCCGAAATTATTAACGTTCAATTGTATCAGGTGCTCGAAGTCTGAAATATCGTCGTAGCGAAAACAGGCCCTCGCCTGCAATGACGCTATTTCACGTTTTATGTTTTTTGCGGACTTTTTCGAAAACTGCTGAAAATAGTTCTCGATATCATAGTCGTAATCGGCCGGTCTGAACAGATACCCTATCTCGTCAACAACGCAGTTGTTTTGGGGTACCGGTCCTGAAGACGGCAGTAAATAGCGAAGGTAATATGGCCCCGGACAACTATCCAGCATATTGCAAAGTATTGCGTTGTCAGACGGAATGCGATTTTGCTCGAGCCATGTTTTGTCCTGCCATGTTTCCCCGGGAAAGTAGCCATAGCGCTGCGACTCCTCTATCCAGCTAAGGGGTAAGATCTCGACGGGCCCGCCGGAGTTTTCGGCAGTAATGAAACATGCCGGTCGCTGAAAATGCTTCTGGAAACAAGCCCGGAACTCCCATATATCCCATACAGTCTCCTGAGGTATTGTGCGATCCCAGATATCACGACATTGCTCCAGGTCGTTTATTATGCGGATATCATACATAACCTACAGCCTCAGGTTGCTATGTGTGATACAGTGAGAGCCTGCGAAGAATCTCATGGCATAGTTTTTAACTATTTCCGGATCATAGGGCTTGCAACTGAAAACATCCAGATAGACTGTGTTTGTCAGATTGGCGAAATGGGCAGAAATTAGTGACGTCTCGATCAACTGTGCCATTGAGTAGCCGGCGACCCGCTCATTCTCGCCGAAATTGACAACTATTGTCTCCCCGAATCTTCTCATCTCGATCAAGTCACACAACTCGATCACGAATTGCCGGATCTTTTCGGCGCTGCGGATCGCATCAGGATCGCAATTGTAAATGTCGAAACTTGATGCAATGCCCCATACAGACTGCTCAACCGCCTGCTCAACTATTGTTTGTGTTTCCATTCTAAAGGCTCCTTGTTTGGTACGCAGTTTTTGGCACCCTTGCCTTACACGGCACTACCATAAAATTTTTCTATACACTTTTGGAAGAACTCCCGCCGGCTACTTCTGCCGGCAGTGCTTCTTTAATAAAACGCTCCAGGCTTGCAACCATTGCACCCTGTAACGAACTAAATACCTCATCAATGTTCTCGTCCTGCGGCTCTATTGTTGCGAATGAATAATAACCGGACACAAAACCCGTGATGGCACATGCAATACGGCGCAACACCGGCTGCGGCAGCTTGTATTTGACGACAGACTCCAAAAGGGTCTCGACACATTCAAGGTAGTCAATAAAGATTGGTTCGAGACCGGGATAACCATCCTGCAGGTTCAAATCGCATTTGCCCTGAAAGTAGAGCATGAAATCTTCCCAGCGGTTGCTAAAAAACTCGATATGCGCCCCTATGAGATTATTGAGCATATCCTTGACATCGGAGGCATCCTTGCATTTTTCCTCAATGGTTGCCACCAGCTCTCCAAGGACTACCTTAATAAGCTCCCTTACGATCTGTGCCTTGCCCTTGAAATGGTAATAAAACGTTCCCTTGCCGACATCGGCACGTTCTGATATCTCATCTATCCTGGCTAGGTCCATTCCCTTTTCTGCAAAAATGCTTCTGGCAGCTTCGAGTAGTTTTTGGCGGGTAATGTTCGTGCGGTGTCCCTGACGGGATTGCTTTGTTTTTACTTTCGAATGTCTTTTTTTCACTATGGCAAAACCTTAACCATACCAGTTGATTTCGACGACATCGTCAGTTTTGACTATATCGTCAGTTTTGACTGAATAGTCAAGTAAAATATTTCGATTTTGGATATTTTTTTATATGACTGACCTGGTCGGATCGAGAAGGTAATATTGAGGTTACAGATGATGGTTTATGTTATCCCGATAAATCGGGGCGGCGGGCGACGCTTTGTTTACATAACCTATTACTGTTAATGACGTTATGATTTGTTGCGGATAAGGCTGTTATAAGCTTTTAGTTTTGCGGGACAGGTTCAGGATCAAAATCGCCATACGGCTTATGCTGCTGACAATTTATCACAACAGACAGGATCGTGACGGAGCCGGGGGCTTTTTTTAACAAGTAGTTGTTACTAAGCAGATTAATGGCTGTTGCGCATACGGTTTTTAATGAAAGTTGTATGCTTTTTAAGACTTTTCTGCTTCCGACCCGCCGGTTTATCATCTATTTGAACAAGCTGTATATCTCGATCAGTTGCAGTCCGGATCGGTACAAGTCAGCCAGTTGCCTGCGAATACGGCCAGATCCAAAAGGTCCACGAAGCAATCGTAATTGGCGTCACCACCGGGATACATATGGTTGTCGTCGCCGCATACGCCTCTTTCGTAGCAGCCCAGGTCGATGACTTCGTTGGTATCAAGTCCCCGGGCAAAACCCGTATCGAGTGCTGCAGGGTCGTCCGTAAACCGGTCGAACCCGTCAAGATCGTAAGGTACGGGCTCGGCCAGATATTCGTCGTTGTCCAGGTCGGCATAATCGAGATGCACCCATATATTGAAACCGCGGTCGATACAGGCCGAACCGGCTGATAGTCGCAGGTTGCCGTAATCGTCATTGGCTGACTCATCTTCGCCCGTGCCGGGGTCGTCGCCAAAGCCGTCCCCGCCGTCATCGGGTTCGCTGACAAAACACGGATCGGCGTCGAAGTTGCCATGGCCGGTATATCCTCCCTGTACGTCGGAGTATTCGATCCTTATAGTTGAACCATCGTCATTATAAGCCAACGGGCTGTTGTTCTGCCACATAATAGAGTTCTTGAAATCGACGACTGATGGCCCATAACTGCTTGGGCTGTCCTTTTCACATGCGACCAGCGAACCCAGAGGTGCTGAATTATCAACGAAGGTACAGTTAGAGAACCTTGGATGGCCGCTTTGGAGGTTGTTATAATTTGTGCATAAGATAGCGCCGCCGGAGGTTGCCGCAGAGTTTCCAACAAACAGTGAGCCAAAAATTTGAGGGTCACAGTCGTGGCCGTTCCATAAAGCCCCGCCTGAGCCGGTGGAACGGTTGGCTATGAATTGGCAATTGGTTATGTAAGGACTTATACAGTTGTAAATAACCAGCCCGCCGCCTTGCCCGGAGCTGTTGTTGATAAAGGAGCAGTTGGCAAAATTTCCTGTGCCGGTGGCAAAATAAGCGATAGCGCCGCCCCAGTCGTCGCTTTGGTTGCCGGTAAATGTGCATTCATACGTGTCCGTAGTTATGTCTCCGGAAGCATCATAGTGTACGGCGCCGGAATATTGTGCGGCATAGTTATCGGTAAAGCTGCTGTTGTGGATCGATGAGGTAGTCTCGTATAGATAGATGGCCCCTCCCTTTTGGGTAAGCCCGCTCGGTTCGTAGACCAGCAGGGCATGGTTATCTATAAAATCGCAATCTGTGATCTGGATATCGCCGTATATATGATAGATGGCTCCGCCCGTAACAGTAAGGTTGCTTTTGAAGGTGCAGTTTTCAATTATTAACTGGCCGTAAGTTTGGTATATTGCCCCGCCCGCCAGGGATTGATTATATTCGAACTTACAGTCGCTGATATTCAGGATATTGCTGGCGCCCGCTATCAGTCCGCCGCCGGGATAGCCCATACCCGCACGGCCGTTGGTGATGGTGAACCCGTCAAGTATCGTATTCTCGTCACAGTTGGGAGAGGTGATAATGTGGCGTGCGTTGTCGCCGCGTCCTACACCATAAAACACGTCGGTTATGGTCGTTATGGGCGCATCATTCTGCATAAGGTCGCCCGACAGAATGGTTTCATATAAGTTCGGGTCCCTTGCGTTGGGGTTCGACGCTCCGTATCCCGCATAAGCGCCTTTCAGGGATGTGCCGGATACGAGCGTGAAGGTGGAATCCTTGTAGTCTTCCATTTGTCCGATGCCTTCATCGGGATAATATATCCCCTGTGCCACTCGTATCTCATCACCCGACGATGCAGCACCAAGGGCGTCCTGCAGTTTAGTGTAGGCATTGTACCAGCTTGTGCCGTTATTTGAGCCCGGCGCCGAATCATCCACGTATATCGGCTGCGGAAATGCCACCCATACCTCGAAATCGCTTAAGTCCCGCTGTGCCCATGTTATTGTTGTGCCGTCAATGTATGGAGGTCTTACTGAAGTGGAATTGACCGTTGAAAGCCTTAAGTTGCGCCCGCCGTCACGCAAGTAGATATAGTTAAATGTATCGCTATGGCATATCCAGACGATCCTTAAGTCAGAGATACACGGATAAAGGTTCTCATAGCGGCTTCTGGTTAGATTTGTGTAGGGGTCCTTGCCGCTGCGGAAGGACCAATAGATATCTTTGGTTTTTCCGTTTGCTGTCTGCCAGACGGTGGCTCTTTCCGAGGTGTTCGGGTATGAGTTCAGCGATCTGGTGCTGCCAAGGACCTTGGTACTGTCGTCGAATATGCTGTAACGGTAGACCTTGCTGCTGGTCCTTGTGCTTTCGAACCAGGTGATAAAATTTCCTTTTAATGACAGCGACCTTAAAAGATTGTAAGTAGGGCCGGTTACTACGCTTTTGGCCCCGTCTTCGTACAGGACGATATATCTTTTGTACCGTCCGTGGTCATATTCTCTCATGTGCCAGACGATATTACTGCCGTCGATGACAGGACCGGTGCACCACCTGTCGGCACCGGCGGTGGAGGCCTGGACGGTGGTTGCGCCGTCATAATAAAATATATGGCTTCCGAGTCCTGTGTCCGCTGCCTGCCATGCGATATGGTTGCCGGATATCGAAGGATTTATATCGTTGTACGTATTGCTGGTAAGCTGTGTGGTAGAGCTTCCGTTGTAATAGAATATTTCCCAGTCCTGCCCGTCAAATCCCGACCATACAATATTGCTGCCGGATATCTGCGGGCTGGCTTCGTCATAAGTGTTGTTCGTAAGCTGGACCGTTGAGGTTCCGTTGTAGAACATTATTTCGGTGTCGTTGCCGTCATCGGTGATCCAGACGACCTTGCCTTCGGATGCTCTCGGGCTTGTGTCCTCAAATACATTATTGCTTAGCTGTACGACCTGCCACCCGCCCGGCACGGCCTGAGCATTGGCTGCAAAAAAACTAAAGACTGCCACAATGCTTAAAAAGAAATGGAAATAACTAACTTTCATGATTCATCCCTCCTGTATATTCAGCTTTATTGATTATACTTCTTTAGAGGCTATTTGCGAGGAAGCGGCAAAAGAAACGTATTTAAGCCATCTTCCGTTTAGATAGCCATACACGTGTAATAACGGTATTATATTACCTTAGGGTGTTTTTGCAAGAAAAAATTGGCTTAAAACTATCTTAATTTAGGCTCGTATTACGGCCGTTCACTAATGTCCGGCCGCCCTGATACACAATAAGGGTCGTTATATTATGGCTGTTCTTGTATAATGCAATTCCAGAAAAGGGTGTTTTAAGTCGAAGGCGGCAAAATATGACACGGAAATTATACATTATTATGGCTACAATTGTGATGCTGTCCTGTAACGGTCTTTATGCAGCCGCGGCGGCAACGAATGCGGACGACGGGGCGGCTAACGGTCATCGTGCCGGTTACTATACGGATAGTCTTTATTATAACGGCTATAGCATGCTGTACCTGGACATACTATGGGACAGAACGCTGCCAAAACTTTAGCCACCTTGATCAAACCGAACTTCATTCTTTCGCTTTTATAGGCACTTTTTGCAGTTTTTCGCTGTCGGCTAATGCACTCTTACAATGCTTTGATGTAAGCTTACTTTACCTCGGAGCAAGCTTACAATTGCTCGATGCAGGCTTACAATTGCCCGATGCAGGCTTACAATTGCCCGATGTAAGCTTACGATAGCTCGATGCAGGCTTACAATGCCTCGTTGTAAACGTGCTAATGCCTGTTTTTAGCCTAAAAAGCTGCTTTGCGATGTTTAACTGGCCAGTTCATGGTCCCGGTTTGGATTTTTATGCTTTTGGCACGTCGGGGCAGAGGTTGAGTACTGGAAAAAACCGGCAAAATCTATCTTTTATTTCTTGACGGTTAAACTTTGGAGTCGTAAAATTACATAACTACAATGAACAATGAATAGTGAATAATGAATAATACCCAGGGCATAAATTGTGGGATCGCCACCACCTAGGGTGTAAACTAAGGCGTAAACTTGCGCGATGGTGGTTGATTTTTTTGAAGGAGAGCCGGGCGCGTTGCGGCCGGAGAAAATAGGCAGGTTAGTTTGCAGTTCGGAGAAAAAGAAAAAATTGAGGGGAAAAGAGACATGATGAGTTCCAATGCCCCAAACATCCCTGTTGAAGTCGCATTACATCGATACTTTATATGGGCAAACAAAATGAGAACAGATTTTGATAATCTATTGGCCGAAGAGAAAAACACAAAGAGCCCGGAAGACAAGTTTTTGATCGAACAGAATTTGAATATTTATATGAGTTATTGGTATGCAGGTCTATACGTGGTAATTGAAGGCTGGAAAGCACTTAAGCTTCAGGACGCCGATATAAGCAATCTATTAAAAAAAGAAGATTATATAGATTTGCTAAGGAAATATAGAAACGGCGTCTTTCATTATCAACAGGACTATTTTAGCAGCAAATTTACTGATGTCTGGTCTCAAAAACAAGATTTTATCACTTGGATAAGGGAATTAAATAGTCTGTTTGGGAGGTACTTTCTTCAATGGCATGCAAAATACAAGAAAAAATAAACTGACTAAGGTTTTCATTTATGAACTTTGATTAATACGTATGGGCAGGAATAATTTAATGGATTACTTTTTAAGGAAATAAGATGGATTATATAATTATTATTCTTCAGCTAGTGTTAAGCATTGTGGTATTGTTGGTATGGATGTGGATTAAAGAACTGCCAACGTCTTTTCATAAACTTCATCAACAAACCTTTCAGCACGAGCTTAATCAAAAGCTTGAGAGTTTCAAGACGACACTTTCAAGAGAACTTGAGGTGTTCAGAATAAGCCATGCAGAGTTGCAAATAAGAAAGACGGAAGAGTTTATCAGTTTTGGTAATTTGCAAAGGGAGTTTCTTACTGATAAAGAACTGCTCAAGAAACTTGAAGCAGGCGAAAGTGAAACAGTCAATGAAATTAACAAAAAAATATTAAATCTTGCTACAGGTTTGTTCTTTTTTGCATCTGATCAAACGGTTAAAAAATATGGTGATTGGAAAACAAGATCAGGTAAAGGGGAGTTGGCAGGGATAGAGATTGTTCGTCAGTTTGGCCAGTTGATGGTTGCGCTTAGAAAAGATTTAGGTCACGCAGATACAGCATTGAATGAAGATGATTATCTAAATCTTTTTGTTACAGATTGGTACAAACATCAAAACGAAATTTAATTATTGTTAAGGCATCATTATGAATGAAGGAAGCCACAAAAAAAGAATAGATGAAGGCTGGAGATCATTGTTTTCTAATGTATCCACATAATAAAACCGAGTTTTTCGAAAACTTAAACAAACTCTCTGAAAAGGAGGCAAGACGCCATGCTAAATTGCAAATGTGCGATTTTCATGAAATCTTTGAAAAGAAAATAAAGAGATTTAAGCCAGATGAATTCATTCCAAACATCATAAGATTTTTTCGTAATTATCCCCCAGACAAAATTTTACCACCTCACATTATTCTGAATACAATAGAAGCTAGTTGTGCCTATTATAAAAGTGGTTACCATGAAAATTTTGACCACAGTAAATTAGTTGACATTCTAAACTTTCAAATAGACACCCCTTTTATTTATGAAACCTTTATTATTTCTTATAAACTTCCTTTGTTTACGCAGTATATGCATCGCTCACAACTCTTATTACAAAAAACCGAATGTGCCCCAAAACATCTTGCAAGATACTGGAAGCTTTTTTGGGATAATAATTTCACTTCCTGCCTTTTTGATGACTTTCAAGGGAAGTATGGGTTGAGCGTTAGGCAGTGGTTTGAATGCGGTTATTCAGCATTTAGTATTTTACGTAATGATGTGACCTCTAAAAAAGTAATTACAATACCCCCCTCAATATCCTTGAAGCCTGAAGATTATCTTAGGTTTATTGATCTAAGCACATATAGTAAGATTGAAATTAAAGAACGATTTTACAAGACGAGAGATGTAACAAACAAAGAGTTCCATTTTTTAATAATTTCTCCATTTTTAGAGAGGCCTATTTTAGAATTAGATAATGGATTAATAACTGCCCCAATACCCGAATTGATTTTTCGGCATCTTGGATATGGCCTGTTAGATAAATTTTCGGAACTTGAGCCTAACGGTTACTGTATTGGCAAGTCATTTCAAAATTATTGTCAACAGGTAATTGGCTGCCTAGAGACTAATCACAATCTTTATGATGATAATGTACTCAAGGAGATTACAGAAGAGACCGGTGAGTGCGATTTTTTGCTTACCACAAACGATGAGAATATTCTGATTGAATGCAAGGCAGTCACCTTTAAGGCAACTGTGTTAGCAGAATCTGTTTTAAAGGGTATGGGGTCAACGACTCAAATATCTAAAGGGTTAAGTCAAGTCGTTAACACTGGAAAATATTTGAAAAAAAACGGATTTGATTCACTTAATATAAAGCGTGACATTCCTTTTTTAGCTATTATTGTTACACTTGGCGAAATACCCGAAGTTAATCATGAATGGTATATCCGAAACATTATTTTGAAAAATCCGAAATCTAAAAAAATCAAATATGATGTTTTTAACGGAACAGACAAAATATTTACTCACCCACCAATTTTCTTATCAGTTAACTCTCTTGAAAACCTGATCATTTATTGCAATTCTACTGGAAAAACTTTTTTTGAAATATATGATGAGAAAATTAAACTTGGCTACCACCAAACAGGAGATTGGGAGCAATATCTTCAATATCTGATTCATCGAGACTCAAAATGTCATTCTTTACAATTTGTTAGCAATGTTATGAATGAATTTCACAAGTTTTTTGAGAAGGCGGGAGAATAAAAGGAGAAAGTACGAGGGAACCCTCTTTGCGGATTTTTGATAGGCGGGAAAAGGGCAATGGTTGAGGCGGGTGGGGCGGGATTCGGGAATCGATAAGCCGCAAAAACCCACCAAAATCCGACCCTGCTGAAAAGGTTTTGAATTTACCGGCCTGCGGCAGGTTTGTCCGTTATTGTCCGTAAAAAGTGTGATTTTTTTTATCTGGGGGGTTGAAATTTGCTCTGATTTTGCACAAAATGGCCCCTTGATACGTAAGTATATGGTGCCGGAGCCCTTCGGCACATCTTTAATAGTGGTTTAAAGTACCGAATTAAATTACTATGGTTCTGAAACCTTATACCCTTTAGGGTAATAAATTTTCGCGAGTAAGATCATAACTGGTTATAAAGCTACTTGCCCGCGAACGAACGGAAAATATCGATTGTAACTCAGTACTGTAAAAATTACTGGAGGAATTTTCAATGACAGCGGACATAAAACAGATAGGGGAGTTGGTAGAACAGAAAAGCCAATTCGTACACGCCTTTTTTGCACAGATCGACAAGGTGATCGTCGGCCAGCGTTACATGCTTGAAAGGATGCTTGTGGGCCTGTTAGCAGACGGGCACATCCTGCTTGAAGGCGTGCCGGGACTTGCAAAGACCATGGCAGTAACGGCCCTGTCGAGGGCCATCAGCGCCGAGTTCAGGCGAATACAGTTCACGCCGGACCTGCTGCCTGCGGACCTTATCGGTACGCAGATATACAGGCAGTCGGACGGCGAGTTCTACACCCGCAAGGGGCCGATCTTCGCGAACATTATTCTTGCAGATGAGATAAACCGTGCGCCTGCAAAGGTGCAAAGCGCATTACTCGAATCCATGCAGGAGCACCAGGTGACGATAGGGCAACAGACGCATCCATTGCCGGCCCCGTTTATGGTATTAGCCACGCAAAACCCCATCGAGCAGGAAGGGACGTACCCTCTGCCGGAGGCGCAGCTTGACAGGTTCATGCTGAAGCTGAAGGTCGATTATCCGCTGAAGGACCAGGAACGCCAGATACTCGAGAGAATGGCGTCGATCAGTAAAAATTTCGATATTCAGCCGGTCATCAGCCCCGCGGACATAATGGACGTACGCGGCGTTGTCGATCAGATATACATCGACGACAAGATAAAAGATTACATCGTTGACATCGTCTGTGCCACAAGGGAACCGCAAAAGTACGGCATCGACCTTGGCAACTTTATCAATTATGGGGCGTCGCCGCGGGCGACCATTTACCTTGCACTGGCGGCCAAGGCTTATGCATTCATGCAGCAAAGACCATACGTAACCCCGCAGGACATCAAGAGCATAGGAATGGACGTTTTGCGGCACAGGGTCATCATCAGCTATGAGGCCGAGGCCGAGGACATGACCAGCGAAGATATTATTAAGACCGTATTTGATAACATCGAAGTTCCGTAGATACAGGTAAGCACAAGTGAGAGAACATCATAAACAGACTATAGATAAAGTGATCGATCGCTTTAAGAATGACGACGCCTTTTTGGCGCTTTTGATAGGCGGGTCGGTGGCGAAGGGCCTTGAGACCGCTGGGTCGGATATTGACATGATGCTTATCGCGACCGACGAGGAATATCAAAGAAGACTTGCGTCGAAAGACATTCTTATCGTCTTAAGGGATATATGCGATTACGAGGGCGGTTATGTTGATATTAAGGTTCACGATGTTCGATTTTTGGAAGAGGCTGCGGACCATGGCAGTGAGCCGGCACGGTTTGCGTTTAAAGATGCGATAACAGGGTTCTGCCGCGATCCGAGGATCGAGGCATTAGTCAAACAGATCCCAATATATCCCAGTCATGAAAAAGAGCAAAAGCTGATAAGTTTCCATAGCCAGGTTAAAGCTATGCTTGGGTTTATTTACGAAGCCGAAAGGCGCGGCAATATATTTTACCTGACTCATGCTGTGAAGGAACTGGCGTTGTTTGGCGGCAGGATGATCCTTGCTCATAATAATATTTTATTTCCATACAACAAATGGTTCATGCATGAATTGCGTAATGCACCGGACAAGCCGGAAGATATTGTCGAGTTAATGGAAAAACTTCTTAAGCAGCCATCCAAGGCAAATGCGGATCTTTTTGCCGAGTGCGTTTTGAATTTTAAGCAGTGGCCCATGCCTGTACCTAACGAATGGGTCCGCTTCATGGAAGACAGTGAATGGAACTGGAGAAACGGAAAACCTCCTGTTCAGGATTATTGATAAAATTTATTCCGATATTATTAAATAAAGCAAATGATACCGAAAGAGCTGATAAAAAAGATCAAGCAGATTGAGATTTTTACATCTCGTACGGTAGATGCCAGTTTTGCCGGCCAGTACGAAAGCGTCTTTAAGGGCAGGGGGATGCAGTTTGACGAGGTACGCGAGTACAACCCCGGTGACGACATAAGAAGCATCGACTGGAACGTTACGGCCCGAACTGGCAAGCCGTACATAAAGCGTTTTGTCGAAGAGCGCGAAATGACGGTTATCTTTGCGGTGGATCTTAGCGCATCGGGCCAATTCGGAACCGCCGGCCGGATAAAGAACGAACTTGCCGCCGAGTTTTGTGCCGTCCTTGCCTTTGCCGCAGCCAAGAACAACGACAAGGTGGGCCTGCTGATCTTCACCGACCGGGTCGAGCATTATATCCCACCCAAAAAGGGCGTCCGTCACATGCTGCGGCTGATACGCGAGCTGTTATATTTTAAAATGCCGCTGCGCAAGACCAATATTACCGAAGGGCTGGATTACCTGGCGAAGGTCCTGAAGAAAAAAGCGACGATCTTCCTCGTTTCGGACTTTATAGATACCGACCTTAAAAAACCGATGAGCCTTTTAAACAAACGTCATGATGTTATAGCTGTGCCTGTGCATGACAGGGCGGAGATAAAGCTTCCCTCGGCAGGAATTATGGAGTTCACCGACGCAGAGACCGGGCAAATCCGGATCATCGACACTGCCTCAAGAGCTTTCAGACAAGCTTACGAAAAAAGCAATACCTTGAGGTCCCGTCAGTTAAAAGAAATGCTCCGCTCGATAAATGTCGATTCTATCGGCATCAGTACCGACAGATCGTACATACGCGACCTTGTGGCATTTTTCAGGATGAGAAAAAGAAGATTTTAGCAATGAATAAAAATAGCCTGACAATTGATAAACTTGTTTTTATTCTGCTGCTTTGCGGCGGTGTGATCTTTTTCTGCGCATCGTGCGATAAAACCGAAAATAAAGAAAAATCCAATGAACCGGCCGTTTCAAAGGTCTTTGAGCGGGGTCCCTTAGCAGTAACGCTTCAGTTAAAAAAGGATCATATCACCATCGCCGAAACCATCGATCTGCAGCTTATTGCAAAATCCACACCCGATTACAAGGTGCAGCTGCCAACGCTCAAATCAGGCGAAGCCGATCTTGAGGACATGGAACTTATAGACTCCCATCGCGCCGATGACCGCCTTGATGAAAATAATAATATCATATCCTCCGTCAGTTTCAGGCTTGAGCCGTTCACCACCGGCAGCGTTGCGATACCGGCGATAACGGTAGATTTTTACAGCCCGGACGATCCGGATAAAAAACAACAGATCATTACCGACCCTGTCGATGTCCAGGTCGATTCGATCATGAACCTGCCGCCGGAGGCCCAGCCGGAGCTTGCCGACATCGCAGACGTAAAGACCGTCCCGGCAGACCTGACCATTGCCTGGATCGCTATAATTATAGTTGTTATCATTGCGGCTCTTATCTTCCGGTGTTATTGGAAAAACAGGAACGCTCCTAAAATAATCCCTCATATTTTAAAATCCGCCCATGAGCTCGCACTCGAAAAGCTAAACGACCTTCTCGAAGAGGACCTGCTGTCAAAAGGCATGATCAAGCTCTTCTACATACGCATCAGCAATGTTTTAAGATATTACATCGAGCATCGCTTCAGCATTAACGCCCCCGACAAGACCACCGAAGAGTTCCTTTATGAGCTTGCCGGCGCCGACGGCCAGTTAGGAGCGGACAAAAAAATGCTTGCCGAGTTCCTGACCCACTGCGATCTTGTAAAATTCGCAAAATACGATCCATCGCCCGATCAAAACGAAAAAACCATCAAGATCGTGAGGGACTTTATTTGCAAAACCGCCTCAGAGATATACCAGGTCGATATAACCGACGGCGAAAAACCCACTCAGTTTCAGGAGGGCGTTTAAATGCAGTTTTATTCGCCATGGAACCTGCTTTTGTTACTGCTGCTGCCGCTGGCGGCCTACCTTGTAAGGCGCAAAAGGTTTTCCGCAGCTATGAAGTTCTCCTCCGTTGATAAATTCAGCGCCTGCCCGGTATCATGGAGGATCAAGCTGCGGCCGATCCTTTTAGTCGCAAGATTCCTTTGCATTGCGCTGCTGATAGTTGCGCTTGCCCGGCCGAGAAAGGGAACGATGCTGTCGGAAATTTCCACCGAAGGCGTCGCCATCCAGGTCGTGCTTGACAGATCGGGCAGCATGCGTGAGCAGATGGACTACTTCGGAAGAACTCTAAACCGGTTGGAGGTGGCAAAAAAAGTGCTTTCCGATTTCGTAAAAGGAAACGACAAGGAACTTAC